>JBGPPE010000001.1:0-54674 GCA_041488395.1 Gallionellaceae bacterium
ATCCTGGGCATAGGCCGTGATAATATCTTTTGCGAGATCAATGCCAACTGTCGTAATATTCATGTGGACTTCTCCTTCGTATTTTAGATTGACCGGAATTCAATCTTGGCACATCGATGCCGTGCGGTTTAGCCGCTTTGCGATGTGGGAAGTCCATTTATATTCGTTCGAGCGGGACGCTAAACTTCCCCCAAAATAATTGACACCTCCCCCTAACAAACGGAGGTGTTTTTATGGGCAAATCAAAGCCACCCAAAGTGCATCGATACAGCATGCATTTCAAGGCAACCGCAGCACGTTTAAGCGATCTCCCCGATGTTCTGATTCAGGACGTGGCCGAGGCACTGGACATCCACCCCTTCATGCTGTCACGCTGGCGTAAACAAGCCAGGGAGGGATTGATTGTGACCAAGGGTGTGAAGTTGGACGACGAGACCGTTACCGAACTTAAGCGGCTACGCGATCTGGAGCAGAAATACAAAGTCCTGCAACAGGAGCATGAACTCCTAAAAAAAAGCCATCCGGTTTGCTTCCGATCAAAATCGGAAATCTTCGAGTTCATCGAAGCAAACCGGGAAAGTCACACCGTCGCGTTAATCCGTGCTGAGGAGCTATATTCCTTTCTATAACCGCAGTAGAATCCATTCATCTTTAAACTACGTGTCGCCAGCAACGTATGAAAATCAGTTGGCCTAATCAGGTGTCAATTAAATCGGGGGAAGATTCCGCCGCAAAAGCGCGGCGTCCCTCAACTTTACGTTGACGCTGTAGAAAAACTACTTGATGAAAAATTGGAATAGCGATGATCAATAATCGACCTTTCAAAATGAGCTGTATTCGACAATCGACTACACGGGAAGGGTTAAGTGACCCCCAGAAAATGATATGCGCGACCCCTCAAGTAGTTTTTCTACAGCCTCGTTAGCCATCTATTGCTACGTTCATTACTGCATCGTGCGATGCGCCGTCACAAGAACAGACTGCACTTCCATAATCGGCCTTGTTGAATTTCAGAAGCGTGTCCGGGCCATGATACAAACCGCGCATCTTGCCTTCATTCGTTCATCGGGCTTGCCGCCACAGCGGGGATCAATCGCTTTGGTTAGTGACACCAACTATGTCTGCCCGAACCATGCTGGTTAACCAACAATGAAGCCAAGCGATCGCGGCTGGACGACAATGTAGGGTAAAGACCTGATTGCCACGCACCTTGCTGCGGCCGAGAATGCTGATTCATCCCACGGCAGAGGCACTGCCGCAAGCACAGTGCCTCTGCTCTGCCATTCAAAACGCTGTGCATAAGGGAGATCACCATGAAGATCGGAATCCTTGGCTCGGGTGTTGTCGCGCAGGCACTGGCTGGCGGCTTTCTCAAGCATGGCCATGAGGTGACGCTGGGCACGCGCACGCCGGCCAAGCTGGCCGAATGGGCGGCAAAAAATCCCCGGGGGCGCATTGCCGGTTTTGCCGATGCCGCCAGCTTCGGCGAACTGGTGGTGCTGGCGGTTAAAGGCACGGTGGCGGCAGAGGTGCTGCGTCTCGCCGGCGCTGCAAATTTCGCGGGCAAGCCGGTCATCGATGTAACCAATCCGATCGCCGATGCGCCCCCGGTGAACGGGGTATTAAAGTATTTCACCAGTCTCGATGAGTCCCAGATGGAGCGCCTGCAGCACGAGTTTGCCAGCGCGCGCTTTGTCAAAGCCTTCAATTCTGTCGGCAACGCGTCCATGGTTAATCCGCAGTTCAAGGGTGGCAAGCCGACCATGTTTATCTGCGGCAACGACGAGTCGGCCAAGCAGATGGTGAGCAAAATCCTCGACCAGTTCGGCTGGGAAACGGCGGACATGGGCAAGGTTGAAGCGGCCCGCGCCATCGAGCCGCTGTGCATGCTCTGGTGCATACCCGGCTTCCTGCGCAACGATTGGGCGCACGCCTTCAAACTGCTGACGTAGGCAGGCTTGCATCCCATGTAGTTGCGGCCTGCGCGACAAGGGAGAAGACACCATGCAAGTTGAAATCTGGTCGGATGTGATCTGCCCCTGGTGCTACATCGGCAAGCGACGCTTCGAGCAGGCACTCGCCGATTTTGCCCGGCGGGACAGTGTGCAAGTGATCTGGCGCAGCTTTGAACTGGACCCCGACGCGACGCGCCAACAAGCCGGCACGCTGGCGGAGATGCTGGCGAAAAAATACCGCGTCAGCCTGCAAGAGGCGGCGGCGATGAACAGCTATGTGACCAGGCTCGCCAGCGAAATCGGGCTGGAGTATCAGCTGTCCGCCGCACGCCCCGGCAATACCTTCGATGCCCATCGCCTGCTGCACTTTGCCGCTTCCAGGCAACTGGGCGAGCGCGCCAGCGAATGCATCATGCACGGCTATTTTTCCGCAGGATTGGCGGTAGGCGAGCGCGCCGCGCTGAGCCGCCTGGCACCGCAATTCGGCATCGCCGAGAGCGAGGCGCTGGCAGTGCTGGAGAGCGATGATTATGCCGACGCGGTGCGTGCCGACGAGGCGCGCGCAGCAGCACTCGGCGTCAGCGGCGTGCCGTACTTTTTGCTTGACGAGCAGACCGCCATCACCGGCGCGCAGCCGGTCAGGTTGTTTGCCGAAACACTGCAACAGACGTGGCCGGATAGGTAGCTATTCCTTACCCTGCACTGGAGCCAATCTTTCCGCCCTGTATTTCCTGTCACTATCAGAAAGGAGCCCTGCCATGCGCCCCATCCGCCCAGCCCAGTTAGCCCTGGCCCTCACCCTGGCCTGGAGCACAGCCCAGGCGCAGGTTCCGGCCGCTTCGGCGCCTCCTGCAGCATCTCCCGCGCCGAAAGCGAGCCTGCTGGATCGCTCCGCCCCCAACATCGACAGCCTGCCCGATGACGACTACGGCAAGCTGGCGCGCTATGGCCACGCACTGTCCACGCGCACCTTTGCCTATATCGGGCCGGAAGTGAAAGACAGGAAAATGCGCTATAGCGGCAACAACCTCGCCTGTACCAACTGCCACCAGGAAAACGCCACCAAACCCTTCGCCATGCCCTGGGTCGGCGTCACCGCTACCTTTCCGCAGTACCGCGGCCGCGAAGATGTCGTCAGTACGGTGGAAGAGCGGGTCAATGGCTGCATGGAACGCAGCATGAGCGGCAAGCCGCTGCCCTTGAACTCGCATGAAATGAAGGCCTTCGTCACTTACATCCACTTTCTCTCCCAGGGCATCCCGGTGGGGGCCCAGGTGGAAGGCAGCGGCACCAAGAACATCCCGGCCCCCAACCGGCGTGCCGACCCGGCCGCCGGTGAGGGCGTGTTCAAAGCCCGCTGCATCGTCTGCCACGGCGAGGACGGCGCGGGCAAGCGCAACGGGGTGAAAGGCGATGCGCAGGGTTATCTCTTCCCGCCGCTGTGGGGAGCCGATTCCTTCAACAACGGGGCCGGCTTGAACCGCCTGCTGACGACGATGCGCTTTCTCAAGCAAAACATGCCGCAGGGCGCCAGCCACAAGGCCACCGTGTTGAGCGACGATGAAGCCTACGACGTGGCCGGTTACATCCTCTCGCGGCCGCGCCCGCTCAAGGCCCATCTGGAACTGGATTTCCCCGCCCGCTGGAACAAGCCGATCGACGCGGCATTCCCGCCCTATGTTGACGGTGCCCCGGCAGACCAGCACAAGTACGGCCCGTTCCAGCCGCTGGCAGATATGGCCCGCAAAGCCGCGGCCAAACGGGCAGAGGAACTGAAGGCGAAGAAAGCCGTGCCGGACGCCAGGTAAACCCCGCAACACGTTTGCCGGATGGGTGCAGGTCTCTCCTTGCCGCCATCCCGCTTCTTCGCAGCCCCTTCCAGTAGCTGAGCCCAGGTAAAATTCCTGCACTTGCGGCATGCCTTAGGCTACCATTTCAGCCATCGAAAACGGCGGTGTGAGCTGGGTGCCGAACGTGCCAGGATTGGTGCTCGTTACCTGCAGTGTCATGCTGACGCATTCGTATTGCCCGCTGAGGAGATGGCGCTTGAACATGCAGTACAACGCTGTTGCAAACACCCCTCAAGTCGCATGCGTTCGGGCCACCGCGTTAACCCTACAGGAGAAAATTTCATGATGAAGCTATTCCAGGTTGTTCTGATTGCGCTGCTTGCACTGCACCCCGCCATTGCCGCCGAAACCAAAGCAAGCGAGGCTTCGATCAGGGAGCTGATGACGGTGATGGAGTCAAAGAAGCTGATTGAGGGCACCATGGGCCAGGTTGATTCGATGATGCAGGCTTCCATGCAGCATGCTCTCGCCGGCCAGCAAGTGACCCCGGAGCAGCAGAAGATCCTGGACCAGATGCGCGCCAGGATGCTGGGCCTGGTCAAGCAGCAAATCAGCTGGGATGCGCTGGAGCCCATGCTGATCGACATTTACCAGAAATCATTCAGCGAGCAGGAAGTGCAAGGCATGCTCGATTTCTACAAGTCCGATGCCGGCAAGGCGGTGATCGCCAAGATGCCGCTGGTGATGCAGCACACCATGCAGGCCATGCAATTGCGCATGGCCGACCTCATGCCCAAGATACAGCAGTTGCAGCAGGAGACCCTGGCGCAACTGAAGGCTGCCAACAAGAAAAAGTGAGCGTAAGCCAGCTCGTCGCAATGGAGACAGCGTGAGAGAACAGCTCAAAGTCCGCCAGATTCCGGGGGAGCCGCAACGCCGCTGGTTCACCTCCAGGGAGTTTGACCTGATCGTGTGGCTGGCTGACGATCAAGGCTTCAGCGGCTTTGAATTGTGTTACGACAAGCTGCACAACGAGCACGCCATCGCCTGGAGCAAGGCCAGCGGCTTCCGCCATATGGCGGTGGATGACGGGGAGCAAAGGCCGGGCAAGTACAAGGCAACCCCGATCCTGGTTGCCGACGGGCTGTTTGATGCCGGGCGCATCCATGCGGCTTTCCGCGCGGCCAGCCGCACATTGCCGCAGGAGGTTGCCGACTATGTCTTGCAGGCGCTGGAGCAATATCCGCAGCGTCCGGCAGAGCAATAGCCCGGCACCTCAGCAGCGGCCGCTACCGTGATGCACAGCGCCCTGCCCTATCAATTCCTTGCCGATCTCGTGCTGGCATTGCATGCCGCTGTGGTTGTGTTTGTCATCGCCGGCCTCGTGCTCATCATCATCGGCAACCGCAAGGGCTGGCGCTGGGTGAATGCCTGGTGCTTCAGGCTCGCGCATCTGGCTGCAATCGCGTTTGTCGTGGCCGAGGCCTGGCTGGGCATCACCTGCCCCCTAACCACGCTGGAGATGTGGTTGCGCAGCCAAGCCGGGGCAGCCACCTACCGCGGCAGTTTTATCGAGCACTGGCTGCAAAGGCTGCTCTACTACGATTTACCACCCTGGGTTTTTATGCTGGGCTACACGCTGTTTGGCTTGCTGGTGCTGGCGACGTGGATTTGTTTTCCGCCAGAGACTAAAGGCAAGAGCAAGGATGGCGATATCTGAACAGGCAGCCTGGTGGAGAACAAAACAAGGGAGCAATATGAAACCTGCAGAACATGAAATGAGGATCATCAAGGAGTTCCAGGATCGTCTGCGTGAATTCAGGCCAATCTGGAATCGCAATATCCTGTTTATTTTCCTGCCCGGATTCCTGATGTTCGGCGCAGCCGGCCCGGGCTATCTGCTGATCCCCGGCGCCCAGCCTGTGCATGCACCATGGCTGTTGTTTAGCGGGATCGCACTGTGCGTAATTGGCGGCATACGCGGGGCATATCTGATGGCTAAACATTGCCGCTGCCCGATGTGCGACAAGATACAAACACCGGCAAAGTATTTCCCCTACCGCAAATGTCTCAGGTGTGGCACCAGGTTATCTGTCTCCTGGAAAGATTCCTGATCTCACTACGCTGCGCTAGGAGGCTTTTCTTTCCTGCCGCCGCTGCAACGTCCGCCACAGCCACCAGCCGGATGCCAGCAGCGCCAGGCCGCTCAGCCACAGCGGCCACAGCAGCGGCTGGTTCCATTGCTGGCGCAGCTGGTCGCGCTGGGCGGCATCGATGCGCAAATACTTCAGGTTGTTGGTCGCCATTTTGTTGGGCTTGCTGTTGTATAGCCAGCTGTGGTGCAGCACGTAATCCTTGGGGTGATAGCCCCATAGCCAGGGCGAGTCGTGGCGCAGAATTTCCAGCATGCGGTCGATGATGGCCTGGCGCGCCGGGCTATTGGGCATGCTCTTCATCTGTTCAAACAGGCGGTCGTATTCCGGGTTACTGTAGTTGGTGGCATTCTCGCCGCCATGGCCCACCTTGGCCTGTGCACCATTTAACAGGAACAGGAAATTTTCCGGGTCGGGGTAGTCGGCGTTCCAGCCGAAGTAGAACAACTGCGTATCGCCGCGCCGCACCTTGTCCTGAAAGCGGTTGTAATCGGTATTGCGCGCCACCAGTTGCAGGTTGAGCTTGTCGAACTGTTTGCGCAGCCAGTCTAGTCTGGACTTGGCCCCCATGCCGGTCGAGGTGGTGTCGAGATAGATCACCAGCGGCTGCCGGGTTTTTTCATCCAGGCCGTTGGGGTAGCCTGCTTCGGCCAGCAGGCGTTTGGCCACGGCCAGCGGCTTGCGCTGCGGCGCGCCGTTGACCCAGTCATACACTTCGGGGTTGATGCCCGCCGCTCCCTCGCGATAGCCGAAGATGCCGGGCGGAATGGGCGACTGCGCGCTGATGCCGCGACCGTTGGCAAAGATGGAAACAAACTCTTCCATATCCAGCGCAATGGCAATCGCCAGGCGCAGCTTGCGCGCTCGTTCGGAATTGCCGCCTACCACGGGATCGAGCCAGTTAAATCCCATATACATGGTGGAAGTGGCCACCGAGGTGGACAGCGTGATGCCCTGCGCCCTCATCTCGTCGCTGACATTGGCCTCGCCACCCACGCTGACCTGCACCGCCTGGTCAAAGCTTTCCGAGCTGATGCCGGAGGCGTCGTAGTAGCCCTGCAGGAACTTGTTCCAGTAGGGGATGGTTTCCTTCTCCAGGCTGAACACCACCTGGTCGATCAGCGGCAAGGGCTTGCCCGCATCAGCGAGCAGGCCGGCAGCACGGTCGCCCGCCTCGCCCTCGGACGGATAAAACTCGGGAGCAAAGTTGGGGTTGCGGCTCAGCACCATGCGCTGGTTGGGATTGTTTTCCGACAGGTAATACGGCCCGCTGCCCACCGGCCACCAGTCCAGGGTGAGGTTGCGTTCATGCATGCCCGGCTGCGCATAGAAGCGCTCGGCTTCCACCGGCATCGGCGCAAAGAACGGCATCGCCAGCCAGTAGATGAATTGCGGATATTTGCCATACACCTTGATGCGGTAGCTGTGTGCATCGAGCACCTGTGCGCCATCCAGCGCGTAGTCGCGCAGGTCGAGAAACTGCCCGGGATGCTGCTGCGCCTTGCGCAGGGTAGCGGCATAGTCTTTCAGGCCGACGATATGCTCGGCCATCAGCCCGCTGATCGGCGAATGGATCTCGGGATGGGCCAGGCGCTTGATCTGGTACACATAGTCAGCAGCGGTCACCGCACGCGTGCCGCTATGGGCAAAGTCGCCCAGCGCGTTGATGCCGTGCAGCTCAGCCGGTTTGAGCGCCAGATATTCCGCATTGCCCGCGGTGTCGCGCGCAAAGGCCGGATGCGGCTGGTAGCGCAGATCGGGGCGCAGATGAATGTCATAGACGCTATAGGCCACCTGCTCGGCAGGGGCATCGTCGCGCAACAGACGGTTGTTCTTGTCTAGGTAGTGCACCGTGGGCATTTGGCTTGCCGCCTGCGGGATCAGCGTGTACGGGCGTTTCAGGTAATGGTATTGCAGCGGCGGCTGGTAGATTTGCGCGAGGAAGACATACTCGTTTTCGCTGTAGGCCTGCGCCGGGTCGAGGTGTTTGGGGCGCTCGGTGAAGGAGCTGTAGAAAATCGACTGCGGCTTGCCATCGCCAGAATTTGGATCACTGGCCGGATAGGGGTTATTCCACAGCCCGCCATCGCAGGCGCCGAGCAAGATCAGAGGTAAGCAGAATAGCCATTTCATGAGTGCCAGTTTATCTGAAAACGGGCGCAAATTGACGCGGAAAAATTTGCGCTTCGCGGTAAGATTGCAGAGTTAAAAATTATCCGGAGCAAGACAATGAATCAGGATTGGCAAAATTTTCTGGCACAGCAAGGCGCACAAATTCAGGACGGCGTAGTGCAACATTTTGGCGACCTGCAGGCAGAGCTGCTCGCCGCGCGTGACGACACCGTGCTGTGCGACCTTGGCCAGTTTGGCACGCTCAAGGCAGCGGGCGAAGAAGCGCAGGGCTTTCTGCAAAACCTGCTCAGCAGCGACGTGAAGCTGGTCAGCCCCAAACAGGCGCAGACCAGCAGCCTCAACAGCCCCAAGGGGCGCATGATGGCGAGCTTTCTGCTGTGGCAGAGCGGCGGCGATTATTTTCTGCAAGTGCACAGCAGCCTCAGCGCCGCGATGCAGAAGCGTCTGTCGATGTTTGTGCTGCGCTCAAAAGTAAAAGTCAGCGACGCCAGCAACGAGATGGTCAGCCTGGGTTTGTCTGGCAGTGCGGCGGCAGATTTGATCAGGCAGCAGTTCGGCGCGGTGCCGGAAGCCGACTGGGAGGTGCTGCAGAATGACCACGCCAGCGTGGTTCGCGTTGGCGCCCAGCGCTACCAGATCAACACCGGCGCGCAGCATGCACCTGCCCTGTGGGCCGCGCTGGTCAAGGCTGCGCGGCCAGCGGGTTCGTCCTGCTGGGACTGGCTCAATATCCGCAGCGGCATCCCCGTCATCACCCCGCCCACGCAGGAACAGTTTGTGTTGCAGATGACCAACCTCGACGCACTCGGCGGCGTCAGCTTCAAGAAGGGTTGCTACCCCGGCCAGGAGGTCGTGGCGCGCACGCAGCATATCGGCAAGATCAAGCGCCGCATGTTCCTCGCCCATGTGGATAGCGCAGCGCCAGCCTCAGTTCGGGAGCCGGGGGCCGGCGATGAAGTATTCAGCGCCGAGATGGCCGGGCAACCCAGCGGCATGGTGATGAATGCGGCGGCGGCAGCCGGTGGTGGTTATGATCTGCTGGTGGTGATGCAGATCAGCAGCCGCGAAACACAGAGCGTGCATCTGCAATCGCTGGAGGGCGCGGTGCTGAACTTTATGGAGCTGCCGTATACGCTGCCGTAAGCGTAGCGATACTCAGCGGCTTCAAATCCCGGTAAACAGCAAATCCAGCGCGGCGATAATCTCGTCGCGTTTGTTTTTCAGGGACATCACTTTTTCACCGTAAGCACGTATGGGCACACCTGCCAGCTCGGCAGTGGACATAACAACAGTCACACCCTTGATCTTGAACTGCGGATTCAGCTGGTTGACACTCAGCTTCATTTCCTCCGCCAGCACCAGAGGAACAACAACATGGGTAGCCAAGGCTCCCAGCAGATCTGCCTGTAAGTCCAGTAAATAAGGGATGGTTTTGCGCGTGGCCTGGTTCGGATTGATGTAAACGTCGAACTGCGCCATCAGAACTGCCTCAAGCCATCGCTGAACACCCCATTGGCTTCAATGCGCTGGTTATAGGCATCTATCGCATCCTGATTCTCTACCAGCCACTGCTTGCGTCGTGCCTCGCGCACGATTTCGGCCAAACGCTGCTCCAGCGTCTGGGAAAGATTGATGTTGAGTTCCTTGGCTTGCCGCAACAGATCGGCGTTGATGCTGAGATTTGTCGCCTTTTTAGGCGCAAGAGTATCGAATTGAGCTGCACTCATTTTAACCCCCATTGATGATGCGCATAGGATATACGCATCATCAATAAACGACAAGTCTATGCACTTGTTTACTAACCCAACGGCATGGCAATGCGAAGCTTATCCCTTCAGTGCCACGAATAAGCACATCCAAAAACAGTTAGTAAAATCAATCGAGTCTGCGCATATCTATTCAGACAGTGTGGGCAAGTGTGGCGTAACCTTGAACAAAGACGTCCAGTTTTGCTATAGTCAAGTCCGGTCAAGTTTCCCCACACCGATTGGCGGTGCGTTCGGGGTATTGCTTCAACCAACTTCCCCGCTTACTCCCGATCTCCCCCCGCTTACTCCCGTTCGAAGTTGCCACCATCATTTCGGCCGGCACGATTTTTTCAAAAAGGAGGTTGCAGCATGGACCACAACAAACATTTTCACAGTTTCTCCCAGGGCATCCATCACGCCTTTTCCCATGTGGTGATTACCCTGCTGGCAGTAGGTATCGCGTTTTCCCTGCCGGTGGTGGCCAAGTACGTTCTGTATTACTGGTGGCCAAGGGTTGAAGAAGACTCGCAATTGCTGATGATCACGGAAATCAGCTTTGCCACGGTGCTGGTGCTGCTGTTCAATATCTCGAAGATCGCCTGGGACGGACGCCGCAGCATGCAGATGAACAAAATTGCATCGCTGGTGTATGCACGTGAAGGCAGTGGCTGGGTGTCGCGCTGGAAGGACAGGGATATGCGCAAGAAAATTGCCAGCGTGCGCGACGTGTACATCATGTCGATCACCGGCGACACCTTCAGCTCGAAAAATAGCGGCTTGCAGAAGACGCTGGAGCTGGCGTATGAAATTCGCGTGATGCTGGCCAACCCCTATGGCAAAGGCATCGTCAGCCGGGCGCAGGCGCTGGATGAGCCGGAGGCCATGCTGCAGGGCTGGCGCCAGGAAACAGAGGCGAGCATCGCCTATCTGCACAAGCTTGCCGCCGCAGGAAAAAAGGTCAAGCTCAAGTTCTATGAAGAGCCGCCGTTCTGGAAGCTGGTGGTGACCGGCGAATACGTCTGGGTCCAGTACTGCAATGACGGCCACGAGGTCAAGACCCAGCCGGAGTACGTATTCGGGCTGCAGCACGGCAGCCCGCAGCGCGGGCTGTTCGCGCCCTTTTACAAGCACTTTCTCAACCAGTGGCAAGATGCGCACCATCCCGAGTTCAATTTTGAAAGCAACGAACTGATCTACCGCAACGGGGACGGCAACGAAATCCGGCGCACTGTTTTTCCGCCAGTAGAAGAAGGTGTGCTGGCGGACGGCGGAGCTCGCCTGGCGGTTAACGGCTAAGGACTGACGAGCCTGGATTCAAAGCTTCAACTTCATTTTGCGGTGCGGAATATTGGCATCCAGAAACGGCTCGCCTTCCGCCTCGAAGCCATGGCTCTGGTAAAACGGGATGGCCTGCACCTGTGCCGCCAGCTCCACCTGGGCCAGGTTCTGGCTGCGCGCGTAGTCCAGCAGCATTTCAAGTATGGCGCTGCCCACGCGCTTGCCGCGCCATTCCGGCAGCACCGCCATGCGGCCGATATAACCTTGCGGCGTGATGCGCCCGCAGCCGATGGCGTCGCCGCTGGCGCTGAGGGCCAGGGCATGATGGCAAGCTTCATCCAGACCATCCCATTCCAGCTCGGCGCTCACGCATTGCTCGCGCATGAATACCGCCTCGCGTATGGCGCGCAGCAGGGGCTCGCCGTCGTGCCAGCTAACCAGATGCACTGTAAACGGATTGCTCATGCAGCCTCCTGTGGATGAATGTGCAGTTTGCGTCATTTCGGCGCGTGCAAGTACCTATTCGTTTGCTTAGGCTGCCGTCAACGCAGCCGGCGCAACCATGACTACGCGACTATCTCTACCGCGGTGCCCACCGGCACCAGATCGAACAGCTCCAGCAACTCGGCGTTGCGCATGTTCACGCAGCCATGCGAGGCAGGCACACCCAACTCGCGCTCATCCGGGGTGCCATGGATGTAAATATAGCGCCGCATGGTATCGCAACTGCCCATGCGGTTGTAGCCCGGCTCGCAGCCGGAAAGCCAGAGGATGCGCGTGAGTATCCAGTCGCGCTCTGGCTGCTGCGCGCCCAGCGCCGGGGTGTAGATTTCACCGGTGGGGCGACGGCGCACAAATACGCTGTTGGCCGGCTGCCCGGCGCCTATCTTGGCGCGAATGACATGGCGCCCGCGCGGCGTGCAGTTGCTGCCGCCCTCCTCGCCCACGCCGTTCTTGCCGGTGGAAACCGCATAGCGGCGCAGCAGCCGGCCTGCGTCGTCCAGCAGTTGCAGGGTTTGCGTGGGGATGTGGACGGTGATTTTCATCTCAAAAATCCATTAACGCCGTCATTCCCGCGCAGGCGGGAATCCAGTTGATTAAACAGCTCCACGCTCAGCGGGACAATATCTGTGCTTTGTCCGCTACGCGGGTAATTATTTCGCTGGATTCCCGCCTGCGCGGGAATGACGCAGTTGATAGTTCTGGGACGATTAGTATTCATATGTTTGCTAAATTCAGGCCTTGTGCCGGGCGCGGCGCGCGGCAAAAAATTCGCTCAGCACCTGGCCGCATTCCGCCGCCAGCACGCCACCGCTGACCTCGGCGTGGTGATTGAGGCGCGCCTCATCAAACAGGTTGAGCACGCTGCCGGCGGCGCCGGTCTTGGGGTCGCTGGCGCCATACACGACACGCGCGATACGCGCATGGAACAGGGCGCCGACGCACATGATGCAGGGCTCCAGTGTCACAAACAGCTCGCAACCCACCAGGCGGTAGTTGCCCACGCGCTGGGCGGCATCGCGCAGTGCCAGCATTTCGGCATGGGCGGAGGGATCATGGCGGCTGATCGGCGAATTGCAGCCGCGCCCGATGATTTCGCCGTCCTTGACGACGATTGCCCCGACCGGCACTTCGCCCGATTGTGCTGCTTGTCTGGCAAGGTCCAGGGCCAGGCGCATATAATCCGTATCTGTCATTTATTGCAAAGTGGATTCAAGTGAAACATTCTTCAGGGCTGGCAACCGTAGCACAACTGCATGAGTTTGACGAGATTGTGGACGTGCGCACGCCATCCGAATTCGCCGAGGACCACATCCCCGGCGCGATCAATTGCCCGGTGCTGAGCGACGAGGAACGCGTGCGCGTCGGAACGCTGTACAAGCAGTCCTCGTTCGAGGCCAAGAAGATCGGTGCCGCGCTGATCGCGCGCAACATTGCGCAGCACATCGAGCAGCGCTGGCTGGACAAGCCCAAGAACTGGCACCCGCTGATCTACTGCTGGCGCGGCGGCCAGCGCAGCGGCTCGATGACGCACATCCTGCGCCAGATCGGGTTTAACGCCGATCGCCTGGAAGGCGGCTACAAGAATTATCGCCAGCATGTGCTGGAACAGCTCGCGCTATTGCCGGCGCAGCGGTCCTTCCTCGTGGTGTGCGGCCTCACCGGCACCGGCAAGAGCCGGCTGCTCGGCGCCCTGCAGGAATGCGGCGCACAGGTGCTGGACCTGGAGGAAATCGCCAAGCATCGCGGCTCGGTGCTGGGCGATATGCCCAACGTGCCGCAGCCCGCGCAGAAAGGCTTTGACAGCGAGGTGCTGGCACAGCTCAAGTCGTTCGACCCGGCCCGGCCGGTGTATGTGGAAGCGGAAAGCAAGAAGATCGGCATGATCCGGGTGCCCGACGCGCTGATCGATGCCATGTGGGCCAGCCCCTGTCTGCGCCTGGAAACGCCCACAGAGCTGCGCGTGGCGCTGCTGCGCGACGACTACCTGCACTTCCTGCATGACCCGGCCCTGTTGCGCCAGCAGCTGGAACGCCTGAAGGGCATGTATTCCGGCGAGCAGATGCAGCACTGGCACGACCTGTGCGAAGCGCAGCGCTGGGACGAATTCATCGCCGAGCTGCTGCAGCGGCATTATGACCCTGCCTATAACAAGTCCATTCACGGGCATTACCCCGGCTATGGCCAGGCCCCGCAGCTGCACCTCAACTCACTGGATAAACAAGCCTTTCTGGCACTGGCTGCAGAAGCGCTTGCCATGCCCGACGATTTTGTAAACAATGGCAACAAGGCGCCTCTATAAATAATCATCCTGAGCGTAACAAGGCGCACACAAGGGGATAGTGATTTACAGAGGCACCAGAAATTTCACAGGAGCCCCATAGATGTTGAATCAGGTAGTCCCCGATTTCACCCTGCCCGCCACCGACGGTGTCGACTTCCAACTTGCCGCCGCACGCAACAAGACGCTGGTCATCTTCTTTTATCCCAAAGACAACACGCCCGGCTGCACCATGGAAAGCCAGCAATTCCGCGACCTCTATGCCGAGTTCCAGAAGGCCAACTGCGAGGTGGTGGGCATTTCGCGCGACAGCATCAAGTCGCACGAGAATTTCAAAGCCAGGTTCACCCTGCCCTATGCGCTGCTGTCCGATGCGGAAGAAAAAGTCTGCGAGCAATTTGGCGTGATGAAGCTGAAAAACATGTATGGCAAGCAGGCCCGCGGCATCGAGCGCAGCACCTTTGTTATCGACCGCGCGGGCAAGCTGCGCAGGGAATGGCGCGGCCTCAAGGCCGACGGCCACGCCAAGGAAGTTCTGGAATTTGTCCGCACACTCGACGCTTAAGGGATCATTATGACAACCAATAAAAAACCGGCAAAAAACCCATCCTCCAAGCTGTTTGTGCTGGACACCAATGTGCTGATGCACGACCCGACCAGCCTGTTCCGCTTTGAGGAACACGATGTCTACCTGCCCATGTTTGTGCTGGAAGAACTGGACAACAACAAGAAGGGCATGACCGAGGTGGCACGCAATGCGCGTCAGGCCAGCCGCTTCCTCGACATGCTGGTCAGCAGCAGCATCGCCAACATTGATGAAGGCGTGCCGCTGCAGGCGCTGGGCAACAAGGCGGCCACCGGCCGCCTGTTCCTGCAGACGCAGTTCATCACCCATGACCTGCCCGAGAACCTGGCCAACGGCAAGGCGGACAACGCCATCCTCGGCGTGGTGATGTATCTGCAAAAAACGCAGAGCAAGCGCCAGGTTACCCTGGTCAGTAAAGACATCAACATGCGCATCAAGGCACGTGCGCTGAACCTTGATGCCCAGGACTACTTCAACGACAAGGTGCTGGAAGACACCGACCTGCTCTACACCGGTGTGAAGGAGTTGCCTGCCAACTTCTGGGACACGCACGGCAAGGACATGAAATCCGGTCTGAGCAACGGCTTTACCTTTTACGACATCAACGGCCCGCTGTGCCGCGATTTGCTGGTGAACGAATTCGTGTTCCAGGAGAACGAAGGTGCCACGCCGTTCCAGGCGGTGGTGACCGAGCAGAGCGGTACCAGCGCGATGCTGCGCACGCTGACCGACTATACCCACCAGAAAAATTCCATCTGGGGTATTACTGCGCGCAACCGCGAACAGAGTTTCGTGCTCAACCTGCTGATGAACCCCGAGATCGATTTTGTCACCCTGCTCGGCCAGGCCGGTACCGGCAAGACCCTGCTCACCCTGGCTGCCGGCCTGGCGCAAACGCTGGAAAGCAAGATCTATTCGGAGATCATCATCACCCGCGTGACCGTGCCGGTGGGCGAAGACATCGGCTTCCTGCCCGGCACCGAGGAAGAGAAGATGACGCCGTGGATGGGTGCGCTGGACGACAACCTGGACGTGCTCAACAAGTCTGACGATGACAGCGGCGAATGGGGTCGTGCCGCCACGCGCGACCTGATCCGTTCGCGGATTAAAGTAAAGTCGCTCAACTTCATGCGCGGCCGCACCTTCCTCAACAAATATCTGATCATCGACGAAGCGCAAAACCTGACGCCCAAGCAGATGAAGACGCTGATTACCCGTGCCGGCCCCGGTACCAAGGTGGTGTGCATGGGCAACATCGCGCAGATCGATACGCCCTACCTCACCGAGGGCAGTTCCGGCCTGACTTACGTGGTGGACCGCTTCAAGGGCTGGGCGCACAGCGGCCACGTCACCCTGCAGCGCGGCGAGCGTTCACGTCTGGCCGACCACGCCGGCGAAGTGCTATGAGCGAAAAGGTCAACAAGCCGGACAGCGACTGGCAGGCCGAGCTTAGCCCGGAGCAGTACCGGGTTTGCCGGCAATGCGGCACCGAGCCGGCCTTCACCGGCGAATACTGGGATTGCCACGATGCAGGCATCTATGTTTGCGCCTGCTGCGGCAACCCGCTGTTCAGCTCCAGCAGCAAATACGATTCGCGCAGCGGCTGGCCCAGCTACTGGCAGCCAGTGCAGGCGGATGCCATCGTCAGCCGCGTGGACAAGACCCACGGCATGACCCGCACCGAGGTGTTGTGCGCGCGCTGCGATGCGCACCTCGGCCATGTCTTTGAAGACGGCCCGCCACCCACCGGGCTGCGTTACTGCATCAACTCCGCATCCCTCAAACTCAAGCCTGAATAGGCGCTGCTCGCGCAGATTTAACCACCCTCGGCAACCATGAAAATCCTGTTCGACCTGTTCCCAGTCATTCTGTTTTTTGGCGTGTTCAAGCTCGCCGGCGCCCATCCGGACTCGGCCCAGGCCCTTGCCAGCGCGATCGGCTATGCGGCCGACCCGCAGCACCTGCCGGTGCTGCTGGCCACCGCCACCGCCATTCTCGCCACCCTGGCGCAAATCATCTGGGTCAAGTTTCGCCACGGCAAGGTGGACACCATGCTGTGGGTGAGTTTTGCCATTATCGTGGTATTTGGCGGCGCCACCCTGCTGCTGCACGACGAGGCTTTCATCAAATTCAAACCCACCGCCCTGTACTGGTTGTTCGCCGGCGTGCTGCTATTCTCGCGCCTGCTGTTCAAGCGCAACCTGATCCGCAACATGATGCAGGAAAAAATGACCCTGCCGGATGGCGTGTGGGATAACGTCAATCTCGCCTGGAGTGCATTCTTCGGCGTACTGGGGATTATTAACCTGTATGTCGCACACAATTACTCCACTGAAACCTGGGTGAATTTCAAACTGTTTGGTGCGACCGGCATGATGTTTGTTTTCGTCCTGCTGCACGCAGTCTTTCTGGCGAAATACCTGGAACCTGACGATAAGGAAAAAAACTGATGCTCTACGCCATTACCGGGCAGGACACGGCCGCCAGCCTGGACAAACGCCTGGCTGCCCGCCCCGCTCATGTCGCCCGCCTGCAGGCGCTGCAGGAGGAAGGCCGTTTACTACTGGCCGGCCCCTTCCCCGCTGTGGATGCGGTGGACCCCGGCCCGGCAGGCTTTAGCGGCAGCCTGATCGTGGCCGAGTTCGCCTCGCTGGCAGCCGCAGAGAGCTGGGCACAGGCCGACCCCTACGTGGCTGCCGGTGTCTATGCGCAGGTGACCGTCAAACCCTTCAGGAAGGTATTTCCCTCATGAGCCGTATCGACCCGACCAACCGCATTGAACAGATGCGCACGCTGCTTGCAGCGCTGCACCCCGTACAGATGGAGATTATTGATGACAGCCACAAGCATGCCGGACACGCCGGCGCTCGTGCGGGCGGAGGCCACTACACGCTTAACATCATCTCCGCGCAATTCGTCGGCAAGAACACCCTGGCACGGCAGCGTATGATATATTCCGCGCTCGGCGAGATGATGAAACACAATGAAATACACGCGCTGGTAATCAATGCCTTTACGCCAGAAGAGATTCAGGCAATAAAACCGTAACCAGCAGTCACTTTACTTTTAGCGAGGAGAAACCATGTTGAAAATTTCCAAAATTGCCGTGTTCGCCATGCTGGGCGCGCTTGCTGCCAGCCCGGTTTACGCACAGGACAAATCTGCTGTACTGGTAAACGGCGTCTCTATCCCGCAATCGCGCGTTGATGCGCGCGTCACGGAAATCACCACCAGCCAGGGCCAGCCGGACACGCCAGAGTTGCGTGCAGCCGTGCGCGACGAGCTGATCAACATCGAAATCCTGTCGCAGGAAGCAAGCAAATCCGGCCTGGACAAACGTGACGATACACAGCAGAAAATCGAGATGAACAGGCAGACCATACTGGCCAGCTCCTTTGTACAGGATTACATCAAGAACCACCCGATCAGCGACGATGCGCTCAAGCAGGAGTATGAAAACCTGAAACAGCACCTGGGCACCAAGGAATACAAGGCTCGCCACATCCTGGTGAAAGAAGAAAGCGAAGCCAAGGCGATCGTTGCCCAGCTGAGCAAGGGTGCCAAGTTCGACAAGATTGCCAAGGAAAAATCCATGGATGCAGGTTCACGCGATCGTGGTGGCGACCTGGGCTGGTCGGTTCCTTCCAACTTTGTAAAACCCTTTGCCGACACGCTCACCAGCCTGGCCAAGGGCAAAACCAGTGCACCGGTGCAATCCCAGTACGGCTGGCACATCATCAAACTGGAAGACGTGCGTGATCTGCAGGTTCCCAGCTTTGATGAAATCAAGCCCAACCTGATGCAACGCCTGCAGCAACAGAACATCAAGAAAATGATTGCAGAACAGCGCGCCAAGGCAAAAGTAGAATAACCACCAGGGCCGACAACATTTAACTGCAACAGACTGAAAGGAAATATCAAGATGAAAAAATTAATATTGACTTCAACTATTCTGGCTTTGTCAGTTTTATTGTCGGCCTGCAACACCGCCGCAAATAAAGCCGCACAAAAGGAAAATGCCAACCAGACCCAGAAAGAATTGTCTGCTGAAACCCGCAAATAATCGGGCCGGCGCATAGCATCCATGCGGGTGCGGCAATAAAAAAGGCGACCAATTGGTCGCCTTTTTTACGCCTGCAAGCAGCTTAACCCACCCACATGCGTGCATTCTGGAACATGCGCAGCCAGGCACCGTTCTCGCTCCACTCGGCCGGGTGCCAGGAGTTTTGCACGGCACGGAACACACGCTCCGGATGCGGCATCATGATGCTGAAGCGTCCGTCCGGCGTGGTCAGACCGGTCACGCCCTGTGGCGAGCCATTCGGGTTGAGCGGATAGGTCTCGGTCGCCTTGCCGTGGTTGTCCACGTAGCGCAGCGTCACCAGCGGCTGTGCTGCTTTCAGCTGTTTGGCGCTGCCGAAATCGGCATAGCCTTCGCCGTGCGACACCACCACCGGCATGCGGCTGCCGGCCATGCCGTCGAACAGGATCGAAGCCGACTTCTGCACTTCCACCATGACAAAACGCGCCTCGAACTGCTCCGACTGGTTGCGCGCAAAGTGCGCCCAGTGTTCCGCGCCGGGAATGATCTCGTGCAGGTTGCTCATCATCTGGCAGCCGTTGCACACGCCCAGGGCGAAGGTGTCGCGACGATGGAAGAAGGCAGAAAACTCGTCGCGCGCGCGCGGGTTGAACAGGATGGACTTGGCCCAGCCCTCGCCCGCACCGAGCACGTCGCCATAGGAGAAGCCGCCGCAGGCGGCCACGCCCTTGAAGTCATGCAGCTTGACGCGGCCGCTGATGATGTCGCTCATGTGCACGTCCACCGCGGCAAAGCCGGCGCGGTCAAACGCGGCCGCCATCTCGACCTGGCCGTTGACGCCCTGCTCGCGCAGGATGGCCATCCTGGGGCGGGACAATTTCAGCGCGGGAGCGACCGGGTTGTCGTTCGGGTTATATGTCAGTTTCGCGTGCAGGCCCGGGTCGGCTGCATCGAGGATGCGGTCATACTCCTGCTGGGCGCAGGCCGGATTGTCGCGCAGCTTCTGCATCTGGTAAGTCGTTTCCGACCAGGTGCGCTGCAGCGCAATCGCATTTTTGCTGAACAGTTTTTTGCCACCGTGCACGATATTGAACAGACCTTTCTTGTTCAGGCGCGCCACTTCATGCACTGTGGATAGGCCGGCGCCATGGCAGGCATGAATGACGTGCTGCACATCGCTGTGCCGCACCTGGATTAGCGCGCCCAGCTCCTCGTTGAACAAGGCGCTGATGGCGTCGCCGGCCAGCGCATCCAGATTTACGTCCAGACCGATGTGCGAAGCAAACGACATCTCGCACAATGCCGCCAGCAAACCGCCGTCGGCACGGTCATGGTAGGCCAGCAGCTTGTCTTCGCCATGCAGGCGCTGGATGGTATTAAAGAACGCCTTCAGCTTGCTCGCGTCATCCACGTCCGGTGCCACATTGCCGGTCTGCTGGTAAACCTGTGCCAGCGCCGAACCGCCCATGCGGTTCTTGCCGGCGCCCAGGTCGATCAGCAGCAGCACGCTGTCGATGTCGGCCAGCAGTTGCGGTGTCAGTGTCTTGCTTGCATCCACGCACGGTGCGAAGGCCGTGACGATCAGCGACAGCGGCGCCGTCACCGCTTTCTTCTCGTCACCTTCCTGCCAGGCGGTGCGCATCGACATCGAATCCTTGCCCACCGGGATGCCGATGCCCAGCTGCGGGCACAGCTCCATGCCGACGGCACGCACGGTGTCGAACAGGGCAGCATCCTCGCCGTGGTGGCCGGCCGCCGCCATCCAGTTGGCCGACAGTTTGATGTCGCCGATTTTGGCGATGCGCGCAGCAGCGATGTTGGTAATCGCCTCGCCCACCGCCATGCGCCCGGAAGCCGGTGCATTCAGCAGTGCCAGCGGCGTACGCTCGCCCAGTGCGAAAGCTTCGCCCTGGGTGGTGTGGTAACCCATCAGGGTTACCGCCACGTCTGCCACCGGCACCTGCCACGGGCCGACCATCTGGTCGCGCGCGGTGAGACCGCCCACGCTGCGATCGCCGATGCTGATCAAAAAGGTCTTGTCGGCCACTGCTGGCAGGCGCAGCACGCGCGTGATGGCGTCTTCCAGCTTGATCTTGCTGCTGTCGAAGGCCGGCAGTTTTACCGCTTCACGCTTTACATTGCGCGTCATCCTGGGCGGCTTGCCCAGCAGCACCGACAGCGGCATGTCCACCGCGTCGTTCTTGAACAGTTCGTCGTGCACGATCAGCCTGTCGTCGGCAATGGCGTGGCCGAGCACGGCAAACGGGCAGCGCTCGCGCGCGCACATGGCCTGGAATTCCGCCAGGCGCTCGGGTGCAATCGCCAGCACGTAGCGCTCCTGCGCCTCATTGCTCCAGATCTGCATCGGCGACATGCCGCGCTCCTCGCTCGGCACCTTGCGCAGCTCGAAACGCGCACCGCGCCCGCCGCCGTGCACCAGTTCGGGCAAGGCGTTGGAAATGCCGCCGGCACCCACGTCGTGAATCGACAGGATGGGGTTGTTGCCGCCCAGCTGCCAGCAGCGGTCAATCACCTCCTGCGCGCGGCGCTGCATCTCCGGATTGCCGCGCTGCACCGAATCGAAGTCCAGATTCTCGGCGTTGACACCGGTATCCATGCTGGAAGCCGCACCGCCACCCAGCCCAATCAGCATGCCGGGGCCGCCCAGCTGGATCAGCAGCGCGCCCACCGGCAAGCCATGCTTGTGCGTGTGCTGTGCGGCAATGCTGCCGACGCCGCCAGCCAGCATGATGGGCTTGTGATAGCCGCGCATCTCGCCGTTGACGTTTTCTTCATAAGTGCGGAAATAGCCGGCCAGGTTGGGGCGGCCGAATTCGTTGTTGAATGCCGCGCCGCCGATCGGGCCTTCCAGCATGATCTGCAGCGGCGAGGCAATGCGCGAAGGCTTGCCGTAGGGCTTCTTCTCCCATGGCTGTTCGAAGCCGGGGATACTCAGGTTGGAAACGGAGAAGCCGCTCAGGCCGGCCTTGGGTTTGGAGCCGCTACCGGTCGCGCCCTCGTCGCGGATTTCGCCGCCGGCGCCGGTGGCCGCGCCGGCAAACGGCGCAATCGCGGTGGGGTGGTTGTGTGTCTCCACCTTCATCAGGGTATGGGTAAGCTCCTTGCTGTAGGCATAGCTGCCGTCCGCGCGCGGATAGAAACGGTCAATACTGGCACCCTCGATTACCGAGGAGTTGTCTGAGTAGGCCACCACCGTGCCTTGCGGGCTCACCTTGTGGGTGTTGCGGATCATGCCGAACAGCGACATCGCTTCCTGCTGGTTGTCGATCACCCAGTCCGCGTTGAAAATCTTGTGGCGGCAATGTTCCGAGTTGGCCTGCGCAAACATCATCAGCTCGACATCGGTCGGGTTGCGCTGCAGCTTGCTGAAGTTTTCCACCAGGTAATCGATTTCATCGTTGGACAGTGCCAGCCCCAACTCATAGTTGGCCACCGACAGCGCCGCGCTGCCGCCCTGCAGTATATCCACCGAGGACAGCGGCTGTGCCTCGCCGTGCGCAAAAATTTTCTCTTCAATGCCGCCCAGCTCGGTCACCACTGATTCGGTCATGCGGTCGTGCAGCAGGGGCAGCAGCGCCTTCAGCTGGGTGCGCGACAGTGCATGGCCGCTGCGGCTCTTGAAGTAATACACCACTCCGCGCTCGATGCGCTTCACCGTGGGCAGTGCGCAATGCTGTGCGATCTCGGTGGCCTTGGAAGACCACGGGGAAATCGTGCCCAGCCGCGGCACCACCAGCAGTTTAGTCAGCCTGTTCGCCTCCTTGGGTTCACCCAGCTCCCCTTCATCCAGCCCGAGCAAACGCAACAGCAGCTCCCTGTCGGCGTCGGCCAGAGCCGACTTGAGCGCGGTGAAATAGCAGTGTCGCGTTGTTTCCACAGACACTTCAGGCACGGCGGCCTTGACGGCTGCGCGGAGTTTTTCGAGACGGAAGGAGGAGAGTGCGGGTTTGCCGGTGGTGGAGAGGAACATAAGATCGATCCTTTAAATGAGGTAGGTTGCAATTATAATGCAGGCTAACGTTCTCACCTCAGGAAAACAGCATGAAAGCCATTCGCATCCCCGCCATCTCGCAACAGCAGGTTGCCGCCTTTATCAAACCGCGTCCGCGCGACAGCCACAAGGGCGACTTCGGCACGGTGGCGATCATCGGCGGCGGCAACTGCATGATCGGTGCTGCGATCCTGGCCGGGCGTGCCGCACTCAAAACTGGTGCCGGCTGCGTGCATGTGGGTTTGCTTGCAGACCATGCCCCCGGCGTGGACATGCGCCAACCAGAACTGATGCTGCACCCGGCTCGAGCCGCGTTGCAACTGAAGAAACTGGACGTGGTCGCCATCGGCTGTGGCATGGGACACGACCTCGCCGCACAGAAAATCCTGCACGATGCACTCAAGCTGGAAGTCGCACTGGTACTGGATGCAGACGCGCTCAATATTCTCGCCTTGCGCCCAGATCTGCGCAGCCTGCTGCTGGCACGCAAACAGGCTGCTGTAATCACTCCGCATCCAGGCGAAGCCGCACGCCTGCTCGGCAGCAGCAGCGCGGAAGTGCAGGCCGACCGCGCCGCTGCCGCACAGGAGCTGGCTAAGCGCAGCGGCTGCAGCGTGGTACTGAAAGGCGCAGACAGCCTGTGCGTGACCAGTGAAGGCAAAACCTGGCTCAACCAGACCGGCAACCCCGGCATGAGCGGCCCCGGCATGGGCGATGTGCTCAGCGGCCTGATCGCCGCCTTTATCGCGCAGGGCCTGAGTGCCGATGAAGCCATGCTGCTGGGCGTGCATCTGCACGGCGCCGCCGGCGATGCGCTGGCCCAGCAGCAGGCTAGCCTGGGCATGACCGCTTCCGAGGTAACGGAGTGGTCGCGCTGGCTGCTGAATCAGTGGATAAAGAAATAAACTGCAAATCATTGATCCGCAGATTACGCAGATTAACGCAGATTCAAATGCACCTGCAGACATATCGAATCACCCTGTGCCTCAACATGCCTGGCCTCGATTGCCTTGTTTGAAATCTGTCTAATCTGCGTAATCTGCGGATAAACTCATACTGAATACACCATGGCCACTCCCATCGACATCCGCGAAGAATCCGGCGTACGCACCCTGCACTTCGGTTCCGAGTGGATCCAGGGCGCAATGCGCATCGCCCGCCCCTGGCACCTCGAGCTCGACTACACGCGCGAGATGATGGCCAGCCTGCTGTTGCGCGACCCGGCGCACTTCCCGCGCAGGGTGCTGCTGATCGGGCTGGGAGCGGCCTCGCTGACCAAGTACCTCTACCGCAACCGCTTGCTGGCCAAGCTCACCGTGGTGGAAATCGAACAGGATGTGGTGGCAGCGGCCTACCATTTTTTCAAACTGCCGCATGACCCGCTGCGCATCCAGATTGTCGTCGCCGATGGCGTCGACTACCTCATCAACAGCGATAAAACCTGGGACCTGATCCTGGTCGATGGCTTTGATGCCGACGCGCGCGCCGGCGGCCTCGACACCCTGCCTTTTTATCAGGCGGCACGCGCCCACCTGAGCGACAACGGCATCATGGCCGTCAACCTGCTCGGGCGCAGCCGCGGCTTCAAGGACAGCGTGGAGCGTATCAAAACCGCGTTTGAAGGGCGTGCGCTGGCCTTTCCTTCCTGCGACAGCGGCAACACCATCGCCTTCGCCGCCACCGGCGAACCCATCAGCCTCCCCCTGGGCGAGCTCAAGGAACAGGCGCGTACCCTGAAAGACGAAACCGGCCTCAACCTGCTGCCCGTCCTGGCGCGTCTGGAACAGGTGCAAACCTGCACCGGCGGTGTGCTGGAACTGTAGTCCGCCTGTCCGACCAGCCCGTCCGCTGGTCCAGATCACTAAACTTGTTGCTGCAGCAGCCGATAGACTGTTTACAGGGTTGCATTTGTTTACCCTTAACTCGCAAGCACAGGAGGTGTGACATGGGCACCATGATTATGAATATGTGTGGCGGCGGGGTCGAACGCAATGTATCGACCACAGCGGAATATGACGACGAAATTCAGAACGCGGGCTGGAATCCGGTCGTTGCTCTGGAACACGTAGTGCCGTATGAAAAACCTGTGTCCATGCCCGCCGAGCTCGCCGCAATCGACGTGGAACAGTTCCTGAAAAAAATGTACAGCCACCTGTGCTGAGCCGATTTTCCGGGGCAGTGGAAGCCAGCTACGCATGCCATGCCGGCTGACAATCTGCATTAGCGAATGCTGGTTGTGAACGGGCATATGTATGACTACAATCAGGCATCCAGGGCTCTCACAGATGGTTGATACACATGCACCCACCCGTTCCCGGCAAGAATCCTGATCCCGCAACAAAGGAAGCCGCGCATCCGCGTTCAAAGCTTATCCTGCCATCGCCCACATTTGCTTTACTCGCTATTACCCTTTCCATTTTCATTATGGAAATCCTGGTGATGGCGCTGATGGGACATCTGCCGCAACAATCCGAATTCATTGAAGCCGCGATAGATTCCACCCTGCTGATCGCACTGCTCTCGCCCATCCTCTATCTTTTCCTGTTCCATCCGGTCAAGCAGCATTTACGCCTGCGCGAACAAGCCGAAGCGACGCTCAGGAAAAGCCAGGAAACGCAGTTAAAGGACATGCTGCGCACCTCACTGGACGGCTACTGGATGAGCGATGCACAGGGGCACCTTCTGGAAGTAAATGATGCCTATTGCCTCATGTCCGGCTACAGCCGGGAAGAGTTGCTCAAGATGTGCATCAGCGATGTTGAGGCCATTGAGACACCGGAGGACACCGCCGCCCATCTCAAGCAGCTGATGGAAATGGGCAGCGTCAACTTCGAGACCCGGCACAGGCGCAAGGACGGTGTGCTGCTGGATATCGAAGTCAGCGCCAATTTCGCCAAGTACGACGAGGCAAGAGTACATTGCTTTCTGCGCAACATCACCCTGCGCAAACAGGGCGAGGAAGCGTTGCGCCTGCAAAGCGAAATCACGGCCAATGCGGCGGAGGGCATTGCCCTGATCAAGGCCAGTGACAGCACTATTCATTACACAAACCGCCGCTTTGAATCTTTGTTTGGCTACGCACCTGGCGAGCTGATCGGAAAGCATATTTCCATCATCAATGCTCCTACGGATAAGCCCCCCCTGGACACCGCAACCGAAATCCAGCAGCAAGTGGAAAAGAACGGCGAATGCAGCGGTGAGCTGCTCAACCTGCGCAAGGATGGCACGACGCTGTGGACATCATTTCATGTTTCCACTGTCATCCACCCTCAACTCGGAAAACTCTTGATTACCTACCAATCCGACATCAGCTCGCGAAAAGAATCTGAAGAAGATCTGCAGCTGGCCGCCATGGTGTATGAAAACAGCAGCGAGGCGATCGCGGTGACAGATGCCAACAACCAGATCATCGCCGTCAATCCTGCCTTCGAGGAGATGACCGGTTACAGCGAGGAAGAAATTCTCGGCAAGAACCCAAGGGTCATGAGTTCAGGGCGCCATGACCGGGAGTTTTACCGGGAGATGTGGCAAAGCCTGATCAGGGACGGATACTGGCATGGGGAAATGTGGGACAAGCGCAAGAACGGCGAAATTTATGCCAAGGCCCTGTCCATCAACACCATCAGGAACAGGGATGGCTCGGTGCATCGCTACGTAGCCCTGTTCTCCGACATCACCGAGCGCAAACAGTCGGAAGAGCTGATCTGGAAACAGGCAAATTTCGATACGCTGACCGAGCTGCCTAACCGGCGCATGTTCCTTGATCGTCTTGAAGTGGAAGCGAAGAAATCGGATCGCAGCAAATTGCCGCTGGCCCTGTTGCTGATAGACCTGGATCAGTTCAAGGAAGTGAACGACACCCTCGGCCATGCTGTCGGTGACACCCTGCTCAAGGAAGCCGCCTACCGCATTCGCTCCTGCGTGCGCACCTCGGATACCGTGGCACGCCTGGGCGGAGACGAGTTCACCGTGATCCTTTCCGAGATTCCGGATAGTGCCAATATCACAGACATCACCCAGAAAATTATCGACCGGCTGGCTGAATATTTCAATTTGGGCCATGAAGTGGTCTATGTTTCTGCCAGTGTCGGCATCACCCTGTACCCCAGCGACGCCTGCAATATCGACGACCTGATGAAGAATGCCGATCAGGCGATGTATGTGGCCAAGCAGAACGGGCGTAACCGCTACAGCTATTACACCCACTCGCTGCAGGAGGCCGCGCAAAAACGCTTGCGTCTGATGAATGATTTGCGCTGTGCACTGGCGCAAAACCAGCTCAAGGTGTATTTCCAGCCCATCATCAATCTGGCCACGGGACGTATCTACAAGGCTGAGGCCCTGCTCAGATGGCAGCACCCGGAACGCGGCATGGTCAGCCCCATGGACTTTATTCCCCTGGCTGAAGAAAGCGGGCTGATCCATGAAATCGGCGACTGGGTCTTCCGGGAATCGGCGCGCTGGGCCCAGCGCTGGAGCAGCCAGTTTGCGGGCAATTTCCAGATCAGCGTCAATAAATCGCCGGCTCAGTTCAGGGAGGGCAGCGGCAACTCGAATGCCTGGCTTGCCCATTTGCAGGAACTGGGCCTGTCCGGCAAGCACATACTGGTGGAAATTACCGAGGGGCTGCTACTGAATGCAGAACATGACATTACTGACAAACTGCTGGCGTTCCGCGATGCCGGCATCCAGGTGGCGATCGATGATTTCGGCACCGGCTATTCCTCGCTCTCATATCTGAAAAAATTTGATATCGATTATCTGAAGATTGACCAGTCCTTTGTGCGCAACCTGACCACCGACAGCAATGACATGGCGCTGTGCGAAGCAATTATCGTGATGGCGCACAAGCTGGGCCTGAAGGTGATCGCCGAAGGCGTGGAGACGGAAGAACAAAGGGTACTGCTGACCAGGGCAGGATGCGACTATGCGCAGGGATATTTGCTGTCGCGACCGATACCGCCGGAAGAACTGGAGCGCTACCTGAGTCAACACCAGCCATGACTGCATGAGCGCATGCGGGGGGGGAATCTGCGCGTTAGAGGACGCCCGCCTCCACCGCATGGCGCAGATAGAACATGTTCAGCTTGTGCGGGCGCAACACTTCCAGCAGTTTGTCCGCCAGTGCAGCCTCCAGCACAAATTCCACCTGCACCGTCATTTCACCCGCCAGCTCGAAAAAGGTTTCTTCATGCATGCGGCCATGCCTGCCATAGCCGGCCATGGCACGAAACGCCGAGCCCCCCGGCACCCCCAGTTTCTTCGCCTCTTCCAGCAGCCATTCATAGGCCAGCGCACCGTTATGGCGCTGTTTTTCGCTGACATAAAATTTCAGAATAACGTTTTGCATATTGCCTCCTGTCCGGCCTATTGCTGCAACCACTTGAATGTCTGCAGACCCAATATTGTCATCAGCAACGAGCCGCCGAGGTGCGTGGCAATAATCGCCGTGCCCCAGGCATATTGGCCGCGCAGCAGCAAGGTAACGGTCTCCGCGGAAAACGTGGAGAAAGTGGTCAGCCCGCCGAGGAAGCCGGTGATGATGAACAAACGCCACTCCGGCGACAGACCGGGATGCTGCATGAAAAACGCCACGGCCAGGCCGATCAGGTAGCCGCCCACCAGATTGGCCGTCAGCGTACCGGGTGGCAGTTCCGGCAGCGCCGGGTTAAGCCACAGTCCCAGCCCCCAGCGCAGCCAGGCACCGATGGCAGCACCCAATCCAATGGCGATAAACGGATAAAAATTCATGCGTGCATTCTAGCCCGAGATTAATTCCTGTGCCCGCTTCACCCAGTCGCGCACCAGTTCGTTGCCGCCATCATGCGATGGCTGCTCCAGCTCCGGCCAGCGCCGCCCCAGCTCATTCACCATGTCGCGCATTTTCCAGACGAATTCCTGGTACAGGCTTTCCAGCTCCAGCGCTTCGGCGCTGTGATCTTCCAGCACGTCGGTAAGCTGGCCGACAGCCTGGCCGTTAAAGCCCGCATCTTCCAGCACATGCCTGAGCATGTGGATATTCACGCTCAGGAACATCAAGGCTTCGTTGTCGCGATGCGCATCCAGTTGCGGCAGAAAGCGGGCGTTCCAGTCGGCAAAAAAATCCGCCATCTTCTGCAGGGTAATGCGCAGCTGGTCCACGCTGACCTTGCGCGCCTGCCCTTCTGCACCCGCCGCATCCAGCACCTCGAGCATATGGCTGACGGCTGCGCTATCAAGCTGGTGGCGCATGTTGAGCTTGAGCGTGGTCTCGATGCGAGTCAGCTCGGTGTTCTCACCGCCGCGATACAGGCTTGCCACCAGTTCGGCCACGGCCAGTATGCGCCCCAGCCGCCCCAGCTCATCCTGCTTGAGACCGCGCGGATAGCCGCTGCCATCCAGCCGCTCATGGTGCTCCAGCACGGCTGTGCTGACCGCCGGATAATATTCCTTGAACTCCTTAAGCAGCATATACATGGACAGGGGATGCACGTAGAAATGCTTGCGTTCATCGACCGTCAGCGTGCGCTTGCGATCCATCAGCGCCGGGTCGATATGCAATTCGCCCAGGTCGTGAAACAGACCGGCCGTGGCCAGCTGCACGAGCTGGGTCTGGTCCAGATCTGCCTTGAAGCCGAGAAAAGCGCTGAACATTGCGCTCTCCACGCTGTGCTCGAACAGCGCCGGCATTTTTTCCTGCGCGATAGTCAGCTTGAACGCCAGCTGTTGATTCAGGGGTATCTGTTCAATGACCTTGAGGATGGATTGCGCCGGTTTGAGTGCCTCCTGCATGCGCACCAGCAGGGGCAATCTGTCAAAGCGCTGCCTGGCACACTCCAGCAGGGTTTCCCTGCTGACTGCATTGGCAACACTAAGCGACTCTTCCAGCCTTGAACGCAACTTGTGGTTGACGATGCGCTCATACATGGCGCTATTGATGCGCGCCCCGGCGCTCAGCAATTTAACGCCGCCGTAAGAATAAATATCGCGGCAAACCACAATTTCGCGCGTTTCTCCGGTATCGGTGACATGCTTCTTGTAGTGTGCGTCGTCGAGATCGGCTTGCATGGCAAAGAAATAAAAATAATTGGAAAAATTATACCCTCGTGAGCGCGGAGCAATCACGTTTTCCTCAACAAAATTAGACACTCCTTCAGATGGGTTCTGCCCCGGCGAAAGTTTGCGGTATAGTTTCCGCATCTTCGCTACAGGAGTGTGCTTCATGCGTGATCAAAAATATATCCGGCGCCTGACGCGGGATTTGCCGCAATGGGTGGAGCGCGGCTGGGTGCAGCCCGGTGCCGAGCAGAATATTCTGGCTTATGCGGAATCGCAGCACACGGGCAACGAACGCATGGTCATCGCGCTTACACTGATGGGCGTGCTGCTGCTGGGCAGCGGCATCATCACCTTCTTCGCCGCACACTGGGCGGGCATGAGCAAGCTGGTCAAGCTGCTGGTGCTGTTTGGCGGCATGAGCAGCACCTACATTGCCGCCGGCATCACCACTGCGCGCGGCAACCTGCCGCGCCTCAGCCAGGGCTTGTGGCTGCTCGGTGTCATCCTGTTTGGCGCCAACATCATGCTGATCGCGCAGATTTACAACATCGATTCACACTACCCCAACGGCGTGCTGCTGTGGGCACTGGGCGGCCTGCTGGTGGCCTATGTCATCCCGGTACAGGCCACGCTAAACGCGGCCATCTGCCTTGCCCTGCTGTGGACCGGCATGGAAAGCATGGATTTCAACCGCAACTTCCACTGGCCTTTCCTGCTGTTCTGGCTGGCCTGTTTGCCGCTCATTTACCGCCACAGCTGGTTGCGCGCGCTGCATCTTGCACTGCTCGCCCTGCTGCTGTGGAGCAGCTTCAGTTACTCCAATATCCTGTGGGATTATCAGGGCAGCGTCCAACAGGGCGCACCGCTCTATCTGATGCAGATTTACTTCCTCGGCTACCTGGCGCTGTTTGTCGGCGGCCTGCTGCTGGAGCAGCGTGAAGACACGCGCAAACTGGCGCCGATTACCCAGCACTACGCGGTGTTTGCCGCCTTGTGCGCCTTCTTTGCACTGACCTTTCCGGAAATCCAGCGCAGCTACACCTGGCTGCACGGCGCAGAAGGACGTATGCCTGCCAACGCCGTGTGGCTGGGTGTCACGCTGCTCGCCGCTGCCGTGCTGGCAGCGCTGGTGCGCAAGCAGCAGCTCGCCCGGCCAGCCGCGCCGGTGCCCACTTACCTGAAATGGGGGCGCGCCCTGCTCGCCGCCCTGCTCGCTTTGATGCTGGTCAACCTGTTCCTGCCGGGCAGCGCGGGCGGGCAGATGGCGCTGGCGTTCAACCTGCTGTTTTTCGCCGCACTGGTATGGCTGTTATTCCATGCCCTGCACAGCGGTGACCGCACCCTGCTGAATTTTTCCTTCCTGTTTTTCGCGGCCTGGCTGCTCAGCCGTTATTTCGATACCTTCTGGACCCTGCTCGACCGCTCCATGTTCTTTATCGCCGGTGGCCTCGTGCTGATGGCCGGCGGCTACTTCCTGGAAGGGCAGCGGCGCAAATTCAACCAGCGCATTGTGCAGGCGAGGGAGCAATAACATGAACAACATCAAGCTAACCCTGCGTGTGCTCCTGATCCTGGCCGTGCAAATCGTCGCCCTGCTGGGCATGATAGGCATCAAGCAATGGACGCTGAACAGCGGCACGCCGGTGATACTGGAAACCGCACCGATAGACCCGCGCTCGCTGTTCAGCGGCGACTATGTGCGCCTGAACTACACCATCAGCACCCTCACCCTGGACCCGCTAGCCGGCGACAAGGAGTTCAAGCGCCACGACACCGTGTATGTCGTGCTGCAAGCCGCCGAGCCCTATGCCACGCCCGTTTCGGCCCATCACCAGATGCCGCAGCTGGCCAGCGGCCAGGTCGCGCTCAAGGGCGAAGTGGAATACGCCAGCAATACGCGCTGGAACCAGCAGACGCGGCAACTGGAGCCGGTGAAGAACCTCAGCGTGCACTATGGCATTGAGAATTATTACGTGCCTGAAGGCAGCGGGCGCGCGCTGGAACGGCCCGTCGACAATGCCAGGGTGTCGGTGCGCGTGGCGGTGGATCGCTTTGGCGGTGCGGGGATTAGCGCGATCCTGCTGAACGGCAAGGAGCGTTATGTGGAAAAATTATTATAGCTGCATCCACGCACCTGCAAACTACGCAGCTTCTGTCATGGATTCACTTAATGCAAGTCGCCGTAATCTGGTGCCGGATGGCAACAAACATCGTGGATAGTACCAGCGGTTTGTCGGCGTACTTCCAGTGCATGTAGCTATCGAATGCGGCAAGAAACCATGCATTGAAGCGGCCGCGCACCGGGTTATCAATCATCTCGAACCACTTTCTTTGCGCGAGCCAATAACTCTAAGGCGCCACAGTTGGCAGCATGCTAACCAGCAGCCGCAACCCCTTTGTTTTCATCGCTGGCAAAAGGCCACACTGGCTCAGGCGGAGCCAGCGCAGCCTTTCTGGCAGCCGCTTCGGCTTTCTTGAGTGCTGCCGCAGCTTTGCGGGCGGCAGCTTCTTCCTGTGCAATCAGCTTGGCCTGGGCAGCGGCCGCTTTGCGCGCTTCCGCTTCTGCTTTCCTGGCAGCGGCCAGTTCCTGCGCTGCCAGCCTGGCCTGCTCTGCGGCCAGCTTTCTGGCTGCGGCGGCCTCCTGTGCGGCTATTTTTTTGGCTTCCGCTTCTGCTTTTTTCTCGGCAGCAGCCTGTTGTGCTGCAAGCTTGCGCGCTTCAGCTTCGGCCTTCTTTAGCGCAGCCGCTTCTGCGGCAGCCTGTTTCCTGGCCTCGGCTTCGGCCCTTTTGGCTGCGGCGGCTTGTTGCGCAGCCAGCTGGCGTGCTTCAGCCTCGGCTTTCCTGGCGGCTGCCGCCTGCTCCGCGGCCAGTTTCTTCGCTTCTGCTTCCGCCTTCTTCAGCGCAGCGGCTGCTACGGCGGCTTTCTGTTTGGCTTCAGCCTCAGCCTTCTTCGCCGCGGCAGCTTGTTGTGCGGCCAGCTGGCGTGCTGCGGCCTCGGCCTTCTTCGCGGCAGCGGCCTGTTCTGCAGCCAGTTTCTTCGCCTCTGCTTCCGCTTTCTTCAGTGCTGCGGCTTCTTCGGCGGCTTTCTGTTTGGCTTCAGCCTCAGCCTTCTTCGCTGCGGCAGCTTGTTGTGCGGCCAGCTGGCGTGCCTCGGCCTCGGCTTTTTTGGCAGCAGCGGCCTGCTCTGCGGCTAGCTTCTTCGTTTCTGCTGCAGCTTTCTTCATCGCAACAGCTTCTTCTGTGGCTCTCTTTTTGGCTTCAGCCTGTGCCAGTCTGGCTGCGGCCGCCTCTTGTGCACGCAGCCGCGCCTGTTCCTGTGCCAGCTTTTTGGCAGCGGCGGCCTCCTGTGCGGCCAGGGCTTTGGCTACCCGGGCAGCCTCGGCATCGGCACGCGCCTTTTCACCAGCTTCCTTCGCAGCGAGCATTTCCTGTTCGGCGCTGGTCTTCTTTTCCATCGCTGCCGCATAGGCTGCACGCGCCTGATTGGCAGCGTCCTCTTTTTGCGCGGCGATAATCTGTTTGGCTGCGAGCGCCTGCCTGGCTTCTGCCTCGGCCTGATTGGCGGCGAGCATTGATTTGTTGGCGAGGGTTAACATTTTTTCGGCTGCGGCTGCGTTCTTCGCCGTGCGAATTTCATCTGATGTCAATTTAACCTTCATCACCTCTGACATTTACTTCTCCTCACAAAACGTTAATCAGTTCACTACGGGACAGCTGAATTTACCTCAGCGTTTTCCTCATTCACACACGGTATTACAACATGACCAGCGCACTCCGCGCGCAGAATTTTTCGCGCCGGTCTTGCTGATGCAAGCAGCATTTATCACACCCGGATTACGATACAGAACGATCGTTCTTGTGTCAATTCTGCCCAGACAAACTGCTTGCCCAGCCGGACAAATGCCCGCACTGGGCGGGCATTTGCTGGCACATCAATCTGCTCGCCAGTTACAACGGTTGTCCGTGCGCTCAGGCCAGCTCAGCCCACAGGTCATGTGCGTCCGAATCGGTGATGCGCACCGTCACAAAATCTCCTACCTGCAAGTCCTGGCCGTCGTCGATGTAGACTGCACCGTCGATGTCCGGCGCATCGGCTGCGCTGCGCGCGATGGCGCCCTCTTCGTCCACTTCATCCACCAGCACCTGCATGGTCTTGCCCACCTTGCGCTTGAGGCGCTCTGCACTGATTTCTTCCTGCAGCTGCATCAATCGGCCGAGGCGTTCCTGCTGCACTTCGGGCGGCACGTGGTCGGGCAATTCATTGGCGAGCGCGCCTTCCACCGGCGAGTACATGAAGGCGCCGACGCGGTCGAGTTGCGCTTCTTCGAGGAAGTCGAGCAGCTCTTCAAATTCTTCTTCAGTCTCGCCGGGGAAGCCGACGATAAAGGTGCTGCGCAGGGTGATCTCGGGGCAGATCTCGCGCCATTGCTTGATGCGCGCCAGCACGTTCTCGGCATTGGCCGGACGCTTCATCAGCTTGAGGATGCGCTGGTTGGCGTGCTGGAACGGGATGTCGAGGTAAGGCAATATTTTGCCTTCCGCCATCAGCGGGATCACCTCATCCACATGCGGATAGGGATAGACGTAATGCAGGCGCACCCAGACTTTCGATCCATCCGGCCCGGCCAGCTCGCCCATGGCCTGCACCAGCTCGGTCATGCGCGTCTTCAGCGGGCGGCCGTTCCAGAAGCCGGTGCGGTATTTCACGTCCACGCCATAGGCGCTGGTGTCCTGCGAGATCACCAGCAGTTCCTTCACGCCGGCCTTCACCAGGTTTTGCGTTTCCTGCATCACCTCGCCCACCGGGCGGCTGACCAGGTCGCCGCGCAGGCTGGGGATAATGCAGAAGGTGCAGCGGTGGTTGCAACCTTCGGAAATTTTGACATAGGCAAAATGCTTCGGTGTCAGGCGAATTCCCTGTGGCGGTACCAGATCGGTGTAGGGGTCATGCGGCATTGGCAAGCTCGCGTGCACAGCCTCCATCACCTCATCGGTCGCGTGCGGGCCGGTTACCGCCAGCACCTTGGGGTGTGCCTGCCTGACCACATCACCCTTGGCACCGAGACAGCCGGTGACAATGACCTTGCCGTTCTCGGCCAGCGCTTCGCCGATCGCTTCGAGCGATTCTTCCACCGCGCTGTCGATAAAGCCGCAGGTGTTGACCACCACCAGATCGGAATCCTGGTAGCTGCCGGAGATCAGGTAGCCCTCGGCGCGCAGACGCGTAAGGATGTGCTCTGAATCCACGGTAGCCTTGGGGCAACCGAGGGAGACAAAGCCTACGCGCGGCGGATTATTTTGTTTGCTCATGAATCAGTACCTAAAAAAATACAGAAGCTCTATCCGCAGATTAAACAGATTACTCAGATCACTCGGTTGCCAGATTTTGAATCTGCGTCAATCTGCGTAATCTGCGGACAAAGAAGATTATTCCGCCAGCACAGCGCCCATCAGCGCCACCGTGCCCACGCCCAGCAGGATCAGCACCACCTGGTGCAGGGTATCGCGCAATTGCGCGCGTTTGTGCAGGCCGGGAATCAGGTCGGCCACGGCCACGTAGATCATGCTTGCCGCGGCCAGCGCCAGCAATGAAGATATCCACGACTGCATGGTCTGCAGGGTGAAGTAACCCAGGATGCCGCCCAGCACGGCGGCGAAGCTGGAGATCAGGTTCAGCCACAGCGCCTTGGACTTGCTGTAGCCGGAATGCAGCAGGATGGCGAAGTCGCCCACCTCTTGCGGAATCTCATGCGCGATGATGGCCAGCGCAGTGACAATGCCGAGGTGAATGTCGGTGAGGAAAGCGGCAGCGATGATGATGCCATCGACAAAGTTGTGGAAGGTATCCCCCACCATGATCATCAGGCCGCTGCGGCCGTGGTCGTTGGCGGCCGGCGCCTGCAGCTCGTGCGCCTCGCAGTCTTCATGATGGCAGTGCCGCCACAGCACCAGTTTTTCCAGGATGAAAAACAGCAGGATGCCGCCCAGTACGGTAGCACTCAGCCGCGCCACATTGCTGGTCAGCGTAATCGCTTCCGGCAGGATTTCGAGAAACACGGCGCCCAGCAACGCGCCGATGGCGTAGCTCACCATCGAGCCCACATAATGCTGTGCACGGGAATTCAGCGCAATCACTGCGGCGCCAAGCACGCTCAACACGCCGCCGGCGATGCTGGCGGCAATAATCCAGGCGAAAACGCTCATGGCTCAGTTCAGGAAATATTCGAGGGGCGGATTATACCAAAGGCAGGCCCCCTGCTCCGAGCCAAGTTTATGGGCGTGCGGGATTATCTGCGTGAGTCCAGATACAGATCTTCGACTTTCTCTCTTGCCCACGGAGTCTTGCGCAAAAACTTCAGGCTCGATTTCATGCTGGGGTCATGGGTAAAACAGCGTATCGCGATGAGCTTGCCCAGTCCTTCCCAGCCGTAGTGTTCGACCAGGCGGGTCAGGACCTGTTCCAGCGTAATGCCATGCAGTGGATTGTTGATTTGCGAGGAGTTCATGGAGAAAAAGTATAGCACCCCATGAAATGTGCGGTGGCACCATCACTCGCCTTCCCCTGTACGCTCCATGGCTAATCTGCCACAGAAGTAGCGTAAAATGGCGGCCCTTCAGCTCATCTGCCCGCGCATGTCCACCATCGTCCTCGCCACCCTCAACGCTCGCTATCACCACGCTTCGCTTGGTCTGCGTTACCTCGCCGCCAACATGGGCGAGCTGGAGCTGGACACGCAGATCATGGAATTCATCCTGCAGAACCGGCCGCAAGAGATCATTGAAACGATTATCTCTGCGCAGCCCAGAATCGTCGGCTTCGGCGTGTACATCTGGAATGTGGTCGAGATCACCCGCGTGGTCGCCCTGTTGAAGCGCGTCGCCCCGGAAATCATCGTGGTGCTGGGCGGGCCGGAAGTGAGCTACGAATGCGAGCAGCAGGAAGTGGTGCGGCTGGCGGATTATGTGATTACCGGCTGGGGCGACATCAGCTTTCCCAGGCTCTGCCGCGAGCTGCTGCAGAAGCGCCCGCAGGCGCAGAAGATCATCGCCGGCCTGCAGCCAGAGCTGGCCGAAATCAAGCTGCCCTACGCGCTCTACAACGACAACGACATCGCCAACCGCACCCTGTATGTGGAAGCCTCGCGCGGCTGCCCGTTCAAGTGCGAGTTCTGCCTGTCCTCGCTCGACAAGACGGCGTGGGCCTTCGATCTCGACCTGTTCCTGGACGAGATGGCAAAGCTGTATGAGCGCGGCGCACGCCAGTTCAAATTTGTCGACCGCACCTTCAACCTCAACATCAAGGCCAGTGCGCGCATCCTCGAATTCTTTCTGGAGCGCCTGGACGACAAGCTGTTCGTGCACTTCGAAGTAATACCGGATCACCTGCCGGACAAGCTCAAGGAACTGATCTTGCGCTTCCCGGCCGGTTCGCTGCAGTTCGAGGTGGGCATCCAGACCTTCAACCCCGAAGTGCAGGCGCTGATTTCGCGCAAACAGGACACACCCAAGACTGAAGAAAACCTGCGCTGGCTGCGCACCGAAAGCCACGCCCATGTCCACGTCGACCTGATCATCGGCCTGCCCGGCGAAGACATGGCCAGCTTCGCACAGGGCTTTGACCGCCTGGTTGCGCTGAAGCAGCAGGAAATCCAGGTCGGCGTACTCAAGCGCCTGCGCGGCACCAACATCATCCGCCACACCGAAGCGTATGACATGCGCTACACCCCCTACGCGCCCTACACCGTGCTCGCCACCGATCGCATCGACTTCCCCACCATGCAGCGGCTGGTGCGCTTTGCCCGTTACTGGGACCTGGTCGCCAACTCCGGGCGTTTCCCGCAGGCCTTGCCGCTGTTGCTGGGCGACAGCCCGTTTGCACGCTTTCTGTCTTTCTCCGACTGGATCTACACCACCACCCGCAAGACGCACCAGATCGCGCTGGATCGCTTGTTTGAGCTGGTTTACCGGGGGATGGTTGAGTGCCTGGCGGTGCCGCAGGCTGAGGCCAGCTCAGCAGTGGCGCAGGATTTTGCGCTGTCGGGGAGCAAGGAGGTGCCGGCATTTCTGAAGGCGGAGAAATCGGACAAGGATTTGTCGAAGAAGGCTAAGGTGGTGAATCAGGCTAGCCGGCAATCAAGACATCTGGCGGTTAACGATTAGTTCAAGCACTCCATGTTTCAATCTTAACAGCGGAAACAACTGCAACTAGTCGATCATGCCCCACCCTGCGCTTGCCTGCTCTGCGGGGTGAAGTTGCTACCAGTCAAAGAAAACACAAACGTTCTTGGGTTGAGCGCAGATACATCCATCCTCTTACGCTGTGCAGGCGCTAGATATTGCCGAATTATGGCTATAATCATGCAGCCTAAATACCCATGAAGGTTATATGCAACCCATTTGAGATTCGCGCTCGCAACGCACAGATGCCGAAATATCTCTCAGTGGTATTTACAGCTTCGATAAAGTTAGATGTGTTTCTTCGTTGGCGTAGTTCAAACCATTCTCCAGGAGTTCTACTTGGAACAGCTAGACCAGCATTCATTAGCGGCGCTTGACATTCTTGACATGATAGAGGATGGCGCATTCATTTTCAGCGCGGAATCCTTGCGCTTCAGCTACGTGAATCAGGGCGCTGTCCGCCAGGCTGGTTACTCCAGGGCTGAGTTGCTCGGAATGACTCCGCTGGATATTAAACTGGAATTCGATGAAACTCGCTTCCGCCAGATGCTGGAGCCACTGCTGCGCGGGGAAGTAAGGTCGATAAAAATTTCCACTACACACCGCCACAAGAATGGCGGAGATATCCCGGTGGAAGTGATTCTCCAGTACCTGACTTCGATCAATGGAGCTCCCAACCTGGTGGCAATCGTGCGCGACACTACAGATCGCAAGGAAGTTGAGAAGGAGCTCCGTCAGCAAAAAGATTTTCTGAACACCATTCTGGAGAGCGAACCGGAGTGTGTAAAAGTCATTTTGGCGAACGGTGAACTCCTTCAGATGAACCGGGCTGGTCTGGCAATGCTTGAGCTTGATAGTCTCGAAGAAGCGCAGCGGGAAGGATTAATCAATTTCGTTTACCCTGAAGAGCGGGCTGCCTTCATTCATTTGAGCAGACGAGTTTTTAGTGGCCAATCGGATACGCTGGAATTCAGGGTTGCTGGAAAAAGGGGCACCAGCCGCTGGCTGGAAACCCATGCATCACCGCTTTATGACGGCAACGGAAAAATCTACGCACTGGTCGGTATTACCCGAGACATTACTGAGCGAAAGATTTCTGAACTCGCATTGAAACGCGAGATGTCTGAGTGGACCCAGGCCATGGATTCCTTTGCGGACGTGATTTATCTCCTCGACAGGAAACGCCGCCTTGTGCGTGCCAATAAAATGTTTTATGCCCTGACTGGAACCTCGCCCACAGAGTCTATTGGCCGTCATATTGCGGAGATTATTCATCCCAACGGTGAGTTGGAACTGTGCCCGGTGTGCCGTGCTCAGGAAGAAAAACGGGATGCGGTGATCACCATGGAGGCAGACCATCCGGACAACCCGGCCGGGCGTCCCCTGGAAATTACCGTCAAAATTATTCGCGATGACAGCGGTATCGCAAGCGGTATTCTGATGGCCATTCATGATCTGAGCCATGCGCGAAAAATCGAGGACAAACTGCGGAAAAGCGAGGACACGCTTAAAAGAGCACAGGGAGTGGCCCACGTTGGTAGCTGGGAAGTGAATATTGCCACTCAGGCGACTAACTGGTCAGACGAAGTCTACCGTATCTTCGATCTTCCCATCGGTGCTCCGGTGAGCACTGATACATGCTTTGACATCATTATTCCTGAAGACCGCGAGTTTATTATCAATGCCTGGAACCAGGCGCTTGAGGGAGCACCCTACGATGTCGAATACCGCGTAAATACGTCTGGCGGAATCCGTTGGGTTCGCGATCGCGCAGAAATTATCTTCGACAGCGAGGGCAAAGCGCAGGTCGGGATTGGTACCGTACAGGACATCACCGACAGCAAGGAAAATGAAGCGCGAATCGAATTGCTGGCCTTTCACGACCCGTTGACCGGATTGCCGAATCGCCTGCTGGCCAAGGACCATCTGGAGATGGCGGTTGCCTATTCAAGCCGTGTAAATACAAAGGTCGCGCTGTTATTCCTTGATCTTGATCATTTCAAAACCATCAACGACTCACTCGGCCATGCTGTCGGTGATGCCCTGCTCAAGGCGGTCGCCACGCGCTTGCGCGACAGCGTGCGCAACACGGACACCATCAGCCGCCAGGGTGGGGATGAGTTCCTGGTGCTGCTGCCGGATACCAGTGACACCGATGCAATAACCGGTATCGCAGAGAAAGTGGTGCTCGCGCTAAGCACTCCCTTTGAAATTCAAGGGTATCACTTGTCGACCTCTGTCTCCATCGGCATCGCGGTTTATCCGGATGATGGAAGTGATTTTGACACCTTGCTGAAAAAAGCCGACACGGCCATGTACCAGTCGAAGAAAGCCGGACGCAGCACTTATCGTTTCTATACCGAACAAATGAACATTGAGGTGGTTGAGCACCACCTCATGCGCACCGGTCTGGTACAGGCGTTGGAACGCAACGAATTCATGCTTTATTATCAGCCGCAAATTGATCTGGCAAGCGGTGCCGTGATTGGTGCCGAAGCGCTGATACGCTGGATGCATCCCGAGCGTGGCATGGTGCCTCCTGTCCTCTTCATCCCGATCGCAGAAGATAGCGGACATATCCTGCCAATTGGCGAGTGGGTGTTGCGGGAAGCGTGCCGGCAGGCAGTGGCGTGGCATCAGGCCGGACTGCCGGAATTGGTCATTGCCGTGAATCTTTCGGCAGTGCAATTCAAGCGGGGCAACCTCGAAATGAGTGTTCGCCGTGCCCTTGCCGACTCCGGTTTGAAGCCCGAGTTGCTTGAGCTGGAATTAACCGAGTCCATCCTGATTCAGGACACCGAAGGTATCCTGAATACAGTGCATCGACTCAAAGCGCTAGGGGTCAAGCTTTCCATCGACGATTTTGGCACCGGCTATTCCAGCCTTTCCTACCTGAGCCGCTTTGCCGTGGAAAAATTGAAAATTGACCAGTCGTTTGTGCGTGACATGGTCAGCAACTCCGGCAATGCTGCTATTGTCCGCGCCATTATCCAGATGGCTAAAAGCCTTAATTTGAAAACGATCGCCGAGGGTGTTGAGGACGAGCAACAGCTGGCTCAACTGCGCCTCCATCATTGCGATGAGGCGCAGGGATACCACCTTGGAAAACCGATGCCTGCGGATGATTTTGCCCGTTTTCTGGCAAACACCCGGATTTAAAATCTAATCAATTAGCGCCAACACTACTCAACCGCGAACACCCACCATCCAATTCATCTTTCAACCTGGCCCGCCCAACACAGTCATTCCCGCAACTGCTTCGCCGGAATAAACAACTCCGGATCAACCATCGCCCCATTAAGTATCACACTCCAGTGCAGATGCGGCCCGGTGGCGCGTCCTGTTTGTCCGGAAAGCCCAAGCAGCTGTCCCTTGCTGACCGTTACACCGGCTTGCACATCGATACGGTCAAGGTGGCAGTACATGCTAATCAGCCCGTTGCCATGGTCGATAAAAACTGTCTTGCCGTTGAAGAAATAATCGCCAACTGCGAGTACCTGTCCTTGTGCGCTCGCCTTGACCGGTGTGCCGCTATCTACAGCGACATCAAGGCCGGAATGCGGTGCGCGCGCCTCGCCGTTGAAGAAACGACGCAGGCCGAAGCGACTGGCCAGCCTGCCTTCAGCGGGAACAATGAATGCCAGATCGGTCTCCTGCGCATCACGCCAGTGATGCTTGAACTCCTTGATGATGGATATTTCACGTTCAGCGCGCGCCAGATCGGCAGGCGACAACTCCACCTTGCTCTTGTCTTTAAGCGTGAGGCGCTGCTCGGGGTAGTGCTTGGCATTGACCACAAAGGATTCTGTTTCCATTTCATTGCCAATTTTAACGCTCAGCTCATGCGAGCCTGGCGCCATATCCAGTGGCAGGCCGACCACTGCGTACCATTGCTCGTGATCTGATGTCACAAGAACAGGCTGATTGCCCAACCAGGTTTGAGGTTTTTCTGCGCCAGTTACAACGCTGCCGAGAGGAACAAGCGCAACGCCGCCGGGCACATTGGAAGAGAGTGGGAGGCTTGCATAGGCAAGTATAGGTAAAGCCAGAATGAACAGGCTGAGTCGGAAGCAGATGCGAAGCATATTGGCAGTAAGGGTGGGCATGATTTGTTTGCAGAGAGCGCATCTTGCTGGTTTGGGGAAATAATTTCAACGGAAACTTTGGCCAAAGGCTGCCCACTTGGGCTAACCAAACACGCGACATTTAGCTGGATAAATTTAGCCAGTGGTATGCGTGCTTTGCCGCGGCTGGCCTGACGACTAATTGCTTTCTTCTCGTTCCGCAAAATAAAAGCCGTCGGGGGTAGCCCGACAGTGTTGCTTTTGTGTAACGTGAGGAGGAATGTCTACTTGGCCCATAGTGGACGGAGTAGCCGCTCCAAAGCAGCCGATGGCGCGACGAAGGAGCGACTCTTTTTACTTTCCGCGTTGCTAGCGTAGTTAACACTCATCAAGCCAGGTTGCTGATACTTTCGATTTTGCGCTTAACAGACATCGGGTCATCAATTCCCTTGAGTACGACATCACTGATGCCGCGCCCAGTAATTTTCACGGTGCCTAGGACAAAGATACGGCCGAATATTCCCTGATTGATCTCAACGCTCTCGATGGACGTGAGCTTCATTTCTTCGATCTTTCGACTGATGATGCCTTTCTTCATGGATAACGCGCTTGTTTGTAACGCCTTGCTCCAAAAACTTGAGCCTCAAGAATTCATAGATAGCGAGTAGCCAAGTAAGTCCGAACGTTACAAACCCCAGGATGATCCAGATAAGCATGGGAACCCAGGCGAACCAGTGAAGCTTGAAAAGCCCTCAATCTTTTCGCCGGTGGACAACGACTGCTTGTGTGCGCAGGTTGAAGAATTCTCAATTCGCGTGGCAAGTTAAGTCATGTGGAGTGATGGCATCGCCTACCTTATTCCGCATCCCAAAATACTGTAGATCCAGTATTCTTGCATGCTCTCCGCTTATGTAACATTTTTTATAGTCAGGCGTTTCCAGTTGACTGTAACGACATAGCGCGGTGCGTGAACCCGCTCTCTCCGGCAGCGATGCAAACATTGCCCCTGGTATTTTTCAAACCGGGCGGCGCCCTGAAAATTTTTCCCGGCAAACATGAATAAGGAATCCAAATGAACATGCCAAACAACTTCCAGCTGATCGGTCTTGCGATGCTAGTGGCTGTTGGGCTTGCCGCCTGCGAAAAGCCAGGGCCTGCAGAGACGGCAGGCAAGAATATTGATCGGGCTGCAGATCAAGCCGGCCAGAAAATCAGTGAAGCCGCCGTTAACGTCGGCGAAAAAATAGGCGAGCAAAGTGTGAAGGCAGGTGTAGCCATTGATGATGCCGAGATCACGACCAGGGTCAAAGCGGCGATATTTTCCGAACCGGGTTTCAAGACGCTGCAAATCAGCGTCGCTACCGTCAAGGGGGTGGTGACGTTGAGTGGGTCCGTCGATACCCAGTCGCATAGCAATAGAGCCAAATCTCTGGCGAGTGCAGTTACCGGCGGAAGTGGGGTCAAGAACCAGCTCGTAATCAAGCAGGGGAAATAAGATGGACCAGCCTTCATCCACTTAAGGGGCAGATTATGGACATTCGAGACGCATACAAGAAAAAAATGGAGGCTCAGTTGAAAGAGTGGAGTGCACAAATCAATTTGCTGGAAGCCAAGGCGGAAAACATCGGAGCTGACATGAAGGTCAAGCATGCCGAGGCACTTCGGGAGTTGCGTGCCCAACAACACGCAGCCTCTGAAAAACTGAAGGATCTGGAAAAAGCCAGTGGCGCAGCATGGGATGAGGTCCAGACAACTGCGGACAAAATATGGGACGACCTCAAGAAAGGCGTCACTGACGCCTATTCCAGATTCAAATGAGGTTTACAGGGGGCTGGATAACTTCGCCCCCAGGCATTCAAGAAAGGTCGATATCATGCTTTATACCATTGCGGTAATTCTGCTCGTCATGTGGATATTGGGTTTGATTACTTCCTACACCATGGGCGGCTTCATTCACATTCTTCTGGTGGTCGCTATCGTCGCTGTCTTGCTGAGGATAATTAAGGGATAACTCTTCCTGTGAAGATGCGGTCAATTTGACTTTCAACAGGCTAGCGAACCTGCCCGATCGCTTTGCATGAGCCGCATGGCCCCTGCGTTTTTCGCTGGCCACGGTAGCGGTGAAATTACGGCCAGACCAGGTCAGCGCAATGTCAAAATCACTTAAGATCATCCTCGGCGGACTCGTTGGAATCCTCGTCCTCAGCGCAGTGGCCCTACTCATCCTTGTGGACGCCAATAGCTACAAGCCCCGGCTGGAAGCCGCTGCTTCGGGAGTGCTTGGAATGGAAGTCAGGGTCGGCGGCCGCATGGCAATCCGCTTCTTTCCGGGCCTGTCCGTCACAGCAGAGGACGTGCACATTCGCAACCGGGGGGTAGAGATCGTCTCCGCAAAGGAGGCCATGCTGGGGATCGAACTGCTTCCTCTGCTGCGCAAGGAAATCCGGATCGGGAAGGTCGCGCTGAAACATCTCCGTGTTTCCATTGAGCGCGACCACAACGGGAAGTACAGCTTCGAGAACCCGGAGGTGGCCGGCGCTACTTTACCCGCCCTGCATTTGGCGAGGGTTAGCGTTTCGGACGTGACGCTCCTCTACGCGGACAAACAATCCAGCGCAGCAGTCGAGGCGGAGAATTGCAGCGTGGACGTGCGCCGCGTGCGGCTTTCGGGAGGGGAAAGCCAGTACCTGATGAAGGACCTTTCCTTTACTGCGGAACTTGCCTGCGGGAAGATTCAGACAAAGGACATCGCCGTGTCTGACTTGCAGTTTTCGGTCGAGGGGAAGAGCGGAGTCTTTGATCTCAGGGTGGTCACGATGAGAATGTTCGGCGGACATGGTTCGGGGAGTATCCACGCGGATTTTTCTGGCGCCATCCCCCTCTACCAAGTTCGCTACTCTCTGCCGCAATTCCGCATCGAGGAATTCTTCAAAATCCTGTCGCCGCTTAAGGTCGCGGAAGGGCCGATGGATTTCTCCGCAAAACTGTCGATGCAGGGAAAGACTGCAAATGAAATGAAGCGGAGCGCGAAGGGAGATGCCTCACTTCGGGGCAGCAACCTCACGCTCCATGGCCACGATCTCGATCGGGAGTTCTCCCGGTTTGAGTCCAGCCAGAACTTCAACCTCGTGGATCTGGGCGCCTTCTTCTTTGCCGGCCCCGCCGGCCTGGCGGTCACAAAGGGGTACAACTTCGCGAGCATCTTGCAAGGGTCGGGAGGCAATAGCGAGATCCGGGCGCTTGTCTCCGACTGGAAGATCGAACACGGCGTGGCGCAGGCTCAAGACGTGGCCATGGCGACGAACGAGAACCGGATCGCACTCAAGGGAGGACTCGATTTCGTCAACGAGCATTTCAACGATGTGACCGTGGCACTGATCGATGCCCAGGGCTGTGCCACGGTGCGGCAGAAGATCAGCGGCCCCTTCCAGAAAGCAGTAGTGGAAAAGCCGAACATCCTGGCGTCTCTCGCCGGGCCTGCGCTCAAGTTACTCAAAAAGGGAAGGGACATTTTTCCCGGAGGAGAGTGCGAAGTGTTCTACGCCGGATTGGTATCCCCCCCGAAATGAATGGTGCGAGATGGTGATCGCCGGAATCGTTTCATCCTGCCCCGGCTAAGGCAATTCATCGCCGAACCCGCGCATCACTGCTCTCGCCTTCTCGATCTTCAGAACAGCAAGAAACGCCTGCGCCGCAGCCGGGTCTTTCGCGCCGGCCATCTTACTTCAACCAGATAAACGTCCCCATCCTCCCAGTCACGCCATCCCGACGGTAGGAATAAAACCGCTCTGCATCGCTAAAGGTGCATACCCCGCCGCCATAAATGCGCGTAATGCCCAGTGCCTGCAAGCGCAACCGCGCCAGCTGAAAAATATCCGCCATCCACTTGCCTTCGGCGCCCGCCACAAAAGCAGCAGCAGCCTGCGCCTGCTGCGCAACAAACGCCGCACGCACCTCATCGCCCACCTCAAACGCAGCCGGCCCAATTGCCGGCCCCAGCCAGGCCATCAGCGTAGACGCAGGCACGCTCATCGCCTGCACCGTTTTTTCGATCACGCCATCGCACAAGCCGCGCCAGCCGGCATGCGCCGCCCCCACCACCGTGCCTTGTTTATCGCACAGCAGTAGCGGCAGGCAATCCGCCGTCATCACCACGCACACCGCACCGGGATGGGTGGACACGCTGGCATCGGCCTGTGGCAGACAGCCGGCATGCCCGGCATCCTCCACGACCACGCCATGCACCTGGTTGAGCCACACCGGCTCGCTCGGCAGCAGCGGTGCCAGCAGCATGCGGTTGCGTGCCACCACCAGCGCGTTATCGCCGACATGGGTGCCAAGGTTGAAGCTGTCGTAGGGGGGCAGGCTGAGGCCGCCACGGCGGGTAGTTTGCAGTGCGCGTACATTGGCCGGGGCGGGCCAGTCGGGGATGATGCAATGATCCAGCAGGCTCACATCAACATCCCTCGTAGCCCGTCATTCCCGCGCAGCGTGTGTTGTTGGGGCTTTCGCCCCTTACAACCACGGCGTACTCCTTGCGGGTGCAGGCGGGAATCCAGTTGATTGAATGATCCCGCCTTGCGGGGCAACACCAATTCTTGTCCGCTGCGCGAATGTGTTTTTTTTGCTGGATTCCCGCCTGCGCGGGAATGACAAGGTTGGGTAGTTTGCCAGCTCATGCTATTTAACCTTGTGCCGCAATGCGCCGGATCTCGGCCAGCAGCTGCTGCATGTCCGCCGGCATGTCCACTTGCCACTCCATCCACTCGCCGCTTTCCGGATGTTCCAGCCCGAGGCGCTCGGCATGCAGGGCCTGGCGCGGGAAGGCAGCGAGGATGTCGCGCATCTGCGGCGGGCATTTCTGCGCGCCCTTGATGTAGATATGGTCACCCACCAGCGGGTGGCGGATGGAGGCCATGTGCACGCGGATCTGGTGGGTGCGCCCGGTTTCCAGCTTGCAGCGCAGCAGGGTGCAGCCGGGGAAGGATTCCACGATGGTGTAATGGGTGACGGCCGGTTTGCCGCCCTCGACCACCGCCATTTTGGTGCGCTGCGAGGGGTGGCGATCAATCGGGGCGTCCACCTTGCCGTTGCGTTCCACTTCGCCGTGGGCGATGGCGAGGTATTCGCGGCTCACCGTGCGTGCCTGCAGCTGGCGCACCAGGTCGGTCTGCGCGATCAGGGTCTTGGCGACGACCAGCAGGCCGCTGGTGTCCTTGTCCAGGCGGTGTACGATGCCGGCGCGTGGCACTTCGCTGAGGTGCGGCGCATGGTGCAACAGGGCATTCAGCAGGGTGCCTTCCCAGTTGCCGCTGCCGGGATGCACGACCAGGCCGACCGGTTTGTTGATGATCAGGATGCTGTCGTCCTCGTAGACGATGTCGAGCGCAATGTCCTCGGCCAGGTAGGGCTGCTCGGAGGCAAGGCTCTGCGGCACCACCTCGACCACTTCCCTGCCCCACACTTTCTGCTTGGTGGTGGCCGGCTCGCCATTGAGGGTCACCTGCCCCTGCGTCACCCACTCCTGCAGGCGGCTGCGTGAGTATTCCGGCAACATTCTGGCCAGCACCTGGTCTAACCTCATGCCGCCATATTCAGTGGGAATGCTGAAAATCAGGGGGGAGAGTTCGTCGGGATTTGCATCAATGTCAGCTTCAGTCGCGTCTTGTGGCGTAGGGACGGAGCTAACTTTGTTATAATCGCTTAATATTTTTTTGGATTTAGTCATGCGCCATAGTTTAGCTGTTTTCCTGCTGTTGACGTTAGTTGCTTGCAGCTCTGCCTCCAAAGACCCCAAGGCACTGGACGAGGCCAACAAGGTGCCGCCCGAGGAATTGTATGCCCAGGCACAGCAACAGATGGATGATGGCAATCTGGAAAAAACCATCAAGACCCTGGAAACCCTGCAGTCGCGTTACCCCTATGGCCGCTACGCACAGCAGGCGCAGATGGAAATTGCCTACGCCTATTACAAGCAGGAAGAGCCGGATGCAGCGCTGACTGCGGCCGACCGTTTTATCAAGCAGTATCCCAACAGCCCGCATCTGGATTATGTGCTGTACCTGAAAGGCCTGATCAACTTCATCGACAATTCCGGCTTCCTCAAGCGCATGTCACAGCAAGACCCGGCCGAGCGTGACCCGCAGTCTGCGCGCGATTCGTTTGATGCCTACCGCGAGCTGGTGACGCGCTTCCCGGACAGTATCTATGCGCCCGATGCCAGGGTGCGCATGCAGTACCTGATCAACATTCTGGCGCGCTCGGAAATACGCGTTGCCGACTACTACCTGCGCCGCCATGCGTATGTAGCCGCGGTAAACCGTGCCCAGAACGTGCTGAAGGAATTCCCGCAAACGCCGCAAACCCGTGATGCCCTGCAAATCATGGTGCAGGCTTACGAAGCCATGGGCATGAAAGATCTGCGCGACGATACCCAGCGCGTGCTCGACCTGAATATTGCCAAAGATGGCGTCAAGCCGGGCAGCAACGAGTATGTGCAGGGCGACAAGCCCTGGTGGCGCTTCTGGTAAGCAGGAATCCTATCCCATGAAATACTGTCCAGAATGCGGCGCCCCGGTCGAACTGCGCCAGCCGCAGGATGACACACGCGCACGCCATGTCTGCACAGCCTGCGCTACCGTGCACTACCAGAACCCCAAGCTGATCGTGGGCGCGATTCCCGAGTGGGAAGATGGCCGCATCCTGCTGTGCCGCCGCGCGATCGAACCGCGCATCGGCTTGTGGACGCTGCCGGCCGGCTTTATGGAGAATGGTGAAACCACGCCCGAGGCTGCGGCGCGGGAAACGCTGGAAGAAGCCAATGCACAGGTGGAGATCGGCGAGCTGTACTCGATGTACAACCTGGCCTACATCGATCAGGTGTACTTGCTGTTCCGCGCACGGCTGCTGAATCTGGACTTTTCGCCGGGGGTGGAAAGTCTGGAGGTCAAACTCTTTGCCGAGCGCGATATTCCGTGGGACGAGATGGCTTTCCGTGCCGTGCGCATGACGCTGGAAAATTATTTTGCCGACCGCAAGGCCGGCGTGTTCCAGTTTCGCATGGCTGACCTGGCTCCCGCGCCGACACCCCACACGCCCTGAATACCTGCACTCCCAAATACAAGGAGCCCCATTTTTTAAAATGGGGCTCCACTGCATCCACCGCGTTACAACAGCTTATTTGGCGGCACCCAATGTAGCCATAAAGCGCTCGGAAAGATTGGGCTGGCTGTCAAAACCATCGAATGAATTCGCCATCAGTTTCTCCAGCAGGCTGAGGCGATCAGCCAGCGCCGGGTGCGTCTTGAACATCAGCGCGAGGCCCGAATCCTGCGGGTTAATCGACTGCAAGGTCTGCAATACTGCCGGCAGGCCGTAGGGGTCATAGCCGGCGCGTGCAGCTATCACCACGCCCATGCGATCCGCTTCAAACTCATCACTCTTGTCCAGTCCGCGCGTATACACCTCGGTGCCTGCGCTCACCAGCTTGTTCAAGGCCGGGTTGCCGCCCTTTTCCTTGATCACCTCACCGGTAAATTCGGCTAACAGCTCGGTGCGCGCGCCCTTCTTGATCGCCTGCAAATGGTGCTTGCGCAGCACGTGGGAAATTTCGTGCGCCAGCACCCCGGCCAGCTCCGCCTCGCTGTGCATGCGTGCCAGCAACCCTTTGGTGATGAAGACATAGCCGCCCGGTGCCGCAAACGCATTGATGTCGTTGTCATCCAGCACGCCGAATTGCCACGGCAGATCGGGGCGCTCGGTCTGCAATGCCAGCCAGCGCCCGACATGATTGACGTATTCTTGCACGCGCTGATTTTTGTACAAGGGGGCGGCCCCCAGCAGGTTGCTGGCAATGCCCTTGCCCAGCTCGATTTCCTGCGGCTCATCGATATCGCTGTTGGCCTTCTTGATCTTCTTCAGCGTCTCCACGGTCTTGCCCAGATCGATATTGCTGAAATCAAAAGCGGCTACCGGCAGTGCCACGCAGCCCAGCAGCAGTGCCAGAAAAGATAATTTGGTTTTCATCAGTTGTCTCCCTCCACCTCTGGCAGATAGTCCATGCTGTGCGCAGTCAGCTTGCCCGCCTTGGCAAATTTCTTCGCCTCGGCTTTATCCACCGCGTAAGCGCGAGCCGCTTCAAGCTCCTGCGGATTGGCATGGGTGTTTTTCAACTGCTCTTCGGACAGTCCGCGTACGCCGGTGGTCACCGTGCTGCCACTGCTGCCGGTAGTCGCCACGTTGAACAGCGATGCCAGCCCGCTGTCGCCGCGCTTTTTCTGGGCGGACGCTTCGCCCAGGCGCAGGCTGAGCATTTTCACCCAGCCGGTCTTGCCGCCAACCTTGACCTGCATCCAGCTGGATTTGCGCTGCATGATCTCCACTTTGCTGTTGGCCGACACCACCGACAGGGTGTCGGCATCGCTATACGGCCTGGCCTTCAGGTCGGTGTCGCGCACCGCGTAGGCCGGGTCACCGGCTTGCGCCAGGCCGCACAGCAGGCTTAAACAAACTGCAGCTATCCACCTCATTCTTGCTCTCCTCATTTATCCTAAAAGCGGCAATACTATCCGCAGATTTCGCAGATTAACGCAGATTTCCATGCAGTGATCGGCAATTACTACACCACCCAAAAAGCAAACACATTTGGCAAGGCAATCTGTTTAATCTGCGGACAAATGCTTTTTCCAGATTTATTGCTTACTGCTCGCCTTGGGCTGTGGCGCAAACAATTCAACCTCTTTGGCGCGTCCCTTGACCGCAAATGAACCATAGCCCTTGAAATCAAACGCATCGGCACACAGTTCCATGGTGTCGCGCGAAACCAGGATGCGCGAAACGCCCTTGGTCAGCCCCTCAATGCGGCTGGCGAGGTTGACCGTGTCGCCAATCGCCGTGTATTCGCGCCGCTGCTCGGAACCGATCAGCCCCACCACGGCCGGGCCGGAGTGGATGCCGATGCCGACATCGAAATTGGCATCTTCCTCGCCCAGCTCTTTCTTGAAACGCTGCAGCACCTCTGCCATTTCCAGCGCCGCCGCCACGGCGTTGCGGGCATGCTGCGGATCGTCCAGCGGCGCGCCCCAGAAGGCCATGATGGCATCGCCGATAAACTTGTCGAGCGAGCCGCCATGACGGAATACAACTTCGACCTGCAAAGTGAAGTAGCGGTTGAGCAGATCGACCACCTGTTCCGGCGTGCGTTTCTCCGACAGGGTGGTAAAGCCGCGGATGTCGGAAAACAGCACGCTGACCTGGCGGCTCTCACCGCCGCGGCTCAAACCGCCGTGCGCAACCAGCTCCTGCACCACATGCGGGTTGACGAAGCGGCTGAACATTTGCACCGCCTGCTCGCGCGACTTGCGCTCACGCAGATACTCCTGCAGCGCGCCCGCCACAAAATAGGCCCAGGCCAGCAGCAATGGAATCAGCACCGGCAGCAGATACAGACGCCCGACCGCGTAATAGCTGCCGAGCAGCAGCAATACGGTGGTTGCCGCCAGCACAATGCCGATCTTCAGCGCGTTTCTGCCATTGGCGAAGGCGATCGCCAGCAACAACAGCAAGCTCCAGGCCAGCACCGGCGCAAACCAGGCCGGCGCACTGTGCATCATGCGCTGGTTTTTCAGGTTATCCAGTGCGGTCGCCAGTATTTCCACGCCGGGATACAGGCTGGCCAGCGGCGTGACGCGCATATCCTGCAGGCCGGTAGCAGCGGTGCCGATAATGACGATCTTGCCGCTCAGCTCATCCTGCGCGCGCCTGGGATGCTCATGGCTGAAATCCTGGTACAGGTCGGCATAGGAAATATGCCTGAAGGAGGCTGCCTGGCCACGCCAGGACAGGACCATGTCGGGCTGTTGCGGCACTGCGTAACCCAGATCCGCCGCCACGCGCGCGGGCAGAGAAGGAATCAGCCAGCCGTAGGCATCGGTGTAAAGCTGGTAGCGCCGCCCCACGCCGTCGTGGTCTTCGACAAAATTATTGGTGCCGCCGCGCCAGTATTTCGGATCGATCGCCAGCGGCGGCAACAGGGCAATGCGCGCCTGGTCATCGGCCTGAGCGGTGCGCTGCAAACCCAGCACAGCGGCTATCTGTGCCAGCGGAGCGCCTTTACTATCCTGGGCCGGGTCACGCCGCACAATCGGGAAGTAGATGTTGTCCTTGCCCTTCAGTGCCTGATTGAACAGTTTGTCGCTGTCGGGACGGTACTGGTCGCGCTCGCTGAACAGGATATCGAACACGATGGCCCGGGGATGCTGCCTGGCGATACCCTGCACCAGCTCGCCGTGCGCGGCGCGCGGCCACGGCCAGCTGCCGACCTCTTCCTCCATGCGCGCCAGGCTGTAGTCATCGATGTCGACGATGACGATATCGCCATCAGGCTGCAGGGATTGCGCCTGCATCTTGACAAAGCGGTCGGACAGGCGGTTTTCCAGCGGTGACAGGGCGTGCAGCCAGCCCAGCTCCAGCACGGATGCGAGCAGGAACAGCAGCGTAATAATCAGCACAGATCGTTGGGGAATTTTCATCGGTGTCATGTTAATCGGATTATGCCTCCACGAACAGGGTACGCGGCAGCCCGGAATCGCAACCCGGGAATTTTATTGAAAAATCCGGAATGACACTATAATCGCGAATCGCCCCATAAACTTTAACCTTGCGGATATTTATGCCTGTCTTTCGTTTTTTTGCCCTGTTCGCATCGCTGATACTGGCCGGCTGCGCATCACCCGGCGGAAAATCCAACCCCAAAGACCCGTTTGAAGGATTCAACCGCGGCGTCTACCGCTTCAACGACACCATGGACAGAGCCGTGCTCAAGCCGGTGGCGCAGGGCTACAGCAAGGTCACGCCCAAACCGGTGCAGAATATGCTGCACAACTTCTTCTCCAATCTGGACGATGTGGTGGTGACCTTTAACGATTTGTTCCAGCTCAAATTTGCCCAGGCCGCATCGGATGGCACCCGCGTCATCGTCAACTCGACCTTTGGCGTGTTTGGACTGATCAATGTGGCAAACCGCCTGGAAAAACACAACGAGGACCTTGGCCAGACCCTGGGCTACTGGGGCGTCAGCAGCGGCCCCTATATCGTCATCCCTTTCCTCGGGCCTAGCAGCGTGCGCGATGGCATCGGCCTGTACGGCGACACCTACGTCGGCCCGATCAGCAACCTGGATGACGTCGCCTTGCGCAACCAGCTGTACCTTGCCAAAGGCATAGAGTTGCGCGCTTCCCTGCTGGATACGGAAAAAGTCGTGGATGACACCATGCTGGATCGTTACAGCTTTATCCGCGATGCCTATTTGATGCGCCGCCAGAGCCTGGTATACGACGGCGATCCGCCACGGGAAAAATATGATGATGAGGATGACGGCGCCCCCTGAGGCAAGGGCACTTCACTCACACTCGATTTGTACCTTGCCCTGCGCCACCCGCACTGGGTAGGTGCGCACATCCTCGTAGGCCGGCGGCCCCAGAACAGCGCCTGTCCTGATCGAAAAACGTGCCCCATGGCGCGGGCAAACGATCTCGTCTCCTTCCAGCTTGCCATTGGCCAGCTCGCCGCCATCATGTGGGCACGCATCCCTGATGGCAAAGAATGCGCCGTCAAGATTGAACACAGCCACTGCGGTTCCGTCCACATCGACCACGCGGCGGCTTCCCGGTGTCAGTTCATCAATGTTTGCGACATCCAGCCAGCTGCTCATCGCACTCCCCTTCTGTCACAGCAAGCCCAGCTGCAACCGTGCTGCCTCCGACATCCGCTCACTGCCCCAGGGCGGCTCCCACACCAGTTCCACCGTCACCTCGTTGACCCCCTCCACCAGCCACAGCGCGTCCTGCACCATATCCGGGAAGCCCTCGGCCACCGGACAATTGGGCGCAGTCAGCGTCATACGGACATGCACCTCGCCCGTTGCGCTCACATCCAGTGCGTAAATCAGGCCGAGGTCATAGATGTTCACCGGTATCTCCGGGTCGAAGATCGTGCGCAGCTTCTCGATGACCCGCGCCTCCAGCTCCTTCGGGTCAGTTGCTCGCTGCTGCAGATGCTCGCTCAATTTTTTGAAGTCGATCATGCGCCGCCTCTTGTCCTTATTCCGTCGTCACCGCTTCCTCGACATTCTCGAGCGCGGCCTTCAGGGTGTGCCAGGCCAGCGTGGCGCACTTCACCCGTTGCGGGAATTCATGCACGCCAGCCAATACCTGCAGCTTGCCTGCGTCCCCAGCCATGACGCCGCCGGTCACCATGCCGTGAATTTTTTCCAGCAGCTGCAGTGCTTCGTCTTCGCGTTTGCCCTTGATGCTTTCCGTCATCAGCGAAGCCGATGCCGTGGCGATGGCACAGCCGGAGCCTTCAAAACGGGCGTCGCGTATCACGCCATCTTCCACCTGCAGATACAGTTTTACCCTGTCGCCGCACAGCGGGTTGTAGCCTTCTGCCGTGCGGTTGGCGCCAGGCTGGCGGCCAGCATTGCGCGGCTGGCGATAGTGGTCGAGGATGGTTTCCTGGTACAGCTCGCGCAGGTCGGTCATCGCCTGAACACCTCCTTCGCCTTATGGATCGCTGCCACCAGCGCATCCACCTCCTGCCGGTTGTTGTACAGCGCAAACGAGGCGCGTGCCGTGGCCGGCACACCGAAGCGTTCCATCAGCGGCATGGTGCAATGGTGGCCGGTGCGTATCGCCACACCTTCACGGTCCAGTATCGTGCCGATGTCATGGGGATGGATATCCTCCAGCACGAACGAAACGATGCCGGTCTTTTTGCGCGCGCTGCCGATGATGCGCAGTCCCGCCACCTCTGCCAGCAAGGGTGTGGCATAGGACAGCAACTCCTGCTCATGCGCGACCAGCACATCGAAACCGATGCCGCTCACATAATCGATCGCTGCGCCCAGGCCGATGACGCC
>JBGPPE010000002.1:0-45825 GCA_041488395.1 Gallionellaceae bacterium
AATGACGGCGTGCTGTATGCGGGCGATCTTGCTTTCCGCGGCCGCACTCCTTTTGTCGGTGATGCCGACAGCAAGGCATGGATCGCCGGGCTGGACAAGTTGCTGGCACTCAAGCCGCGCGTACTGGTGCCCGGCCATGGAGCGGCTTCTGAACAGGCGGCTACCGATCTGGTGTTCACCCGCGACTACCTCACTTACCTGCGCAAGACCATGGGACAGGCCGCCGACGAGATGACGCCTTTTGATGAGGCGTACGAGAAAACGGACTGGAGCCTCTACAGTGGCTTGCCGGCCTTTGCCGAAGTAAACCGCCGCAATGCCTACAATACTTACGTGCTGATGGAGCGGGAGGCGATGGAGAAACACTGAACACAATACTCATTCGGCATACATTGCGTTATCATCATGCGCAAATAATTATAAGTTGTATGGAGTCGATACTTTTGAACTGTGTTTTAAATATCAAAGGGGAGTTCACGAATGTCAGACGATTCAACCGTCACAGAAGTAGCAGAAGTCAGTTTCGAATCTTTAAAACTCCGCCCCGGAATGCATCTGCAAATTCGTCATGCCGCACAAAAATCGCCTCATGGTGAAGTGCAATTGATTGGTGCCGTGAGAGGACAAAGTATCATGGTGGCCCTCAAGGGCGATAACGGCGTCAAGACCGGCCTGGAAGCCGGCAAGGACTATGTCATTCGCGGCTTTTCCGGACAGCATGATTTTTCTTTTTCTTCGCATGTCACGCAGATTTTCAAGGCCCCCTTCCCTTATGCCATGCTGGTTTACCCTGGCACAGTGGAAGCGAGAGTGGTGCGCAAAGCAATCCGAATCAAGACGTCGTTGCCCGCCACCGTTTCGCCCCAGGGCAAGAATATGCCGCTGCCCGTTACCCTTGCCGATCTGAGCGTGGCCGGTGCGATGCTGGATTCAAGTGCGCGGCTGGGCAATCCGGGCGAGGTGGTCAATCTGTCATTCTCGGTAGATTTTGAAAATAACAAAATCGAACTGGCGCTGGCTGCCACCATACGCTATGCCAACCAGTCTGACTCGGGCAGCGGCTTCAGTATTGGCGTCGAGTTCAAGGACGTTACCCAGAATGACAAACTGGTTCTGCACTACGTAGCACAGTCATATGCAACAGACGACTCCGGCGTGGTCATTTCATAGCTGCCAGCCTGAACAGGTTACGCAGCACGACAGTTTTTCGCCGTAAAGCTGGCGCGTAACAGAGCAATAAAAAAGCCCGCTGGATGCGGGCTTTTTTATTACTCTTCTTTGCAAACACCAGGGGCAAACACCTGGTGGCAAACACTTAGTGGTGATGACCACCTTCGCCGTGCGTATGACCATGCTCCAGCTCTTCCTTGGTAGCGGGACGCACGCCGGTCACGGTTGCAGAAAACTTGAGGGATTTTCCGGCCAGCGGGTGATTGCCATCCACTGTCACTTCCTTGCTGTTGACCTCGACCACAGTGTAGAGCATGTAGTCTTCATCATCGGCATCTTCTGCGCCGCCTTCGAGCTGCATGCCCACTTCGATATCCTTGGGGAACAGTTCACGTGGCTCGACGCGCACCAGATCGTGCTCATATTCGCCAAAGGCATCATCCGGCGACATTGTTACGGCACATGCATCGCCTACATCCTTGCCATGCAGCGCTTCTTCAACCGCCGGGAAGATACCGTCGTAGCCGCCATGCAGATAGCTGATCGGGTCGTCCGCTTTTTCCAGCAGCGTCCCCTCGTTCACGTCAGTCAGCTCGTAACGCAGCGAAACCACGGTGTCTTTTGCAATTTTCATTTCATTTCCTTTATTAAATTAAGCACTTCATGCGCATGTCCGTGAGCGTGGACTGCGTACATGGCATGACGTATTTTTCCCGATTTGTCGATCACGAAGGTGGAGCGCTGAATCGCAACCTTTTTGTGACCGTCTACTTCCTTGTCGTACAGCACACCATATTTTTTGCACACACTAGATTCGGTATCCGCCAGCAACAGCACCGACAAGCCATACTTGTCGCGAAATGAAGCGTGGCTTATACAGTCGTCTCGGCTGATGCCGATGACCAGGGTATCAAGGCTGGCAAATTCTTCTTCAAGCGCGCTGAACTCGTTAGCTTCCATTGTGCAGCCAGGCGTATCGTCCTTGGGGTAAAAGTACAGTACGATATTTTTTTTGCCGCGCTTTGCTGCCAAACTGAACGTCACCATGTCGGCATCTGACAATTGAAATTGCGGTGCATCTACTCCTGCTTGCAATTGCATATCAACTCCTCCTCATGGAACCGCTGATTGGTGTCGCCTGTCGCCACACTGAGCGACGCCTGCATTTTAACCGAGATTTATTAGGCACAATAATTTTTTACCCGTTCAAGGCTCTGAATGTTGTATGGCATTTCTATGAAATTGCAGCTAGGGCTATAATTGCGTTTATGAAAAAACATCTCCCCCTGCTAGGCGGTCTGACCGTCAAAGAATTTCTGCGCGATTACTGGCAGAAAAAACCCCTGCTCATACGCCAGGCCATTCCCGGTTTTAAAGGCCTGCTCAGCCCGCAGCAGCTGATGGAGCTATCCTGCAGCGAGGATGCGCAAGCCCGGCTGGTCACGCACAAGCGCAAACAATGGCAACTGCAGCATGGCCCTTTCGAAAACGAGGATTTCTCCAGCCTGGGCAAGAGCCTGTGGACTGTGCTGGTGCAAGGAGTGAATCACACACAGCCTGAAGGCGCCGAGCTGCTCAAGCAGTTCAGTTTCATACCGCATGCCCGCCTCGACGACCTGATGGTGAGTTATGCTCCGAAAGGTGGTGGCGTCGGGCCGCATTTTGACGACTACGATGTGTTTTTGTTGCAGGGACATGGGCATCGTCGCTGGCAAATTTCCCAGCAAAAAGACCGCTCTCTGGTTGAGGGTGCACCGCACAAAGTATTGCAGAACTTTATCGTGCAACAGGAGTGGGTACTGGAGCCTGGCGACATGCTGTACCTGCCGCCGCACTGCGCCCATAACGGCATTGCAGAAGATGACTGCATGACCTATTCAATCGGCTTCCGCACCCCATCCTATCAGGAGCTCGCAGAACAGTTTCTGGTGTATCTGCAGGACAGCATTTGCGTGGAAGGCATGTATGCCGATCCAGATCTGAAAACTCAACCTCACCCCTCCGAGATCAGCGCGGACATGCTGCAACAGGTGGAGCATGCCATCAGCAAAATCAAGTGGGACAAGCGCGCTATCGCCGATTTTCTGGGTAACTACCTGAGCGACCCCAAGCCGCACATCTTCTTTGATGCGCCCGCCAAGCCGCTGCCATTGGCACGTTTTAAGCAAGCACTGCAACAGCGCGGCGTCGCGCTGGAGCTGAAAACCCAGATGCTGTGCCATGACCGCAGCGTGTTTATCAACGGTGAAGCACACAAGGTTAGCAAAGCTGACTACCTGGCGTTGAGAGAACTGGCTGATTTGCGTCAGCTGGCTGCCGGGGCAAAGCTGACGTCCGCAGCCATAGACCTGCTTTACCAGTGGTATAGAGACGGTTATATTGTCAACGTCATGGATAAACGCAAGTCTTCCAAATGAGCGATTCCGCACTGCAACACACGCAATTTTTTGGAGCTGCGGACTATATCGCAGCACTGGACACGCTGTGCAAGCTGCCCCAGCACAGCCTGTGCATTTTTGAAAAGGATTTTGACGGTATCGGCTTTAACAGCGAAACACGCTTTGAAACCCTGCGCCACTTCCTGCTGGCCAGCCCCAATAACCGCCTGCAGCTGTTGGCGCACAACACCCGCCCCCTGTCACAATATTGTCCGCGCATGATGATGCTGTTAAAGCAATTCGGCCACAGCATGGCCATCTACGAAACCCCCAAGCACCTGCAACACATTTCAGAGCCCTTTGCGGTTGCAGACGAGTTGCACTATGTCCGCCGCTTTCACTTTGACGATACCCGCGGCATCCTGGCGCAAAATGATCCTGAAGGCGGTCGCCTGCTCAAATCGCGTTTTGCTGAAATGTGGACGGCATCCCACCCCAGCGCTCTGACCACCACCCTCAGCCTTTAAATAAAAGTCACTAAATTCAGTCTATCCACTAGCTTTCTTCCAAATTATTGCTAGAATACTGCGTCTTTCGTGAAGGCACTGCTAAGACGAACTGATTTTGGCTTTTTTTTTGTAACCACTGACTTAAAGGATAATTGATAATGACACGTTCCGCTCTGATCGCCGCTTTGTTGGCTCTTGCTTTGACTGCTTGTGACAAGCCAGCTTCCGCTCCAGCTCCTGCTGCTGCTCCAGCTCCAGCTGCTTCCGCTCCTGCTGCTGACGCTGCTGCTCCTGCAGCAGCACCTGCTGCTCCTGCTGCCAAGTAATTTAGCCGCAAGCAATAAAAAAGCCGACGCAAGTCGGCTTTTTTATTGCGTTTCGCTCCTGCCACACTGGCAATTTATAAAATCTCTCTCCAGGCAAACCCTTCTTCCTGCGTGGCCACCCCCACCCAGTCTTCACTGCAATTGAGCGCAGCACTCAGCGCACCAATTGCCAGCTCCGGTGTATTATTTTTTCGACTCAAGTGGGCCGCCACTATGTGTTGCAAACGGTGATTATCCAGTCGTGCCAGCAATTGCCCTGCCTCTGTATTGTTAAGGTGCCCGAAGCGTCCGCCGACGCGTTGCTTGAGACTGAAAGGATAGTCGCCATTAGCCAGCAGGCTGGCATCATGGTTGCATTCCAGCACCAGCGCAGAGCAGCCGCTCAGGGTTTTCTCGATAAAGGGTGTTGAGCTGCCCACGTCAGTCAGTACGCCCAAACGCCTTGTGCCATCGCTGAAAACATACTGCACCGGCTCCGCTGCATCATGCGGCACCAGGTAGGGCTGCACTTCCACTTCGCCGATGGAAAAAGAGACATGGGGATTGATTTCATTGACACCCGGCAGACTAGCCAGGGTTTTTAATTGCGCGCGTAAGGTGCCATGGGTAAGCCAGACAGGAAGGCTGTATTTGCGTGCAAGACGAGCAACACCGGCAATGTGGTCGCCGTGCTCATGCGTCACCACAATGCCACTCAGCGCTTCCGGTTGAAGCCCCAGGCGCGCAAGGCGGGAAACGGTTTCTGTCAGGTTAAAACCACAATCCATCAGTACACAGGTCTGCCCAACCTGGACTACCAGCGCATTGCCTTCGCTACCACTGCCTAGTGAAGCAAAACGCATCCGCAATAGGCTTACTGCTTACTGAGCTGCTGATACAGCGCATCAATAATTCGTTGCGTATCCGGGGTGCTGGCACCTTTAACATTCCCTGCCGACACTTCACAACCAGCGCTGTTTTCACGCACGTTCACCTGATAGGCGTCGGGTGTATCAGTAGCCGATGCTCCCTTGTTTTTTGCAGCCTTCAGGAAGAAAACACCTTTGCTGCGGTCCTTGTCCTCCAGGGCAATGCCTGCCTGCTCCAGCGCCAGCGATACCTTGCGCCAGCTCTTGTCAAATGGCTCGCTTAGCAAAATACTCTTGCTGCCATCAGCCAAGGTCTGCAATCTGGGCACAGCCTGCTCTGGTAGTGCAGCAGGCTGCTGTGCAACTGCGGATGGAGATGGAGCCCCACCCAGCTTGGCCATCAGCAATTGCAGCATGGTCGCTTCCAGCTCGGGATCACCGGGGCGCGTCAGCCACCTGTTGCCATTTTTGTCCGGTTCCGGCAATTCCTGCAGACCATTATGCTTGATGGTAATTTCGGTGCTCTTGCCGTCCTGGCTGCGTTCCAGGCGGGTGTGATATTGATCTTTTTCAGCAGAGGAATACAGCCCCTCCAGTGCGCCTCCCAAGTGATAGCGCATTCCATCGTTGTGAACCTTGGCGCGATTTTCTGCCCACTCTGTCTCAAAAATGCCCGCCTGAGGATTTTCTGCCTGGATAGACAAGCCATTCTCTAGCCAGAATGCCTTGACTAAAGGCCAGATGTTTTCTGCCTTGTCGCTTACTTCCAGCCAGCGCTGATTGCCGTTACGCACCAGACGAACAGTCCTGCTTGCAGGCAAAACGTCGCTTGCTGCACCGTTCAGCTTTCCCTTGGAAAAATCTGAATAGCGCACGCCTTCCTCAGTGCTGCCGGGAATTCCATAACGATCATTGGTGAGCACGGGAGTCAAATCGGGTGGCACTTCAAGCGAGCGCACCTTGATGGCGGCCGCCTTGTAATCGAACAGTTTGTTTTTTTCGCTGCCTGCGCTGCTGCATGCAGCCAGTGCGCACGCTATCAGGGTCAATACGCTAATGTTTGATGCTTTCATGCTGCTCCCAAAATTATTACGCATTGATAATCCCGGCCTGGCGCATTGCATTTTCGACCACGGCCTGTGAGGCTGCGCTCAGCGGCGTGAGCGGCAAGCGCAAAACATTCTGCATCTTGCCCATGCGCGCTACCGCCCACTTTACCGGGATCGGATTGGCCTCAACAAACAGATGTCGATGCAAACCCAGCAAACGGAAATTTATTTCGCGTGCCTTGGCCACGTCGCCGTTCAGCCCCGCCTTGCACATCTCATGCATCAGCCTGGGAGCCACGTTGGCCGTGACCGAAATGGTGCCATGCGCCCCCAGCAAGATCAGCGCCAGCGTGCTCGCGTCGTCGCCGCTGTAGATGGCGAAATCCTTGGGCGCGCGTTGCAACAGGTCGCTGCCGCGCTCGATATTGCCGGTCGCATCCTTGATACCGACAATATTGGGTATTTGTGCCAGACGCAGCACCGTATCGTTGCTCATGTCCGCACCGGTACGGCCAGGCACGTTGTAGAGGATGTGCGGCATATCAACTGCCTCTGCGATGGCCTTGAAATGCTGGTACAAACCTTCCTGCGTGGGTTTGTTGTAGTAAGGCACCACCGTCAGCGAAGCAGCAGCCCCGGCCTTTTTCGAAAAAGCCGCCAGTTCAATCGCTTCTTTGGTTGAGTTCGCGCCAGTGCCAGCGATCACAGGGATACGCCCCGCAGAGTGCTCAACCGCCACCTGGATCAGCATTTCATGCTCGACCAGATCCACTGTCGGTGACTCGCCTGTGGTGCCAACCACGACGATCGCGTCGGTGCCCTGCTCGATATGGAAATCAATCAGTGCACGAAATGCGGCCAAATCCAGACTGCCGTCTGCCTGCATGGGGGTAACAATTGCAACGATACTGCCTTTAATCATGGTGCTCGCCACGTGTTTACAAAGTTGGTCATTTTAACCGAAAGCTATCGGGATTGCCTTACAAAAGACGGCACGCTGTGGAATAATCTGGACATTGTGAATGCAAAACTCCCGACCATCCCGATGACCCTGTCCAGTCTGCAACCCGGCGAAATAGCCACCATAATCGCCATACATACCGATGAGGCCCTGCACCAGCGCCTGTTGGCCATGGGATTTCGTGCCGGAAAGCAAATTGAATTGATTCGTAAGGCCCGTTTCTCGGGGCCCTTGCAGGTGCGCATAGGCACAACCGACATCCTGCTGCGCAAGGCAGAGGCCGAAAAGATTACGGTACAGCTATGAAACGAATCGCCCTGCTGGGGATGCCCAATACCGGCAAATCCACCCTGTTCAACCGCATGACCGGCTCTGCCGCGCGTGTCGGCAACTGGCCCGGCGTTACCGTTGAGCTGCTCACCGGCACCATCCTGCTCGGTGGCGACATGGTGGAAATCATTGATCTGCCTGGCATCTATGACATGCACGGTTTTTCCGAAGATGAGCAGGTGGTGCGGCATTTTCTGCACGACAACGTGCCCGACCTCGCCCTGATCGTACTGAACGCCACCCAGATCGAGCGCCAGTTAAGCCTGCTGCTGCAACTCAAGCAATTCAACCTGAATATGGTGGTGTTGCTCAACATGGCCGACGAAGCCAAAAAATTCGGCATCAGCATCGATGCCGCAAAAATGACGGAAGCACTGGGCATCCCGATATTCCTGCTCAGCGCAAAATATGGCAGCGGCTATCAGGAGGCAATGAAAGCTGCCGCCAATGCACTGCGCTACCACACACCGGGCATGGCCGAACAGCTGCGCAGCCAGCTGGAACAGGATGAGCATATCGAAAGCGAGATGTCGCGTGTGCTGAAACACTCGGTGCAAGTTCCGGTGCGCATGACCGACCGCCTGACCACCCAGCTGGATCAGCTCATGCTGCACCCCTGGCTAGGCTTGCCGATTTTTTTCGGCATCATGTATTTGCTGTTCCAGACGATTTTCCTGCTGGGACAGCCGCTGCAAGGCGGCGTCAACGAAATATTCGGCTGGCTGCGCACGGTCGCCCTTGAGCCCCTGCTCGGCGGCCTGCCGCAAGCCCTGCAAGGCCTGCTGCTCGACGGCATCTACAACGGTGTCGCTACTGTTGCTGCCTTCATTCCCCTGATCGTGCTGTTCTTTCTGTTTATGGCGATCGTGGAAGACACCGGCTATTTGTCGCGCGCGGCCTTTCTGATGGATGTCCTGATGGCCAGAATGGGGCTGGATGGACGCAGCTTTGTGATGCTGCTGATGGGCTTTGGCTGCAACGTACCCGCACTGATGGGCACACGAGTAATGCGCTCGCGTGCATCACGCTTGCTCTCGATGCTGGTCATTCCATTCTCGCTGTGCTCCGCGCGCCTGCAAGTATTCGTGTTTATCAGCGCCGCACTATTCTCACCCAAAGCCGCCCCTGTGGTGCTGTTCAGCCTGTACCTGTTCAGTTTTGCTGCGGCCATTCTGACTGCACTGCTGTTCAAACGCTATTTCCCGAGTAACGAACCCTTCGTGCTGGAGCTGCCACCTTACCGCTTCCCTACCCTGCGCCAGATGCTGCTGCGCGGCTGGCACGAAGTAAGGCATTTTATTACCCGTGCCAGCAAGTTCATCGTCGCCGGCGTGGTGCTGGTGTGGCTGCTCACCCACCTTCCTCCTTCTGCCGTGCCAGCCAGCAGCGACACCCTGGCAGGTATGATAGGAGCCTGGCTGCATCCACTATTTCAGCCCATCGGCATCACTGCGGAGCTGACCATTGCACTGATCTTCGGCTTTGTCGCCAAGGAAATCGTGATCGGCTCGCTCGCCGTCATCTACGGCCTGAGCGGTGACGCGCTGGGCGGCTCACTGGCACATCAGCTGGACTGGGTACAGGCCTACAGCTTTATGCTGTTCACCCTGATCTACACCCCGTGCCTGTCTACCATTGCCACCCTGCGCAGCGAATCCAAGAACAACGGCTTTATGCTGTTTTCCATCGCCTGGTCGCTGATACTGGCCTGGCTGGCCAGCCTCGCCTTTTATCAGGGTGCACGTGCCCTGGGCTATTGATACTCAATAAACAAATCGCGACAAAAAAAGAAGGCTGCTTGCGCAGCCTTCTTTTTTTGCATCCCAATCAAAAGCAAATCCGCACTACTCTTTCCATGCACGGTCCAGCACGGCTTGCGCGGCACTGACCTTTTCCTTGGCCTGCAAATAATTTGTTCTGGATGATTCAGCCTTCTTCTGTTCTTCAGCCAGCTGCTTCTTCTTTTGCTCGAGAACCTTTTCGGTCTCGCTTACCTTCTGCGCATCGGACTTGTATTCGGCCTCGGCCTTCTCCATATTCTGCAGCGCATAATTCAAACCGGCCTGCTGTGCCGAGACATCCTTGGCTTGAGCCAGCGGAATTGCAGCAAACATGAACAAGGCAATCAGAATTCCAACTCTCAACATGTCATCCCTTTCATCTGGAGGTTTTGTCAGCGGCTCTATGCTTCGGTGTATTACCTATGCACAAGGCTCATTGTACATCAGCAGGTTTGCAGTCCAGGTCGACAGGGCCGCTCACTGTTGCTCTTTGGCCTCTTGCTTCTGCGGGAAAACTGGCTTCTGTGGCCCCAAGCCGATCTTGTCTGTGGCTGAAAAATGATAGTAGCTGGCATTCAAATAAGCAGAGACCTGCTCAATGTCGTCCTCACTCCATCCCAGCTCCGCCACTTTCTGCCAGCGCCGCACCTGATTTTTCAGAGCACTCCAATCGCTCGCCAGCTTTTTTTCGCGCCAATGAATCTCAGCCGCATGGCATGAAATACAATATGTTCCATACAGAAGCCGGCCTCGCGCGAGACTATCCCCGGACTGGGCACAAGCTACCGAGCTCAAGCCCAGCAAAAAGATCGCCGCGAGCAGTGTGTTAATTCGCACCATACTTCTCCTCAGCCTCTCTTGCGTGCCCCCAGCATGCTGGCAATGGTTTATTCCTATTTGACCTGCCCTACCTTGTCAATCAAATGCGTGCCCAACAGCACTAGCACCAAGACTCCCACTCCGGTAAAAACACTGGTAGAACCACCCACTCCAAACACCCCCTGAAAAGCGGCATACAGAAAAAAAGCGATCCCACATAATCGCAATATCAACGATATCAATTTGACAACAATTTCAACGCTCAAAACATCCCCCTAATCCCAACGCCTGTCATCTGCCCAATAGCCAGCCAACCACAATCCAAGTCATTGAAAAGCAATGACCTGCCAGCAGACTCTTCAGCCTTCATTGACCTTGTTAACACTAGCAGTTATTTGCTCAGTGCACCATATGCCAAAATATCTAGGCCGCCCGGATGAACCGCCAGAATCAGGAAAAACGCTGCCGCATGTAATCCAGATTGTATTTAGCGCAATAAATCTTTGAGCCTTGCTCGAAGTAGATAATTTTGCTGCCCAGACCGGAAACCAGCGGTGAAAATTGAGAAAAGTCTTCGCTGTTATGACGTACCCCGGTTGTTTCTGCAATCGCACCAGACAGCTTGGTCGGGTTATCCTTAAAAACGGCAGCCAGAAAAACCTGCTCACTTGCCCCATCGCTGACCAGCACATCAGTAATGGCGGCCCCCCACAGCGTTCCCGGAACTTTAAACCAGTATGCCCCGCCTTCTGCTTTATAGGGCGGTCCAAAAAACTGGTTCAGGTACGACCAGAAATAAAAGGGGTCGACCTGGTCAACGCACAACAAGGCCTGGCCTATCGTACTGCCAAACGTAGAGGGTAGCGGGCCGCCAGCGGCTGTAGCCGTAGAGGAGGAAGCGGCCACTATCAATGCTGCACCCAGCAGCGCCCGCGCCATCTCACGCCCGACACTGAACAGCCGCCTGAATGTCGTGAACGACAGTGTTTTCATCATCTTGCCTCCGCCTCCCTGCGTCCAGTATAGCCTCTTCAAGCCTCCGGGCTGAATCCCGCAACAGGAAACAAGACGGACAAGCAACAAAAAACCCGCCAAACACTGGGGTTCGAGCGGGTCTCTCAGCGCCATAGGCGCGGGCACAACGGTAACTGGCGGAAGCTGTGAGATTCGAACTCACGGAACATTTCTGTTCGGCAGTTTTCAAGACTGCTGGTTTAAACCACTCACCCAAGCTTCCGGGAGGCGCGCATCATACCTGAAAACCACCCCAAATTTAAAGCCTCATGCCCTTGGGGGCTCAAAACACTGCAAGCATTGCAACTTTCACTGCGCTTCGATACTCTTACGCCCGTTGTTAACTACATATTCATGGAGAACACTATGGAATACCAAACCATTTCGCAGCCAGGCACGCTTGCCCTGGAGCAAAACAAGGTACTGCGCAACACCTACATGATGCTGGGACTCACCATGATCCCAACGGTCATCGGCGCTTTTGTCGGCCTCTCCACCAACTTCTCGTTCATGGCAGCGCATCCTATCCTGGCTCCGTTGCTGATGTTCGGCGTGATGATGGGTATGCTGTTTGCTGTGGGCGCATTGCGCAACAGCGTATGGGGCATCGTCATGCTGCTGGGCTTTACCTTTGTCGCCGGCTGGTTCCTTGGCCCCATGTTGCAATTTGCCCTGCATCTGCGTAACGGCGCACAGCTGATCGGCATGGCTGCAGGCGGCACCGGCCTGATCTTCTTTAGCCTGGCCACCATTGCCACTGTAACCAAAAAAGATTTCAGCTTTATGGGCAAGTTCCTGTTCATTGGCCTGATCCTGCTGATCATTGCCTCGCTGGCGAACATCTTCTTTGCCATTCCGGCGCTGTCGCTGACCATCTCGGCCATTGCCGTGCTGATCTTCTCGGCCTACATCCTGTATGACATCAGCCAGATCATTCATGGCGGTGAGACCAACTATGTGATGGCAACCGTGGCCTTGTACCTGGACATCTACAACATTTTCGTCAATCTGCTGAACCTGCTGATGGCTTTTGCCGGAGACCGTGACTAATCACGGTTTGCATGAACTAAAAAAGGCGGCGCAAGCCGCCTTTTTTATTGCCGCATTTTTTTAGCTCCCTGCAAAGCTATCAGTTCGCTTTCGCTAAACCCGGCTGCCCGCCTTGCTGCCAGATTGAAAGGCCCGCGTAACTGCGGTGCCTGATACCTGGTTGCCAGAGCAGCATAAGTAGCGACAGGCTCCAGGCCTTGAGCCTGACAGGCCCAGGCAAACCAGCGATTACCTATCAGCACATGGCCGATCTCATCGGCCAGAATAATGTCGAGTATCCTGGCGGCCTCCATGTCACCGGCCTGAGCCAGCTTGGCGCTCAGCGGCGGCGTGGCATCCAGACCGCGCGCTTCCATGGTGCGCGGCACCAGTGCCATACGTGCCAGGATGTCTCCCCGCGTCTTTTCCGCCATATCCCACAGACTGTTGTGCGCCTTGAAGTCACCATAGACATGGCCTTTGCTGAGTAGGTGCGCGGCCAGCAAGGAAAAATGCTGCGCCTCTTCTGCGGCAACCTGCAACCAGTCGGCATAGTATTCGCGCGGCATGCCCGCAAAGCGCCAGATCGCATCCAGCGCCAGGTTGATGGCATTGAATTCTATGTGTGCCAGCGCGTGGATCATCGCCGCACGCCCCTCTTCCGTCACCATCGAGCGGTGCGGAACTTCAATGGGCGACACCAGCTCGGGCAAGGGCGGCCGCCCGGGAATGGGCGCATTGGCCGCCAGCACAGCATCAGCCGCCAGGCTCAGCCGGCCCTCACGCCACGCCTGTGCCAGCGCCAGAACTCCGCTCGACTTTACCTCATAATCAGGCTCGGCCAGCCAGTACAGCGCGGCCTCGCGCAGTTCATCCGGCACTTGTGCTGGCGAGCTACTCACGCTCGAAGAGGGCAATCGACTCGACATGCGAGGTGTGCGGGAACATGTTCATCACTCCGGCGGCCTTGATCGCATAGCCTTTGACATGCACCAGTACCTCGGCGTCACGCGCCAGCGTGGCCGGGTTGCACGACACATACACGATGCGCCTGGGCGCATCCGCACCCAGCGACTTGACCAGTTCCATGGCACCATCGCGCGGCGGATCAACCAGCCATTTGTCGAAATGGCCCAGTTTGGCCAGCGCCGCTTCCGTCATCTCGAACAGGTTCATCGCGCTGAAGCTGGTGTTGGCTGACAGGCCGTTGCAGGCCGCATTCTGCGCGGCACGCTTAACCAGGGTGGCGCTGCCTTCCACGCCATGCACCTGCGCACCGCTGCGCGCAATCGGCAGGGTGAAGTTGCCCAGGCCGCAGAAGAAATCGGCAATGCGCTCGCCCGGCTGAGGCGACAGCAAACGCATGGCGCGGCTGACCATCAGGCGGTTCAGCGTGCTGTTCACCTGGGTAAAATCAGTCGGCGCATACGGCATGGTGATGCCAAACTCGGGCATGCTGTAGCTCAATGCCGGTGCATCCAGCGGATAAAACGGCTTCACCGTATCCGGCCCTTTTGGCTGCAGCCAGAACTGCACCTGATGGGTATCGGCAAAGCGCTTGATGATTTCCTCATCGGCCGGCGACAAGGACTGCAGGATGCGCAACACCAGCACATCGACATGCTCGCCCGCCGCCAGCTCGATCTGTGGCAAGTAGTCGCGCACCGACAGACTTTCATTCATCTCGGCCAGCAGCGGCAACAAGCGGGCAATCTTGGGCGGCAAAATTTCGCAATGCTGCATGTCTGCGACATAGCGGCTGTTCTTCTCGTGGAAGCCCACCAGCGTCTTGTCCTTCTTCAGCACATGGCGCACCGACAGGCGCGCACGCTGGCGATAGCCCCAGGTTTCGCCGTAGATGGGCGGCAGAATCCGCTCGGCCTTGACCTTGCCGATACGCTCCAGATTATCCTCCAGGATGCGCTGCTTTACCGCCACCTGGGCGCGCGCATCCAGGTGCTGCATGGAACAGCCACCGCACATATCAAAGTGCACACACTTGGGCTGCACGCGCATAAACGAGGATTTTATAACCCGCTCAACTTTGGCCAGCTCGAAGCTGGGTTTCTTGCGATAGGCGCTATAAGTGACACGTTCGCCCGTGAGCGCACCCTCGATAAAAATCACCTTGCCATCCACATGAGCAATGCCGCGCCCCTCCTGATCGAGGGACTCAATTACCACCACACTACTTTCCATACTGCTTCAACCTTTAAACAATTATTCCGATTTGCGCCCCACTCTGGAGCACTCAACATTAATCACCGCCACCACCGCAGCCACTGCCGCAACTGCTGCCACCATCAGCGCTGCTGTCGCTACTTCCGCCGCAGCCGCTGCTCCCGCATCCGCCTCCGATATCCGAGGCACAAAATGCCCCGCTCGATGAAGTGGCGGCATCACGACAATTCAGCGCATAGACAAAGCCGCCCGCAATACCCAGCTGAGTATCCAGAGCAAACAACAAAGGCAAACGCTCCGGCATCTTGGGATTAATGCCTTCCTGCCGGCATGCCAGCCTCCAGGCGCGGCGTATACCGTCAGTAGCGGTGCTCGGCGCAGGCATTGCTTCAGCCGGAGTATGGTGCAGATAACGCCCCAGTGCTCGTTCGCAAAATTTCTGATACAGCCGGGTGAACAGGATGAACTCGTGCCAAAGTTCATCCACAACCTGTGAGGGCATGGAAACAAAGCGCCCGCGCGCATCCACACAAAGGCGGAAATATTGCTGCAAGCCCTGCTGCACCAGCGCCTGCTGCTCGCTGTTCAGCTCCGGCCGCTTCTGCAGAAAGCGCTCCATCACCCCGGCAGGCAGATCAAAGCGATCGAGGAATTGCTGGCGCGCGGAGATGAGCCCATGGCGATATAGCACATAGACAACAAAACCGATCAGCACGAGCGCCAGAAAGAATTTAATCATGACTCCCCCGCTAATCTTCAGCCTGAACTGCTATCCAATTGCGCAACTGCATGTCAGGCCTTGTTACCGCCCCATGCCGCCAGATACTCCGCCCAGTGCGGCTCGGCAGATTTGGCCAGCGTGCTGCGCACCAGCTCGCACTCCTGCTCGTAGCGGGCACGGCTGAACTGCCCGCGCATCAGCTGGAAGCGCGCATAGACCAGCCAGGTGTTCACCACATCGGTTTCGCAATAATTGCGAATCTCGCCCAGCCGGCCCTGCTGGTAAGCTTCCCACACCTTGCTGCCGTCCATGCCCAGCTTGCCGGGAAAACCGATCAGCTTGGCCAGATCATCCAGCGGCGCATTGGCGCGGCCCGAATACAGCGCGAGCAGATCCATCAAATCCAGGTGGCGCGCATGATAACGGCTGATGTAGTTGTTCCACTTGAAATCCTTGTCGTCCTCACCCATGTCCCAATAGCGCGCGCACTGCACGCCGTGGATCAGGCCGCGATAGTGCAGCACCGGCAAATCGAAACCGCCGCCGTTCCACGACACGATCTGCGGGGTATATTTGTCGATGCCATCGAAGAAGCGCTGAATGATGCTGGCTTCAGTATCTTCCAGCCCTCCCAGAGACCACACGCGAAACTGGTCGCCCTCGCGCAGCACGCAGGAAATCGCCACCACACGCTGCAAATGGTGCTGAATAAAATCGCTGCCCGTTTTCTGGCGGCGCATCTGAAAGGCCATCTCGGCCACATCGTTATCACTGACGCGCGCATCCAGCTCGTACAGGGTGCGCAAACCGGCAATGTCGGGGATGGTTTCAATATCAAAAACGAGGACAGGATTCATGGTCAGATCGGCTCAGCAAATCACGGTGCGTGATTGTAGCCCATCGGGCTGGATTGCCCCAAACGCCACACGGCTGACCGGGAAAATGGCCCCGTTGGGCGCACCAACACCAGCTCAGGAGGCACATGCTTAAATCCGCGAAACTATGAGGACGCCGCCGGGTCTTATTGAAAGTAAATAGTGCGATGTTGCGTTCACTTTCACCAAGGAGAAGGATCATGACCGACATTCACAAGGGGCAAGCGCTACTGCACCTGGCACGTGCAGCCATAGCCAAAGAACTCGGTTTTGCATCTCACGACCTGCCGCGCACCGCCTGGCTGGAAGAACCCGGTGCGACCTTCGTTACGCTGACCCTGCATGGTCAGATGCATGGCTGCATCGGCAGCCTGGAAGCGATTCGACCACTCATCGACGATGTGCGTCTCAACGCTATCGCTGCCGCATTTCAGGATCCGCGTTTTGCGCCGCTCACAAAAGAGGAGTTCGCCGATGTGATCATCGATGTAGCCTTGCTCAGCACAGCGGAGCCTGTCCATTTCAGCAGCGAGCAAGATGCACTGGCACAACTCACCCCGGGAGTGGATGGCGTGATATTGGAGTATGGTACTCAGCGAGCCACCTTCTTGCCGCACGCATGGGCGGATTTGCCACACGCGCAAGACTTGTTAGCGCAACTTAAAAAGCAAGCGGGACTGCCGGAAGATTTCTGGTCGGTTAACCTCAAGCTCTCGCGTTTCACCATACAAAAATGGCGCGAGGTTAAGTAACCTGGAGGGCCGAACGGTATCGTTGATTACTGGGCTCTCAACTGCCCAACCAAGATTGGCCATCGCCCTCCATTGCCATATTTTCCAGATGCTGCAACACCAGTGCACTCGCCTGCTCCATTCTGGTGGCGTGAACCAGGGCCTCTGCCTGATTACCCAGCAGAAAGCTTTCCACCGCCGCCTTGCCGGACACGTGCACGTCTTTATGTGGCGACTCCACACCCTTGTATGAGGTCAATTTCGAAAAACACTCCTTGCCATCACCCTCGTAATACCACTTGCCCAGCCTGCAGGCGGTATGGCTGGCAAAGTCATCCGCCGTTTTAGGGGATAGCCCCATGAATACCTTGTAGATCTCCATCTTGTAGATCAGGTGATCAACTTTGGCCACTTCGACAAAAGCACGCAGCGCGGTACTGCGTATGGTGGCACGGGTATGGTTGGAGATATCCAGCAGCGATTGCATGCCCGACCGCGCATTCACGGTGTCCTGCGCATATTGTGCAGCATCCTCCGGGGAAATCTGAATCTTCGACTGCGCATCTGCAGTTTCCTTCTGGATTGCAAACACCAGACTGGATATCTCGCTGGTAGCATTGGCAGTGCGCTCTGCCAGCTTGCGCACCTCATCGGCTACCACAGCAAAGCCGCGTCCTTGTTCGCCGGCACGGGCTGCTTCAATCGCCGCATTCAGCGCCAGCAAATTGGTCTGGTCGGCAATCTCCTTGATCAGCTTGACGATGCCGCCAATCTGGCTGGCACTTGTACTCAAGGCATTGACGGTGTGCGCAACATCATTCGTCCTATTGGCCATGCCATCAATATTGGCGGAGATTTTCTGGACTGCCGACGAGTTGGTATTGGTTGCATTCGCGGCCTGATCGGCTTCTTCAGCTTCCTTTTTCATGGCAGCGGAAAGATGAGCCAGCGATTTCTGCGACTCGGCCAGGCTTTGACTGAAGATCAGGATGTTCTGGAACAGCCCCGTGTAAAACGCCGGGACATCTTTTTTCTCTTGCAGGGCCGCCTCCAGCACAGCCTTTTCCGCGTTAAGCTGGCTGATCGTGCGCTGGCTGGTTAACTCAACCGAGCGCAATTTAGATTTGAGATCGTCCAGCTCCTGTTTCAGTTTGCCATTGCCAAACATACCCGCTCCCTTCTGTTGTACTTCGCGCCCGACTCAACGCTGCGGGCGCGGCATTTATTTAAATACTTCAGATTGGACGATGTTACGCAACATTTTGGCCGCTACAATGCCAATCAGAAGAATAAAATTTAGCCAATTCAGTGCTTAACTATACATTACACAGGAATTTTGTTGCCATCCCCATGCATACCAGCAAAGGCATTATTCTGATCTGCGGCATGCTGCTCATGTCAGCGGCCCCTGCGGAAACGATCAGCCTGAGCGTCGGCAAACAGACCATCCAGGCAGAAATCGCCGCCACTGAGCAGAGCCGCCAACATGGGCTGATGCAGCGCAAACAGCTTTGCCGCGATTGCGGCATGCTGTTCGTGTTTGAACATGCGGGCAGACACAGCTTCTGGATGAAAAACACCTACCTGCCACTGGCGATAGCCTTTATCGCCAGTGACGGCAGCATACTCAACATCGCCGAAATGCAGGCCAATACGACCAATGTGCACTCACCGCAAGGTGACATTCTTTACGCGCTGGAAATGAACAGGGGATGGTTTGCCGGCCACTTCATCCAGCCCGGTGACAAGATAAACGGCCTGCAACACGCACCGCCCGGCCACTAAGCAATCATCCGACATGACAGGCAATAAAAAAGCCCAATGCGCATCACACGCATTGGGCTTTTTGCGCAAGCGCCAGATTACTTGCCGTAGTTTTTGGTCAGATAGTCCACGACCAGCGGGGTTTCTTCTGCGGTGACCGGTGCCCCCATCACATTCACCATCTTGCTAACCACCCCTTCCCAAGCCTTGCGGTCAAGAAACGGGGAATTGATCTGGATCATGTCAGTGCTGTGGCAAATGGAACACTTGGATGCAACCACATCCCTGCCCGGGCCCTCTTTCAGGTGAATCTTGCTCTCGTCGGCAAAAGCCGAGAGTGACAGCATGGAAAGTGCAACAAACAGAATTTTTTGCATGGTTATCTCCTAGGCTACGACCACATCGATTTTCTGCACCACGTTGTTGTGGTAACCGGCCGGGTTCCAGATCAGCTCGAATACCTGCGTGCTGCCAGCGCGGTTGCTGGCCTTGGCCAGCACGGCATATTTGCCGCGCGATTTCGGCTTGAAGCGGAAACTCCACTGGCGGAAGGAAAAATTACCATAATCCTTGCCCAGGTCGGCGGCATACCAGGTATTGCCGCCATCGGTCGATACCTCGACCAGATTGATACCCTTGCCGCTATCCCAGGCCACGCCCTTGACCTCCACGGTTGCGCCCAGCTTGAAGCGCTGGCCGTCCTTGATGCTGGTGATCAGCGAATTCACCACCATTTCGGTAATGGGCGTATTGCCTTCACCGGCAACTTCCTGCGAAGTGAAGCGCGCCATTTCCGGGAACTTGCCGAGCGGAATGCGGTAGGCCTTGCGCATCCAGAAGTTGTCATTCGGCCTGGACGACACATTGATATCGGCAATTTTCTTGACCCAGTAGGTCGCCGTCCAGCCCGGCACCACCAGGCGCACCGGGAAGCCATTCAGCTGAGGCAGCGGCTCACCATTCATCTCAAAGGCGAGGATGGTGTTTTCGTCCAGCGCCTTCCACATCGGCAGGCTCTTGATGAAGTCTGGCGTTTTTTCCACAACGCCACTATCCGCGCCGTTCAATATCACTTCCAGCGCTTCCTTCTTGATGCCGGCCTTGTTCAGCACATCCTTCAGGCGCACGCCCTTCCAGCGTGCATTGCCCATCGCGCCGTAGCCCCACTCGACACCGGCCACATGCGGCTGCGACAGACCACGGCGGTTGCCGGAACATTGGCACACCGCTGCAATCTCTACATGCTCGTAATCTTTCTTGAGGCTGTCCAGCGTCAGTTCCAGCGGAGCCTGCACCGAGTCTCCGCCAATCTTCAGGCGCCAGTTCTCGCTGGTAATGTCCTCGGGGATGTAGCTCAGATGCCAGCGCACAAAGAAAGCATCGTTCGGCGTGAACACCTCATTGAAGTATTCGATAGGGGTTTCGTAATTGGGAGCGCGGAAAGTACGCTTGATCAGCGGCTTCTTGCCAGGCAGAATTTCCAGGGTGGAAGCCTCGATATTGCCGGATGCGAGAGAGGCGGCAGGAATTGAAAAACGTTCGTCGGCCATGGCCCATCTGGGTACCAGCAGTGCTCCACCCGCCACTGCCAAACCACCTGCCGCTCCTTTAAGAAAATCTCGTCTGCTCGTCATGAAGGCCCCCTTAACTGTGACAATCAATAATGAACAGCAGGGCATGCGCCTGCTGATGCAGGCAAAGTTTAATCAGACGTTACGGCCGTGTCTACAGACCTTGCCACACAACAGGGGTATACACATGATAGCATCATGGGAATGGCGATTTTCTTGACGATAAATTAACGCGGTGTAAGGTAATAAAATCGTTTCTGCAACAACTGACCCTTTACATTATCGAAGCGCTCACCCATGGCTGCGCTCAATTTTTCCAGGCGCACTTCAGGCAGCGGGTGGGTCTTGAACAGCAGCGCAACGCTGTCGTCATCCTTGGCGACATGGCCGATCTGCTGCAACACCTCAGGAAAAGAAAACGGGTCATAGCCGGCACGTGCGGACAACACTACGGCGATGCGATCCGCCTCAAATTCGGCGTCCTTGTCCAGGCTGCGTGCCGCAATTTCCGCACCGCTGCCGATCAGCTTCTGTGCCCTTTCGTTATCACCCACTTGCTTGGCAAGCAGCTGTCCGCCCAGGTCAATCATGCTGCTTTGCTGCAATAGTTTCAAATGGTGCTGGCGTATCACGTGGCCGATTTCGTGCGCCAGCACACCGGCCAGCGCCGCCTCATTCTGCAGCTGCGCATACAGGCCGCGCGTCACAAAAATATAACCGCCGGGCGCGGCAAAGGCGTTGATGTCTTTCGACTCGATCACCCCGAAATGCCAGGGCAGGTCGGGGCGCTCACTCTGGCTGGCAACCCAGCGTCCGACATTGTTGACGTATTTCTGCAGCTTGCTGTCTTTCACCAGCGGCGAAGCGCCGAGCAGATTGCCGGCAATCTGCCGGCCAATCGCAATTTCATTTTCCTCGGAAACGCCAACGATGCCGGACAACACATTTGCAGCCGGGCCGGGCTTGTCTTCGATCTGCTTTTGCACCCCTTCCTTTAGCGCCTTGCGCAGGTCATCACCGAAATCCAGGCTATACGCCGCGCTGGGGCCTAATCCGCACGCTGTCAGCAGCAACCATAATGTCAATTTTTTCATCTGTATTTTCCTTAATTACGGCGCAGGCAGATATTCAAACTGCTGCGTTTTCAGCTTGCCCTGGCTGGCAAAGCGCTGTGCATCGGCACGCCCGGTGGCAAACGACTCCGCCTGCCTGAGCTCCCGTTCGTCAAACCTGGCCGCTTTCAGCTCTTCCTCGTTGAGGCCGCGCACGCCGGTGGTCGCCACCACCTTGCCGGTGCCGGCACGCCCCGAGGCCAGGCCGAGCAGGCCGGCCGCGCTGCTGCCCTTGTTGCTCGCCGCACCCTTGCTGATGCTCAGCATGCGCACCCAGCCCGTGCGCTTGCCGCTCTTTACCTGCAGCCAGCCGCCATCTTTTTTGAGGATGCTCACCTTCTCTCCCGCGGCCAGCGTGCCCAGCGATTTGGCATCGCCAAACGGCTCCGCGCGGACAACATCGGCTTTCAGCGCCGTGCCCGTCTCCGCAGCCAGCACTCCCTGCATGGCGAGCATGGCCAGCAGCAGAAAACCTGTTCTCATTGCATTCATACGCTTCTTCCTTGTTGTTGTTCATTCCAGCGCAACAGCGTCTCGGCAAACATCACGCGCCAGCTGGCACGTGCCTCCACCCCGCCGGCAATGGGGCCGCTGTGTACAAACCACTCCGCCGCATTATCCGGATAGGCCAGGTGTTTGCGCAACTGTGGTTGCAGGGTGGCCAGCACCACCGCCACGTCCTTCGCCACGCGCGCCGCGGCCTCAGCATCTGCCATGGGCACCACCCAGGAAACCGCAAAGGTTTTCTCAAACAAATCCCACAGCCCCTTCTGATAGCCTTTCAGCACCTCGACACTCTTGATTTCCGTGCCGCATCGCTCCAGCGCATGGCGTATTTTTTCAAGCGCCGCATCCGCCACGATATTCCTTTTGCTGTCGAGGCGAATCAGCAGCAAGGTTGCCTGCAGCTCCCCGCTGCGCTCCAGCGAGGCGCGCACCATGTTCAGCTCCAGTGCCTTGCCGGTTGCCGCCGCGTAAATGCGCGCAATGGTGAAATAGGCCAGCCCCACGGTCACCGGACCGGTCAGGTTGATATAGGTGTCGGTAAAGTTGATGCTGGCATAGGAAATGCCGACCAGCATAAATTGCGACAGGCCAAACAGGCGATCAATCTTGGCGCGCCCGACATTGCGGTAGAAACCCCAGGCTGTCAGCCACACGATGCTTAACGTCAGCAACAGATAGGGTATGCGCGCTTCGGGCAAACGCAGATAGTCGCCGTGCTTGAGGTTGTCCATCGCCGTGGCGAGGATCTCCACGCCGGGATGGATCTTGCTCAACGCTGTCGACTTGCTGTCAAACAGGCTGGGGGCGGTGGAACCGATGATCACGATCTTGTTCTTGAATTCATCCGCCGGGCGCTTCTTTTCCTTGTTGCCCATGTCCGCAAACACATCGCTGAAGCTCACGTAATGATAGGAAAAAGGTGCGCCGCGCCAGTTGAGCATGACCTGCTGTGCCACCGGCTCGGGCCAGCCCAGGTCCTGGCCCAGCCGTGCCGGCAACGAGGGCAGCTTCCAGCCGTAATCGTCGCGGTAAATCAGGTACTGGCGCGCCACGCCATCGACATCCGGGTAAATGTTGTGCAGGCCGAGACGGCCGCCATTCAGCGCAGCGGCAAAGTGCGGCAGCACCACCGCCACTGTGGCATCCTCCTGCTGCTCCTCGTCCGGCATGGCCTGCACCCCGGGCAGCATGGCAGGCTTCACCTGGCTTAAGGCATCGCTCTCTTCATCCAGGCGCAGGAGGGGAAAATAGGTATTGCTGGTCGCGGCAATCGCCGCATCAAAATAGGCATCGCTGCCCGGGTTATACACATCGGCATCGCTGAACAGGATGTCGAATACCACCGCCTTCGGCTGCTGCTTTTCAATCTTCTCCAGAAACTCGCCCAGCACCTGCCGCGGCCATGGCCAGCGCCCGTATTCCTTGCCCATTGCCGCCAGGCTGGCTTCGTTGATATCGACAATGACTATGTCCGGATCGGGCTTGGGCACGATGATGCGGTGGCGCACCATCGCATCCAGAGCCACCTGGCGCATGTTCGCCGTCACATGCAGAAAGGCGGTATCCGCCAGCGCAAACAGCGTGAACAGGGCAGCCAGATAAAGATAAAAACTCTTGCGCCAGCGCTGCGCCAGCAGCTCGGAAAGGCTGGCGAAAGCCTTCTGCAAACGGGTAATCAGCAAGAGCTGCAGCTTCACGGCTCACTCCTTTCAGGCAACATCATTGGGCAGAGGATAAGGGCAGATTGCTCACGCATGGCTAAGGATTGCGTAGGTAGAGGAGGAGAAGCAAGTTTAGCAGTACTGGGGCGCCGCGTGGCGTGTGCTGTTTTATGGGGAGCAGTTGCCTGATCAGGCGTGCAGCAAACGCTGCTTATACGGAACAGAGACACAAAAACAAACGGCGACTTGCGTCGCCGTTTGTTGCCTTCCTGGTGCAGAAGTACCAGCCGCTATTACAGGAGGCCTAATGCTGCGCCATGCGAGTATCCGTTTGCCATGAAGAACAGCATGGGGATAGACAGCATGGTGTTGGTGCGCGATGCGAGGAAAGCAACGCGACGTGCCTTGGCTTTTTCATCATCAGTTGCGCTAACGATGCCCAGAATCTTCTTCTGGTTAGGCCAGATCAGCACCCAAACGTTAAACAGCATGATGGTGCCCAGCCAGGCGCCCATGCCGATGCCAGCAAAGCCGGCCTTGAAGGTGAAGGCAGCCATGAAGTTGCCGCCCAGCAGCCAGGCGCCAGCCAGCCATGTCACAACAGCAGCCCAACGGAAGAACAACAGCGCACGCGGAGCAACGTGCTTGGTGATGCCGGCAGCAGTGCCGTCAGCAGTAGCCGCTTTAACAGCAGCAACCTGCACAAAATTGAAGTAGTACAAAATACCGATCCACATGATACCGGCCATAAAATGCAACCAACGTGCCAATCCTGGTAAGTATTCCATTGCTTAAGCCCCTATCAGAAATTTTTTGACGATCACAAACAGAATAACTGTCAGTATCAGGCCAGAGATGACCGTACCCCACAGTGAATCCAGCGGGTTTTGCATAATATGCACTCCTTTAATTAGTGTTGGTTTTGATTTATAGAGCCGCTGTCGGTGGAAGAACAGCGGAAGCGGCTATATTAAGCAGTAACAGGTGCTTCACGCAACAACATAATGTCAGTACGAAGTGTATGGTTTTTAAAACTTTTCAAGCATATTACATGCACCTTTCAAGTGCCCGAGCAAAGACCCGACCCCATGAAAACTGCCCGCTGGAAGAGTAGCATTGCAGCATGAGCACCCCACCCCGCTTTCTCTGCGATGAAATGCTCGGCCGGCTGTGCCGCTACCTGCGCGCCGCCGGCTACGACAGCCTGTTTAGCAACAACGGCTATCCCGACCGCGACCTGCTGCGCCAGTGCCACGAACAAGGCCGCCACTTTCTTACCCAGGACCAGCTTATCCGCGAACACAGAGCCGCACAGGGCGTGGCATTTATCCTGCCACAGGGCGACCTCGACCAGCTCGCCGCCGCGCTTGGCGCGCATTACCAGCTGGACTGGATCAGCCACGCCTTTACCCGCTGCCTGGAAGACAACACCCTGCTGCTCGCGGCCGATGCTGCTGCGCTGCAACGCATCCCGCAGGATGCACACAAGCCGGGAGAGTCGTACAGTTACTGCCCTGCATGCATGCGCGTGTACTGGCAAGGCTCGCACTACAAACGCATGCGTGCGCGGTTGATGAAGTGGCAGGCTGCACAAGCCAACCCGGCGCAGAAAAATACCAATTGAGATGAAAAATGAAATCACCCATGGCCAGCTTGGCGCCCCTGGCTGCCACTCAAGCGAGTTTATATGCAGCCAATAGCAGTCGCGCTTTACCGCCTCTGAAAGCAACAAAACAGAGCGGATTATGTAGTATCCTTGATGCAAGATAGCCGCTTGAATTGCACCATGAAAAGAATCCTGCTCAGTGAAATTCTAACTTCATCCGTCAAGACCGCCGCGCCAGATGCCGCCATCTCAGAGGTACTGGCGGAAATGGCTGCGCTGAAAATCAGTTGTATCGTGGTCGTGGATGCCGAACGCCGCCCGCTCGGCATTTTCACAGAGCGCGATACAGTACGCCTGCTGGCCGAACGTCGCGGACTGGGCTTGCTCAAAATGGCCGAGGTAATGAGTACGCCTCCCTTCTCCGCCGCTGCCGACATCGATTTCCGCGAAGCCTATCGCCTGCTCCAGGAGCGCGGCTTTCGTCATCTGGTCATAGTGGATGGAAACGGACGCCTGCAAGGAATCGTCACCGAGGGCGACTTCCTGCAACACCTTGATGCCGGCGACCTGTCTGAATTCAAAAGCGCGGAAAAAATCATGTCGCGCAACATTGCCGCCGTCGATGTCGATGCTCCTCTGGCGGAGGCGATCGGCTTGATGAGCAGGAACCGCTACAGCTGCGTGGTGGTTACGCGCGAGCAACTCCCCTACGGCATCATCACCGAACGGGACGTGGTAAGACTCGCTCCGACCCTGGTTGATATCAGCGACATCCCTGTCAGCAGCGTGGTGCGCACGCCACTGGTCACCGCGCATCCAGGCATGCCCCTGCCAGACGCGATCAAGCTCATGGATCAGCATAATATCCGCCACCTCGTGATCACTGAGCATCAGCAGTTGCTCGGCCTGCTGACGCGCCACGACCTGATCAAAACAATGCAAGGCAGTTACGTCCACTTCCTTAACGAAACCATTCAGGTACAACGCAAGGAACTGTTCAAGCTCAGTCAGCAGCGCATCCTGTTCAAGCTGCACGATGCAGCACTGGCTGCAGCGGCTAACGCGGTTCTCATCGCTGACAGACACTCGGTAATCCAGTGGGCAAATCCCGCCTTCGCCCGGCTGACGGGCTACACGCTAGAAGAAACAGTGGGCTACAACATGGGCGACCTGGTCAAGTCCGGTGAACAAAGCGCGGCATTCTACAACGAGCTGTGGACGACCATCAGCAACGGGCGAGTATGGCACGGAGAGCTCATCAACAAGCGCAAGGATGGAACGCTCTATCCGGAAGAAATGACTATCACGCCGGTGCGTGTCGAGAGCGACGAAATCACTCACTTCATCGCTGTCAAACAGGACATCAGTGAACGCAAGCGCGTTGAGGCAGAAATTCACAACCTGGCTTTCTATGATGCACTGACGCGACTTCCCAATCGCCGCTTGCTGAACGACCGCCTGGAACAGGCCATGCTCAGCAGCAAGCGCAGTGGCCGCTATGGTGCGCTGATGTTTCTGGACCTGGATAACTTCAAACCGCTCAATGATGCGCACGGGCATGAAGTGGGCGATATGCTGCTGCGGGAAGCTGCTCGCCGCATCAGCAGTTGCGTGCGCGAGATGGACACTGTCGCGCGTTTCGGCGGCGATGAATTTGTGGTGATACTCAGAGAACTGGATGCGGATATAGCCGAGTCCGCAGCACAAGCTCGTATTGTTGCGGAAAAAATTCGATACTCTCTGGCCGAGCCCTATGAGCTGAAAGCTCAGCACGATGGAAGAGCAGAGACAACCGTCAAGCACTGTTGCACGGTGAGCATCGGTGTGGCGTTGTTTATCAACCATGACGCCACATCAGGCGACATTATCAAATGGGCTGATTTGGCGATGTACCAAGCCAAAGCGGCTGGGCAAAACCTGATACGGTTTTATGATTCCCCAGCCTGAACGACCTGTATTGGCACAATAACCCATCCCTTATGAAGCGCCGAGAAAATACGCTATTCACATGTTCAGGAATCTTCAGTTAGCGACCGCCATCTGCCTGTTAGCCCTGACAAATAATGTACATGCCGACGCAATCGCCATTTCCGGCCTGTCCTGGCACGCCAGCAATCACGGCGGCAATACATACTTTAACGAAGAGAACCCCGGCCTTGGCTACGAACATGGCCTGAACGAAACTCACACCCTGGCCGTGGGGTTTTATTACAACTCGTCCAAACGCGAGACCGATTACCTCCTGGATTTCTGGCAACCTTTCCAGTGGACACCTGATATCGGGAAGATCAAATTCGGTGTAGCTATGGGATTAGTCAGCGGCTATGATGGAAATGACTTCATGCCGACTGCAGTGCCCATGCTGAGCTATGAGAACCGGATATGGGGGGTCAATCTGGTCACGCTCACCTTCCCCACACATCCACTCGTGGAAAGGTCGGTATTTGCCGTGCAACTAAAAATAAACATTCCCTGATGCCGACAAGCAAGCAGTCAGCGTAAGTTGCAGTGAGTCAATAAGCGAAGCGCGTCTGGTGTCCATTCGGGGCAATGCCCAACCTCTTCGAGCTAATGATTCGCCCTGCGCAGGCTGTCAATAAGCGGATAGCAAAGCAATGCGGGCAGTTCGCCCAACAGCGCCATCGCGCCTACAACGAATTGTTATGCAGTCTCGCTGCGCGCGTTCACATTCAACACTCTCGGATTAATTCCTTTGAGATGGCCAATGTTCTTTGCAAAGTCATGCAAGGCGCAGTTGAAGTCTATGTGACCTTCAAGACTTACCGGATTACCCGCAATGATCTTCGCAATTTGGTTTGCCTGTCCGTCTGTTATTGAGCCGGCTCAATAACTTCCACCCAGTCACACCCCTGTCACAATCCCTCACTATAGTGAATCCCCCAATACACGCTAATGGAGGGAATCATGCCTGTCATTCCAGCTGACACCCATCTTGCTTCATTTGCTCGCGCGCCGCGCGCACAGTTTTTTGCCTATCGAGCCCTCGCACACACACAGGCCATGACGTCATTTGACGAGACCCAAGGCCAGCACACAATTGAGCACAATGCTCCAGCTCAAGCTCTGCCGCACTGTCCTACATCTCACGCAGCACCCCATCCGCAAAAATAAGCGCACAGCGCACCGCCTTGCCTGCATACACGCTCTGCATCGCGCCGCGATATTCGGCCATCTGTGCGCGGTAAGGCGCAGTGTCATGGCTGGCGCTCATCTTGTAATCCAGCACCCACACTTCGCTTTCAAACTCCACCAGCCGGTCGATGCGTTTTAGCTCGCCCTGCGCGTTGACGTAGGGCATTTCGTTGTGCGCGCTGCGGTAGTGCGCGGCAGCGAAGAAGCGTTGCAGCTGCGGCTGCGCCAGCAGCGCTTGTGCCTGTTGCCACAGCGCGGCCATCTCGGCGGGCGGTATGGCGCACTGCGCCTGCAACGCAACCTGATCGGCATTATTCCCCTCGCTCAAATGCTGCAGCAAGGCGTGCAGCCAGGTGCCGCGGCGCTGTTCCTGGGTAACGCTGGCCACGCGCTGACCAGTGGGCAACGGGCCCTGCAGGGCAGCATCCATCGCCACTGCTGCCTGCTGCTTACCCGCCTCTCTGGCACCGGCTTGCGCGAGCAAGGGGTTGTCAACGGGCGCGATCAGCTGGGCAATGCGGTCATACCAGGACAGCATGTTTTTCTTTTGTTCCGCTTCTGCGCTTTTGCCGTTGCCGCTGACCAGCAGCGCTTGGCGTGCGCGCGTCATGGCGACGTAGAGCAGATTCATGCCTTCGCGCCGGGCGTAATCGTCTTCGGCCGCAAACATGTGCTGGCGCTTTTTGCCCTGCTGCGCATGGCTGCCGTACAGCGAGAAATGCGTGGGGCGCGCCTCCCGGGTGGGCCAGTCGAGCAGCACGCCGTAGCTGTCGGCCGGGCTGCGCGTGTCGTTGGCGTCGAGCAGCCACACGATAGGCGCTTCCAGGCCCTTGGCTTCATGCACAGTATAGATGCGCAGCGCATTGCCCACCTCGCCCACCTTGCCTTCATCCGGCGATTCATTTTCAGCTGCGCGCAAATCGCGCAGCTCGGCGAGAAAGCGCGGCAGGCTGGGGTAACGCCCGCCATCCACGTCCAGCGCGATTTCCATAAAGGCCTGCAGGTTAGCGCGCACGCTGGCGCGCAGCGATTCCGGCACGGCGGCGGCATAGCGATGCGGCACATCGGCGCTGAAATAGATGTGATCGAGCAGGTCGTGCACCGGCAGTTTGTCGGCGCGCTGCAGCCAGTCGTGCAGCAGGTCGTGGGCGCGCTGCATGGTTGGGGAGAGTTTATTGCTTGCAGCGAGGTGCCTGAGTCTTGCCCACCAACTGCGCGCCCCATCCCCACCCCTGCCCTCCCCTTGATAGGGAGGGAGAAGTTCAGATGCTGCGCTGCTTTCCTCTTCCAGGAAAAGCGGCAGTACCAGTGCCGCACCATTCTCTCCCCCTTTCAAGGGGGGAGCTGGAGGGGGGATGGGGTCAGGGGCGGCTGGAGACTCCGCCAGTTGCATCAGGTCTGCATCCGAACAGGCAAAGATGGGCGAGCGCAGCGTCTGTGCCAGCTGCAGGTCGGCAAAGGGCGTGATCAGAAAGGTAAGCAGTGCCTGGATATCTTCGGCCTCCAGCGTGTCGAGCAGGCCGCCGCGGCGCGAGGTGAGGAAGGGAATGTGCTGCGCACGCAGGGCGGCTTCATAAGTGCGCAGATGGGTGCGCTTGCGCACCAGCACCATGATGTCGCCGTAGGAGGCACGGCGCGGTTGGCCCTGTTCATCCAGCACCGACCAGTGCGCGACGATGTCGGCCACGGTTTGCGCAAACAGCGCGGCTTCGTGCTGGCGCGAGCCGCTGTCGTCTTCGGCACGGGCTTCGAGCAGGGGGTTGCGCAGCTGCAATTCCACTGCGTCTTCGTTTTTCCCCTCTCCCCTGCCCCTCTCTCCGTCGGGGAGAGGGAATTGCAGTGGCAGGGCGGTGACATGGCCGGGCAGGTTCTGGTGGTGGGCAATGTGTGTTTCGAAATCGACGAAGCCTTCCGGATGCGCGGCGAACACGCCGTTGACCGCATCCAGTATCGCCGGGGCGTTGCGCCGGGTTTCGTTCTGGCTGAGGAAGTGCGCGCCAAATTCCTGCACCATGAATTCTTTCACCTCGCCGAACAGGCGCGAGTCGGCACGGCGGAAGCGGTAAATGGATTGCTTGGGGTCGCCCACGATAAAGATTTTCGGGCGCTCGTCGGCGGCAGCCGCGGCTTCAAACCACGCCTGCAGTATCTGCCACTGCAGCGGGTTGGTGTCCTGGAATTCGTCCAGCAGCACATGGCGGTAACGGCTGTCCAGCTTGTACTGCATGTATTCGGCGCTGTCGCTTTGGCGGAGCAGGCGCGCCACCTGCCATTCGACATCGGTGAAGTCCATCACCTGCTGCTGCAGTTTGAGTTGCTGGTAATGCGCGAGCAGTGCCGCACCACAATGCAGGCCGGCCTGGTTGAGGCGCAGGGCGGCGCGCTCGTCCAGCGCATCCTGGATGCCGTGCAGCACAGCAAAAATGCCTTCAAGCAGGTTGGCGTAATGCTCGGCGTTCTGCCCCTTGTTGGCCTTGAGCTTGCGCGGCTCGCCCTTGCCGGTGTGCAGCACATCAAACAGCGCATCGAAGCGTGCCTGCAACTCCGGCAGCAGCCGTGCGTCGTCCAGCACGCACGCCATTTTCTGCTGCGCCTCGGAGCCGCTGGCGAGCAGGCTGGCAAAGGCCTGCACGGTCAGGTCGAAATCCTGGTCCAGCAACGCGGCCAGCGGGTCTGCCTCATCATCCACTTCCAGTGCCGCCTGCAGCTCGGTCAGCGCCCAGGCCACGGTATCCTGCTGTCCCTGGGTATAGGCCCACCACTCCGCACGCTTGTGGAGGAAGTTTTCCAGCAGGCTGCGCGTGTTGTGCAGACCGATGCTGTCGAACAGCCATTGCATCTCCTGCGCCAGCTCGCCATCGGGATCTGCACGCAGGCTTTCGGCCAGCTCGTCCCACGCTTCCTCGCGCAGCGCGCTGCTGCGCTCCAGCAGTTGCAGGCCTACCGGCACATCGGCGTTCAGCGGTGCGCGCTGGATGATCTGCATGAACCAGCCGTGGAAGGTGCTAATGGTGAGGCTGGAGGAAGCCAGCAGGAAATCGCGATAGAGGCCGCGTGCACGCGCCAGGGTGGCGGCATCGACATCGCTCACCGCGCGCTCTGCCAGGAACTGGCGCACTGCAGCCTCATCCTCGGTGGCCAGATAATGCAGCCAGTCGTGCAGGCGCGCCTGCATCTCCTGCGCGGCCTTGCGCGTAAAGGTGATGGCGAGGATCTCGCCCGGCTGCACCCCGGCCAGCAGCAGGCGCACAATGCGCGACACCAGCAGCCAGGTCTTGCCGCTGCCGGCACAAGCTTCCACTACTACGCTGTTGTTTGGGTCGAGTGCGCTGCGGTTGTTCATGCTTGAACCTCGATGCAAAACACCTCACCACAGAGACACCGAGACACAGAGGAGAACCAGGAGAAAAATATAACTGTGCCGCGCGATTTAATTTTCAAATCCACATGATGCGAGGTGTTAGCAACATGAATAATTTGTTGTTGAATTTCTCTGTGTCTCTGTGTCTCTGTGGTGAGTGGTTTAAATCTCATTTCCACTCCGCCTTCCTGCACAGCCCATGCATCTCGCAGTGCGCACACACGGCAGCGATGCCGTTAGCCGGCATCGGCGCGCCTTCGCGCAGCATGGCAAACACGGCCAGCAGGCGCTGGATGGTGGCCAGCGACAGGTGCCGTATTTCCTGTGCGGGTGCCACGGTGCTGGCCTGGTCCTTGTCCAGGCTGAAGAAGGCGCCTTCGCAGGCATCGCGGGCATAGGCGTAGAACGGCAATTGCACGTCCTCGCCCGGCTCTTTCAGTTTGTTGCGCAGCCTGGCCGCCTCCAGCGTTTTGTAATCCAGCACGCGCTCGACATTGGCCACTTGCGCCATGACATCGACGCGGTCGATGCGGCCGTGGATTTGCAGCTCGGGGCTGAGCGGATATTTGAACGCCACCTCGCCCTGCACGTAATGCCAGCCCTCGGCTTCGATCTGCGCCTGCGCGTCGAGATAGGCGGGGATGGTTTTCTGCCAGCGCAGCAGCCAGGCGCGTGCCCAGTAGTCATGTTCAACCGCCCGCGCAAATACTTCCTCGCTAATGCGCTGCAATGCGCTTTCCAGCTCGGCGCGGTCAAATTCTTCCAGCGGCGAATACGCCTCGTGGAAGCGGTAGAGGATGTCGTGTATCCACTCGCCGTAGTCGCGTTTCTCGATGCCTTCGCGCACCTCGTCCAGCTCGTTCAGGCGCAGCACATGGCGCGCGTAATACTGGTAGGGACAGGCCACCAGGCTGTTGTAGCCGCTGGCGGAGATGCCGGCAGGGATCAGGCTGTACGGCACTGCGGGCGCCGGCATGGCGGCCACCTGCGGCATGACTGAGGGCGTACTGCGCACTTGCGCGGCATCCAGCATGGCGGCCAGTTCTTTTTCGGCTAGGTCATCGCCATAGGCCAGCTCATGCAGGGCACGCAGCATTTCCAGATAGGGGCTGAGCAGGTTTGCTTCACCGCCCTTGCTCGCCTGCCAGGTGGCCAGCACGCTGTCGTTCATGGCGAGCAGGGCGAGCAGGTCGTCGCGCTGCTGCGCGCGGTACACGGCCGCCACCGGCAGGCCGAGGGTGTCGCGCACGGCGTCGTTGAACCACACCGCTTTCTTGTCGGCGCTGGGCAGGTGGGCGTCATCGCAGCCGAGCAGCAGCACGGCATCAAAACTGCGCCAGCGCGTGGCGGCGAGGTGGGTGATGATCACCGGGCTGTCGATGCCGAGGTCGCGGAAAGTTTGCGCATCCAGCTGCAATGCCAGCCAGTGGCGCCATTCGCCGCGGCTGAAGCGCGTGCTGTCTGCCGCCAGTTCCAGCTGCCAGGTTTGCAGGGCGCGCAGCAATTGCTCGCCGGCCGCATCGGCGGCCAGGCCGGGCAGCACGCCGAGGATGTCGAGGCTGTGCTGCAGCGCCTCCAGCCAGCCGGCCAGGGTGTTGCTCTTCTTGCGCAGCGCATCGCCGGCCTGGCGCAGGCGCGCCAGTGTCTCGGCCAGTGCAGGGTCATCGGCACCGGCCAGCTCGAAGTAGGCATCCAGATGGGCGACCACGCCGTGCTTGCGCACCAGTTGCTCCAGCTGGTACACGCGCTGCTTGCGTTCGCTTGCCGCCAGCTCGGAGAAAATGAACGGTGACTTGAGCAGGTCGAGCAGGTCCTGATAGTAGAAATCGCTTTGCAGCGCATCCAGCCAGCGCATCAGCACGGTGCTCACCGCCATGGTGGAGAGGGTCCAGCCGGTTTCGTCGCGCACCTGCACTTCGGCGCGTTCCAGCAGGGCGCGCACACGGCGGGCGGCGAGGCGGTCCTGCGCGACGATGGCGATGCTGCGCTTGCCGGCCAGCAGCCAGCGCCGCACCTGCACCTCGGCGGCGCGCGCTTCCTGCTCCAGGCCGTGTGCGGCGAACAGGCGCAGGCGTGAGCCCCATGCGCTGTGCGGCGAGTGTTCGCGCAACTGCCCGGCCTGTTGCAGCAGCTGCATCTCGTCGGCATTTTCTGCGCTGCCCCACGCTGCATGCATCAGCTTTGCCGCCGCTTGTTGCCCGCTTAGCGCGCGCAAATCGAAAAAACTGACCGGCGCATGTGCGCTGTATTCCTGCAGGAAGCGCTGTTCCGGCTGCGCCAGATCGGAGGCGAGCAGCACATACAGCGGTGCTGCGGCCTGCTGCGCCAGTTGCGCCAGGCGCTGCTGGGTGGCACGTGCGGCGTCCAGCTCGGCACCGCTTTCCGCCGCCCCCCTGGCATTCATCGCGTACCACAGCTCGTGCACCACGCGCGCCTCGAACTGCATGGCGCTGTTGCGCCTGGCCTGGTAGGCGCGTTCCAGCTGGGCGAGGAAGTCTTCTGCGTTGTGCGGCAGCGGCACGCGGTGGCGGGTGAGCTCGTCGATCAGGCCGAGCAGCTCGGTGGCAATGCCCCACAGGTCGGCATCGGGGAACCAGTTGCCGCTGCGCAGGGCCTGGTACAGCGTGGTGGCGCGGCAGCTGTCGGGAGTGATGGCTTGCGCCAGCGGCACGGACTGCACCCAGTCGTTGAGGGTGACCATCTGCGGCAGCAGCAATGCAGGCAAACCGGCGGCGCGCGCCAGGTGCTGCGCCAGCGGCACCGCCACATGGTAGTTGGGCAGCAGCACCACGACACGGCGCAAATCCGGCAGCTCGTGCGCGTGCTGCGCCAGCATGGCGTGTGCGACCCGATCAAAAAAAACAGCGGCCGCTGTTTGCGTACCGCCATTTCCATTCAGTTTCATCGTATGCAATTTTTATCAGAAAATCGTTTGATCCGCAGATTCCAAAGATTGTTCATGTATCTTTGCCAGAGGGATTCATATCTATACATCGCTGGCTCCCAAGTCATTACTGTTGGGTTTTAATCTGTGTCCATCTGCGTAATCTGCGGATCAACTGTTTTTGGCATCAACGTTTCAACAGGTGCAGTTTGTCTTTGACGGCTTTCCACTCGTCGGCATCGGCGGGCGCATCCTTCTTGCGCACGATCACCGGCCAGGCTTTGGATAATTCGGCATTCAGTGCGGTGAAATGCACCTGATCCCTGGGCAGATCGTCCTCGGCAAAGATGGCCTCGGCCGGGCACTCCGCCACGCACAGGGTGCAGTCGATGCACTCGTCCGGATCAATCACCAGAAAGTTCGGCCCCTCGCGAAAGCAGTCCACCGGGCAAACATCGACACAGTCGGTGTATTTGCAGCAGATACAGGCTTCAGTCACAACGTAGGTCATCGCTCGCTCCCAACATTTCAGATAGGGCGAATTCTAGCAGAATGCATGGCCCGGGCAGGAGCTTCCATCCTGAAAATTGTGCGGCGCGGTTAATTCCCTGAAAACGCAGTGCTCATGGGCTGCTGGCAATCTTGCCAGCAGCCCATGACCGGGGGTTCAAATCAAATAGCGATGGCGTCGCGTTGGCGACTGATGGTGTTCCACCCTGGGCACAGCTGGTTCAGCAGCATACAGTGCGGCCGCGTTGTGGGCACGCCTGGCGGAGCGGCACAGCAACGCGGAAAACTGGGCTAGCGGCTGCGGCCTGCTGAAATAATAGCCCTGGCAATAATCGCAGCCGCTCCGGATCAGCACCTCCACCTGCGCCCGTGTTTCCACACCCTCGGCGATGACATTCATGCGCAGGTTGCGTGCCATGGAAATGATGGTCTGCACGATTGCCACATCGTCAGGGTTATTTTCCAGATCGGAGACAAAGGAGCGGTCGATCTTGAGCGTGTCGATCGCCATGCGGCGCAGGTAGGACAGGCTGGAATAACCAGTGCCGAAATCATCCAGCGACACGTTAAAGCCCATGCCTTTGCATGCAGCCAGCACCTCTTCCACTTCTTGCGGATGCATCAGCACGCCTTCGGTCAGTTCGAGCTCCATCATGCTAGGCAACGCCCTCGTCTCGCGGATGATTTGCGCCAGCATCTGCGGCAGATCGCCATACAGCAGCTGGCGTGCAGACACATTGACGCTGACGGGCAGGCTCAGCAGGCCCTCATCTGACCAGATGCGGCTTTGCCGGCTGGCGCTATACAGAACCCATTCGCCGATGGCGTTAATCATGCTGCTTTCCTCGGCAATGGGAATAAATTTTGCCGGTGAAATCATGCCCAGTTCCGGATGGTTCCAGCGTATCAGCGCCTCGGCCCCCACCAGGGTACCCTCGCGCATATTGACCTTGGGCTGGTAATGCAGATCAAATTCACCTTTTTCCAGAGCCTTGTGCAAATTGTTTTCCACGGTCAGGCGCTCCAGCGTGCGCACATTCATTTCCTCGGTGTAAAAACGGTAGCTGGCACGCCCGCTTTCCTTGGTGTGATACATGGCCGTATCGGCATGCTTCATCAGCATCACGAAATCCTCGCCGTCCTCGGGGTAAAGGCTGATGCCTATGCTGGGCGTGCTGTGCAGCTCGGTATCATCCACGTGATAGGGAACGGACAGCACTTCCAGAATTTTTTGCGCTGCAACTGCCGCGTCACTGGCTTCCCTGATATCGGCCAGCATGACCACAAACTCATCCCCGCCGGTGCGTGCCAGCGTGTCCTGGTCACGAATGCAGGTCAGCAAGCGACCGCCGGCAATGGTCAGCAGCAGGTCGCCCAGCTCATGCCCCAGGGTATCGTTGATCACCTTGAAATGATCCAGGTCAACCAGCAGCAAAGCCATCCTGTCGCGGCGGCGCTCTGCACTGCTGATCGCCTTTTCCACCCTGTCTTGCAGCAGGCGCCGGTTGGGCAATCCGGTCAGGTGGTCGTGATAAACCAGCTGGGCTATCTGGCTCTGTGCGGCTTTCTGTGCGGTGATGTCGCGGAACACCATGACCACACCGTTGATGTTCCCTTGCTCGTCCCGCACCGGCGCTGCCGAATCTTCAATCATCAGCTCTCGCCCGTCATGCGAGAGCAGCACGGCGTGACCATCCTGTGCGTTTACCTTGCCACCGCGCAGCACCGTTTCAACCGGGCCAAGGACAGGCTCTCTGGTATTGGCATGCAGCAGGTGAAAGATTTCTGCCAGCGGCTTGCCCTGGACCTCCTGCTGCGACCACCCCATCAGTTTCTGTGCGGGCCGATTCAGGTATTCCACCAGGCCGCCGCCATCGGTAACCACTACGGTATCCCCGATGGACTGCAGGATCACATGCGAACGCTCATAAGTGCCATATAGCCTGTTGAGCAGGCGGTGAACAAAGTAAAAGCCGGCCAAGGCGATGATGGGAAGCAGAATGCTCAGCAAGACATATTTCATTTGCAGCAAATGCATCAGGATGACATCACTTCCAGTCAGTAAATGTTGTGCTTTCTGCCCTGCCACATTGCCGAATTCGCTTACCATGCGACTGGAACTGAATTCGCCGAGCAAGACCACGATCAGCATGGCACAACAGGCAAGCGCGATATACAAGCGGATGCGCTGCGAATATTGCGGGGTCATTTCCAGCCTGTTCTCTACCATTGCGATCTCCCTGAACGTCCAGCAGTTGCGCCTGCAGCTAAGAAATTGCTCTGTTAAATAAGCCTGACGGGTTCCTGATTGTGTCTTTCTGCCACTTGCTTCTGTGTAAACAGTGCTTCAGCCAGCAAATGCTTGTCTATGCCATGGAAACGCTGAAACTGTATGCCCATATGAAACTGCCGGCGCTCCTCTGAAAACGTCGGCTTGCATAAGATGCACTGAATGCCCGCAATAACCTTCCTGAACTTTCCATATGGCAAAGGCGTTTCAATCAGCATGACCAGCAGCGCTTCGGTATAAATGTCAGCCTCGGAGTAAAGACCTGCTCCAGCCAAGGATATGTCGCAAATTCGATCATGGAATATTTCGCCCCCCACGCCATTTGAGTGGTGCCAGATGGAACTCTTCCAGTCCACGACATAGCGGATGTGCTGCCTTCTGTCGCATTCATTGCCTAGCCAAGCCATCTTCCAAGCCCCCACTTACCCACTGAAAAAATAAGGTTTTTTGACACTTTCTGGTTTTCGATTGGTTTATAACCCTCGACTATTCATTCTGATAGCTAGTTATTCAGCTAGGTCTGGGTAATAATTCGAAAACGGCACAACACATTTTCTAAAAAAAACTGCGCATCTTTATTTGATGCCAGAAAGTGCCGGGGGAGAGAACATTGAGATCCATCGAACGCTTTGCGGAGTTACTGACGTGCCCATCGGAAGATGCCTGGCGCAGCATGATGCTGCGCCTGGGCAACGAGATGGGGTATGGGCAGATGCTGTTTGCGGTTATTCCCAACCGCCAGTCTGCACTGGAAAAGGACAACGCCTTTCTGTGCAGCAGCTATTCCCCTGACTGGCTAAACTGGTACAGCAGCAACAAACTGGAGCTTATCGACCCGGTGGTGGCGCACTGCGCGCAAAGACACACCCCGGTAATCTGGTCACCCGAGATTTTTGCCAGCAAACAGCAACGATTCATGTATGAGGAAGCCAGTAGTCATGGTTTGCGTGCCGGCATCAGCCTGCCCATGCATGGCGTAAATGGAGAAATCGGCTTGTTCAGTTTTGTGAATGACAGCACGCCGGGCAAGCGTTTCCAGCGCGAGGTAATCAATCACCTGCCGGATCTGTTGCTGATGCGTGATTTTGCGCTGGACACTGCCGCGCAGTTTATCCAGTCCGCACACCAGCACAAGGAATCCCCGACGCTGACCCAACGTGAGCTGGAATGCCTGAAGTGGAGCGCAGCCGGCAAATCATCATGGGAAATCGGGCAGATCTTGCGCTGCTCCGAAGCAGTGGTAAATTTTCACATCGGCAACGTACGACGCAAGTTTGATGTTACCTCGCGTCGCCACGCTGTCGCCAAAGCCATGCAGCTGGGCCTGATCAACTCTTTCTGACACAGCATGCACTGTCAGTGCTGGGCACGCGACAGATCGCCATCGTTGATTACGCCATTCAGATACAAGTGCAACAATATTGCGACCGGTGCGGGGAGCTCAACCCCCAGCTCAAACCGGCTCCCGCGCGACTGGGTGACCCCAAAGCGTGACCAGAAGCGGGTCTGGCTTTCCTGTGCCGATTTGCGATACTCACGAATTTTCTGTGTAGTCATGATTACATCTCCTTGTTTTTTCCTATTAATCCAGGCGACACCCGCAAGCCAAGCCGGCCTGTTGATGCTGCCTATCAAACTGTGCGCCGAGTCCTGCACCTGACTCTGTAAGGCATACCTCTCGGCGCACGGTGCAAATTTTGCCCAAATGCGCGCCGCAGACACACCTATCTGTTTGGATAGTTACGCAGCTTAACCATTAGGCATACTTTGTATGCGTCTTGGGTAAGACAAATAACCAGATTGGAGGGCACACCATGTCAGCATCGATCCAGATCGGACCTCGTCGTGAATTTCAAAGCCATGAGCTATGGGAAATGTATCGTCTGCGCGCGAAAGTATTCAAGGAGCGCATGAAATGGGATGTGCCAGTGCTGAGCGGCATGGAAATTGATGGCTACGATGCGCTTGATCCGCATTACCTGCTGATCAAGGAAGGCAACAACAATGTGCGCGGCTGCTGGCGGCTAATGCCCACCGAGGGGCCCTACATGTTGCGCGACACTTTTCCCCAGTTGCTGAACGGCTTGTCAGCGCCCTGCGATGCCAGAGTGTGGGAACTCAGCCGCTTTGCCATAGATACAGACGGTTCAGAAGGTTTCGGCTTTAACAACGTAGCCCTGGAATCCATGCGCAGCCTGTTTCTGTTTGGCAAGCGCAAGGGGATTGATCTCTACATTACGGTCACAACGACCGCCATCGAGCGCATGATGCGCCGCGCCGGCATCGTCATCGAGCGCTTCGGCCCGCCCTTGCAAATTGGTGTGGAGAAAACAGTTGCGCTGGCAATCTTCAACAGCGAAGAAACGTGTGAAGCTCTGTTTGGCCCGTATCAGCAAGCGGCCTGATGTGAACTGCAGGGTGAGCGGGAATTACGTCAGAGCCAGTCCCTGCACCCAGTGGTGGTATACACGTGCGGCGAACTGGTGCAGTGCCGGCAGGCGCTGCGCCATTTCCTGCTGCATGCGGGCGGCCTGCTGTACGCCGGGACTGGCGCTGGCTGCAGCGAGTTCATCCGCACCCACTTCGCACCAGTCACGGATCATCTGTTCGGTCATTTCAATATGGCACTGCAGCGCCAGGTGTTTGCCCAGGGCAAACGCCTGGTTGCTGCAATATTGGCTGGAAAGCAGATGGGTGGTGCCTGCAGGAAGGGAGAATGTCTCGCCATGCCAGTGAAACGCGGCAAAGTGCGCGGCGTTGCCAAACCATGCGTGTGCAGTCGCGTTGTTGGCAACGCTGACGTTGCCCCAGCCGATTTCTTTCACTGCATTGCGCGATACTGCTCCGCCCAGGGCCTTGCTCATGAGTTGACCACCCAGACAATGCCCCAGCACCGGAATATCGCGTGCCACCGCATCACGAATGAGAGCAAGCACGGGGGCAATCCAGGGCAAATCGTCATTTACGCTCATGGGGCCACCCATGAACACCAGCCCGGAAAACTGGCTGGCATCACTTGGCACAGGGTCACCCGCGTCGATGCGGACAAGCCGCCAGAGCAAATCACGCTCGTTCAGAAAATCTGCGAAGTAACCGGGCCCTTCGGTGGGTGCATGGCGAAAGATAGCGATCGGTTTCATTGATTCGTTAGCCGGTATTGGTGCCGCGAACCGCATGTGTCGACTAGCACCATGTACGTCAATCCTGGGTCTTGTCTCTTTCGATCAGCGCGTAAGCCGAATGATTATGGATGGATTCAAAGTTCTCCGACTCCACCACAAAGGCTTCAATGCGATCGTCTGCATTCAGCACCGCAGCCACGTCACGCACCATGTCTTCCACAAATTTCGGGTTGTCGTAGGCACGCTCGGTAACAAATTTTTCGTCCGGACGCTTGAGCAAACCAAACAGCTCGCACGAAGCCTGCTCTTCGGCATAACGCACCACATCTTCAATCCACACCGAGCCCCTGGTGCGTACGGTAATGGTTACGTGCGAACGCTGGTTGTGCGCGCCGCGTTCGGAAATTTTCTTGGAGCATGGGCACAGGCTGGTCACCGGCACCAGCACTTTCATGTTGAAGCGGTAGGCACCCTCGACAATCTCGCCGACAAAGGTCACATCGTAATCCAGCAGGCTTTGCACCCCCGAGACAGGGGCTGTCTTGTTGATGAAATACGGAAAGGACATTTCGATGTAACCGGATTGCGCCTCCAGCTTGACCACCATCTCGCGCAGTATGCTTTCGAACGATTCAACCGAAATCTCGCGACCGTGGTGGTTGAGAATCTCGACAAAGCGCGACATGTGCGTGCCCTTGAAATTATGCGGCAGGTGCACGTACATGTTGAAGTTGGCGATGGTGTGCTGCACCCCCTCGCTCTTGTCCCTGACGACTACGGGGTGGCGTATGCTTTTAATACCAACCTTGTTGATCGCCAGATGGCGTGTGTCGGCGGAATTCTGTACATCCGGAATCGGGCAGGCAATGGGAGAGTTCATGTTTGGTCTCAACTGAAAAGTTCAAAGTCGCATAAGTATGCAATATGCGAGTAAATTACTCAAGTATTTTTTTCTGCACCGATGCAACGATACCCGCAGCGTCCAACCCGCAGTCAGCCAGCATCTGCACCGGATCACCCTGCTCGATGAAGCGATCCGGCAGTCCCAGCTGCAGCATGGGGGCATTTACACCATGCAGTGCCAGGCACTCTGCCACCGCACTGCCCGCGCCGCCCTGTACCGTATTTTCCTCCAGCGTCACCAGCAGGCTGTGTTCGCGCGCCATGCGCAGCACCAGTTCCTCGTCCAGCGGTTTCACAAAGCGCATGTTCACCACCGTGGCATCCAGCTTGTCTGCGGCCTCCAGTGCAGCGGCCAGCATCGAGCCAAAAGCCAGGATGGCAACCTTCTTGCCGTTGCGACGCACTTCGCCGCGCCCAACTGGCAGTGCCTGCATCTCTGTCTGCACCTTGACGCCGGGGCCGCTGCCGCGCGGATAGCGCACTGCCGTCGGTGTATTCAGCAGGTGCGCGGTATACAGCATCTGGCGGCATTCATTCTCGTCACTCGGCGCCATTACCGTCATGTTGGGCACGCAGCGCAGGAAACTGAGGTCGAAGCTGCCGGCATGGGTTGCGCCATCGGCGCCCACCAGCCCGCCGCGGTCGATCGCCAGCAGCACCGGCAGGTTCTGGATGGCAATGTCGTGAATGAGCTGGTCGTAAGCGCGCTGCAGAAAGGTGGAGTAAATCGCCACCACCGGCTTGTAGCCCTCGCAGGCAAGACCGGCGGCAAAGGTCAGCGCATGCTGTTCGGCGATGCCCACGTCGAAATAGCGTTGCGGGAACTGTTCGGCGAACTCGACCATGCCGGAGCCTTCGCACATGGCCGGAGTAATGCCGACCAGCTTGTCGTCCTGCGCCGCCATGTCGCACAGCCAGTCGCCAAAAATTTTGGTATAGCTGGGCTTGGCCGGCTGCTTGGCAACGATGCCATGATGCGGGTCAAACTTGCTGACGCCGTGATAGAGAATGCAATCCGCCTCGGCGAGCGCATAGCCCTTGCCTTTCTGCGTCACCACATGCAGGAACTGCGGGCCTTCCAGCTGGCGAATATTGCTAAGCGTAGCGACCAGTACATTGAGGTCATGCCCGTCGATGGGGCCGATATAGTTGAAACCGAATTCCTCGAACAGGGTGCCCGGCGTGACCATGCCCTTGACGTGCTCTTCGGCGCGCTTGGCAAACTCCAGCACCGGCGGCATGCCCTTCAGCACTTTCTCGCTGCCCTTGCGCATCGCCGCATAGAAACGGCCGGACATCAGCTTGGCCAAATAATTGTTGAGCGCGCCCACCGGCGACGAAATCGACATGTCGTTGTCGTTCAGCACCACCAGCAGGTTGGCATCCATCGCGCCGGCGTTGTTAAGCGCCTCGAATGCCATGCCGCCAGTCATCGCGCCGTCGCCGATGATGGCCACGGCACGCTGTTCGTTGCCGGCCAGGCGCGCCGCCACCGCCATGCCCAGCGCAGCCGAAATCGAGGTACTGGAATGGCCGGTGCCAAACACATCGTATGCACTCTCGCTGCGCTTGGGGAAACCGGACAGCCCGCCGGCCATGCGCAGGCTATTCATCGCCTCGCGCCGGCCGGTGAGTATCTTGTGCGAATAGGTCTGGTGGCCAACGTCCCACACCAGTTTGTCGGCGGGCGTATTGAACACATAGTGCAGTGCGATGGTCAGCTCTACCGTACCCAGATTGGAAGAGAGATGGCCGCCGGTCTTGCTGACTGATTCCACCAGGAAGGCGCGCAGTTCATCTGCCAGTTGCGGCAATTGCTTGCGCTCCAGCTGGCGCAGCTCATCCGGGGAATTAATGGTGTTGAGTAATGGATACATCAATATTTTCTGATCACGATAAAGTCAGCCAGTTCACGCAAGCGGCGCGCACGCTCGCCAAACTGCGCCAGGGATTGCAAGGCTTCCGCATGCAGTTCTGCCGCCATTTTTCTGGCCTGCGCCGCGCCCAGCAGGGTGACGTAAGTCGGCTTGTCATTGTCCGCATCCTTGCCGGCGGTCTTGCCCAGCGTGGCGGTATCGGCCTCGGCATCGAGCACATCGTCCACTACCTGGAAGGCCAGACCGACGCACTTGCCGTAATGATCGAGCGCGTCCATCTGTGCAGCATCCAGCTCGGTGCCGCAATGCGCACCGAGCAAAATGGCAGCGCGTATCAGCGCGCCGGTTTTGTGGATATGCATGAACTCCAGCTCGGCCAGTCCCAGCTGTTTGCCCACGCTATCCAGATCGAACGCCTGCCCGCCGGCCATGCCGCGCGAACCCGACGCCACGGCCAGCAACTTGACCATCTTCAGCTGGCTGGCAGGCGAATCACTCAGGCTGTGCTCGGACAGCAACTGGAAAGCCAGGCTCTGCAGGCTGTCGCCCACCAGCAGTGCGGTGGCTTCGTCGTATTCGACATGACAGGTCGGCTTGCCGCGGCGCAGCACGTCGTCATCCATGCACGGCATGTCGTCGTGCACCAGCGAATAAGCGTGGATCAGCTCGACCGCGGCAGCAGCGATGTCGACACGGCCCTGCACGGCTCCCGCCAGCTCACCGGCAGCAAACGCCAGCAGTGGACGCACGCGCTTGCCGCCATCCAGCACGCTGTAGCGCATGGCGGCATGCAGGCGTTGCGGCGCCAGCTCGGGCTGCGGCAACAGGCGGCGCAGCACATCTTCGAAGCGCTGCTGGTGAGCGCGGGTCCAGCTCGGAAAATCGGGCATAGCGGAATTTGACATTGGGGATACGGGCATGTGGCTATCAGGCATCTTCGCGTTTGGCCGAGTCAGTCGACACGGGGCCAGAAAAATCTTTCAGCATGCCATCTTCCAGCACACGCACCTGCTGCTGCGCCGCATCCAGACGGCTACGGCACTGCTGCAACAGCTCGGCACCGCGTTGATAGGCGGCCAGCGCCTGTTCCAGCGGCAACTTGCCGCTCTCCATGTCGTTGACCACCTGCTCCAGCTCGGCCAGGGCCGCCTCGAAGGTCGGCGTTTTTGGGGATTTTCCCGCCATGTGCTTTTCCATCCGCGAAAAGAACGCATTTTACCCAAAGGCCCTGTGTTGGGACAATTTTTGTTGCACCCCCTACCCGTTTAAAGGACAATCTACGGCTTCCCCCAACACCGTATTCACCAATCTGTCTGCAAGGGCGTGGGTATGTCAGAGATAGCCAAAGTCGCACAATTCAAGCAAGTTTCAGCCCAGCCGCCGCTGCGCTGGTATTTTGATCCCAGGGTGCTGGAGATCGAGCAGCGCGTGCTGTTTGATGCCGGGCCCAACTACGTGGGTCATGAACTGATGACACCCAATCTCGGCGACTACCATGTGATCGACTGGATGGACGGCGCCAGGATGCTGGTGCGCAACGAAAACGGCGTGGAGCTGCTGTCCAATATCTGCCGCCATCGCCAGGCCACCATGCTGGAGGGGCGCGGCAATGCCCAGCACATTGTGTGCCCGCTGCACCACTGGACTTACGAGACCAACGGCCAGCTGATGGGCGCGCCACACTTCCCGCAGAATCCCTGTTTGCATTTGCACAAGGCGCCGCTGCAACGCTGGAACGGCCTGCTGTTCGCCAGCGGTCGCGACATCCTCAAGGATCTCGCCAGTGTCAGCGTGATGAAAGACATCGACTTTTCCGGCTACATGCTGGATCGCGTGGAGATCGACGAATACAACTTCAACTGGAAGACCTTCATCGAGGTTTATCTGGAGGACTACCACGTGGTGCCTTTCCATCCCGGCCTCGGCCACTTCGTCAACTGCGACGACCTGGCCTGGGAATTCGGCGACTGGTACAGCGTGCAGACCGTAGGCATCAACAACGGCCTGCGCCGCTCCGGCAGCGAAGTGTACAAAGCCTGGCAGGAGCAGGTGCTGCGCTACTCCAACGGCGCCATCCCCAAATACGGCGCGATCTGGCTCACCTATTACCCAAACATCATGGTGGAGTGGTATCCCAACACCCTGGTGGTGAGCACCGTGGTGCCGCGCGGCACCGATGCCTGCACCAACATCGTGGAGTTCTACTACCCTGAAGACATCGTGCTGTTCGAGCGCGAATACGTCGAGGCCGAGAAACAAGCCTATCGTGAAACCGCGCTGGAAGACGACATCATCTGCCTCAAGATGCACCAGGGCCGCCGTGCCCTGTACAAGCAGGGCATTGAGGATGGCGGCCCCTACCAGTCACCCACCGAAGACGGCATGCTGCACTTCCACGAGTTCCTGCGCCGCCAGCTCGGCCCGCACCTGAAATAAAGTGGGCGCGCTGTGGATGCTGGTGGCCGGCTTCCTGTTCGGCTGCATGGGCGTATTCGTCAAGCTCGGCGCAGCCTATTTCTCCAATGTCGAGCTGGTGTTCTACCGCTCTTTCGTCGGCCTGATCATCATCTACGCCATCCTGCGCCAGCGCGGCGGCAGCCTGGCCACGCCGCACTGGGCAGGCCACCTGTGGCGCGGTGTTTCCGGTTCCATCGCACTGCTGCTGTTTTTCTACTGCATCACCGTGCTGCCGCTGGCCACGGCAGTGACGCTGAACTACACCTCGCCGCTGTTTCTCGCCATGCTGATCACGCTGGTGTTCAGGGAGCGTTTTCATGCCCCG
>JBGPPE010000003.1:0-39670 GCA_041488395.1 Gallionellaceae bacterium
ATGGCCAGGAAGCACCAGTGCAGGTGTTGTTCATCGATAGGGATGTTGTGCGCGGCAGAAATCTGGCTGACTTAGTTAATATTGGCAAGTATCCATTCATCTTCCTTCAGGCACTTGGCAATATCCTCATCGTTCGGAGCTATCAGCTTTTGTTACTTAAAGCCGCGGTTGAGTTTGTGTGAGATTAAAATCCTTTCCAGTAGTCAACAAAACCAGACTTATAGTGGAAATACTTTGTTTGAATCTCTCTGTTTATCTCATTTGATTTTTCTTCTAGGTGTTTAAGCCGGGGATAGTCCTTTTTGAACAGGTACCAGCTTTTGGCTTGTGGGGAGTAAATCGATGCGGCGTATCCCCATTGTTCCATTAGTATTTCCATGCTCTTGTTCGTATGAAAGGCAGTATGAACCATTGGTGTAATGTAAAACCAATCAGGGTCTTTCGGTATTTTTTCGCAGATCAGCGTATGAAGCATTAATACACCATCATCTGCGACAAGATTATTGACTTCGTTCAGTGCCTCTCTGTTTAAGACATGTTCAAACATCGCACTATTGATAACAAGCCTGTATTTCTTTATTTCTTCTTCGGCGATGTATTGCAGACTTTTGTCATCGCTACGAACATAGCGATCGAATATGTCGATATTTGTGTCGAAGTATTTTGTCAAAAACTTTGACAAGGTTCCGTATCCAGCGGCGTAGTCAAGCGCGTCTTCTAAATCAACTATATTATTTTTACTGAGTATTGTTAGTGCCAATGCCTGATCAGCGTAAGGTGGTTGATTTGTTATTCTCGCTTCCAAGTTGTTCTCGAAATAGTGGTGCCAGCTTGTATTGAGTGTTGACCATTGATTGGGAGTCATTTCTTGATGGGTTTTTGAAATGACAAAGCCACAAACATCGCACTTCCAATAATCTACTTTCAAAGTTTCAGAAAATGGACTATTGGGATATGTCTTGTAGTTTTTTGAAAAGAAATAATTAGTATTGGATTTACAGATTATGCAATGGTTAGTTCGAGTTGCCTGGGTTGAATTTTGTTGCGTGTCTTTTGCCATCGTTGTTCTCGTTTATTTAATGTAATGCCTGAGGTGAGCCGCGCTCGCTAGGTATTTGATTGGTAGCAGCAAGAAATTTTCATCTGCTATAAGCAAGCAACAAAGCTTACCCACTTGCCTGCACACCAAACTATGTGCTTTTTAAGACGTTGACTTAAAATATTTTTGAGTGTCTCTTCTCATATTCCCTTGGCCGTCAGTTCAAGTCCGCGACGACCAATAAATCTGGCCTGCATTTTAGCAGGCCTATTTTTTCTGCTGCGGACTTCAGCGTTAGATGCATCCCCCGCAACTGCCGCAACGCCAGTCTTGCGGGTTGATAGCCTGGAAGAACCAGCGCAGGTGTTGTTCGTCGATGGGGATGTCGTGTACGGTAAAAACCTGGCTGACCCAGTCGACGTTGGCAAGGATCCATTCGTCTTCCTTCAGGCCTTCGGCGAAGTCCTCGTCATCCGGGAAGATGTGGCTGTAAATGCCGTAGGTGCCCATATCGCTTTCGCGCCAGAAGGCTTCCAGGCTCAATAGCTGGCCATTGTGAAGTATTTCCCAGTGTCCCGTGCACAGATTGCTGCCTGATGCACTCCAGCGGGCGGAAAATGGATTGCTCATACTGTTTTGTATCCGCGGTTGTTAGTGGTGGCTATAGTGAGGCCATGAGGCGACAGGATAGTCCCATCTGTTTTTTGTGGTCAATGCTTGTGAACTCAAGTCAATTAGGGTGCTTCGCCAAGCTAGAGTTCCTGCATTCGGGGAATAGGATATGTTGAAGCGTGTCTACACAAATCGCGAATAAGCTCGATTTATGCGGTTCTATTCGAGGAAAAACCACGGGTTGCCTTGCGCCACTGAGGTTGGGGTGTAGGAATTCTTCTTACAAAAGAATCGGAAATCCTCTGATTCTTCCCATAATGGTTAACTTGCAGAATGCAGCCGTCGAACAAGAGTAGTAGCCGGGCCGGACAAAACGATTTGATGGGGAGAGAAAAATGCATACAAACCAGATACGCGAAGAAAGCCAGATTGGCGAAGAAATCAGGGACGCTAACTTGTCATACATGCTGCTGGCTCAACAGATGGTACAGAATGACAAGGTGTCAGCAATTTTTCGTCTGGGTGTAAGCGCTGAAATGGCCGATCTGATTGCCGGACTGACTCCGGCACAAATCCTGAAAATGGCTGCCTCCGACATGTTGCTGTGCCGTTTTCGTATCGATGAGCATCTGTTGCTCAATATGGTGACTGATTTCAACAAGGACAGAATGATGTCGCAGGCACACGCCACCATTCTGATGGCGGCACAACCCGTAGCAGTGCTGGCAGCTTAACCGAGAGACAGGGGGAGATCATGAAAAACAAGAGCGTCGTCAACGAAGCGCGTGAAATCCAGATTGCGATCGAACTGATCAACCTCGGCGCGCGTTTGCAACTGCTGCAGGAGGAAACCTCTCTCAGTCGTGAGCGTCTGCTGAAACTGTACAAGGAGGTCAAGGGCGAATCCCCTTCCAAGGGCATGTTGCCTTACTCTACCGACTGGTTCATGAGCTGGTTGCCCAATATCCACTCTTCACTGTTTATCGATATTCACCAGTTCCTGCTAAAACACGCCGGCGTTAGCGGCGTAGAAGCACTGATCAAGAGCTACCGCCTGTACCTGGAGCAGGCTGGCCAGAGCGATGACGAGCCGGTATTAAGCATTACCCGCGCCTGGTTCATGCTGCGTTTCTTTGATGCCAAAATGCTGCAACTGACCCCCTGCACAGAGTGTGGCGGTCATTTCGTGGTTCATACCGACGAACTGTGCGATAACTATACCTGCGGCATTTGCCGTCCACCTTCGCGCGCCGGCAAAACCAAGAAAGCCGCGCAGATCGAAGCTGCCGCAGTCTGAGACTTAATCCCCGAACGCCGTTAATACTGAGACTTTCATTCAGTATTAACGGCGTTTCAGTTTTATTGTGCCTGTCTGCAAACGCGTGAAAAGGTGTTGGATTTGCGGGCTGTTTAGCGAATGGAAACAGAATACTGGCTGCTACGCTACAAACTAGTTATGCTACATGGGCTAACTATAAAAGGGCTTGAATCATGCTGGTGATAATTGGATACATAGTGGTCGCAGCCTCCGTGTTCGGGGGCTTTGCCTTGGCCGGCGGGCATATGGGCGCGCTGTTTCAGCCGGTTGAGCTGCTCATGATCGGCGGTGCGGCGGCAGGTGCATTCTTTGTCGGCAATACCAGCAAGACGATCAAGTCAACCCTGAAGGCGCTGCCTACCGTGCTGAAAGGCTCGAAATACACTAAAGACAGCTATATGGAGCTGATGGCGCTGTTGTACGAGCTGCTCGGCAAGGTGCGCAAGGAAGGCCTGATGGCGATCGAAGGCGATGTAGAAAATCCGCATGAGAGTCCGGTGTTTGCCAAGTATCCCAAGATACTGGCTGATCATCACGTGGTTGAGTTCCTTACCGACTACCTGCGCATCATGGTCAGCGGCAACCTCAACTCGATGGAAATTGAAAACCTGATGGATGTGGAAATCGAAACGCACCATCATGAAGCGCTGGTTCCCTCGCATGTCGTCGCCAAGCTGGGTGATGCGATGCCGGCCTTCGGTATTGTGGCGGCGGTGATGGGGGTTGTGCATACCATGGAATCTGTGGGTATCCCTCCGGCAGAGCTGGGCATATTGATTGCGCATGCGCTGGTGGGAACCTTCCTTGGTATCTTGCTGGCCTATGGTTTTGTCGGCCCGCTGGGGGGGCTGCTGGAGCAGAAGGCGGATGAATCCAGCAAAATGCTGCAGACCATCAAGGTGACCTTGCTGGCCAACCTGAATGGCTATGCCCCGGCCATGGCGGTTGAATTTGGCCGCAAGGCACTGCTTTCCACCGAGCGTCCGGGATTCGCCGAGCTGGAGGAGCACGTCAAGCAGAAACGCTAGACGCCCTCACAAATTACGAGCGATAAAACAGCCATGGCGAGCGAAGAAAAAAGACCCATCGTAATCAAGCGCATCAAAAAGGTGGCCGGCGGTCATCACGGTGGCGCGTGGAAGATTGCCTACGCCGACTTCGTGACGGCGATGATGGCGTTCTTCCTGCTGATGTGGCTGCTGGGTTCTACCACCAAGGGCGACCTGAACGGTATTTCCGAATATTTCAAAACGCCGCTCAAGGTTGCGCTGATGGGAGGAAGCGGCAGTGGCGATAGCTCCAGCATCATCAAGGGAGGCGGCAAAGATCTGACGCGCTCAATCGGTCAGGTCAAGGAAGGCGAACTGCCCAGCGAGAAGAAAATCATCAACATCAAGGCTGCCACCGAAGACCTGATCAAAATGGAAAAGAAGAAGGAGCTGGAAAAGCTGAAGGCACTCAAGGCCGGCATTGAAAAGGCAATCGACAACAATGCCAGGATGAAGCAATTCAAAAACCAGATATTGCTCGACATCACCAGTGAGGGCTTGCGCATCCAGATTGTGGACGAGAAAAATCGGCCGATGTTCAGGATAGGTCGTGCCGAGCTGGAGCCCTACACCAAGGAAATTCTGCATGAGATCGGCAAGATGCTGAACGAGATGCCCAACAAAATAAGTTTGTCCGGCCACACCGATGCGCAACCTTATGCCACCGACCGCAAAGGATTCAGTAACTGGGATCTGTCGGCGGACCGCGCCAATGCATCGCGCCGCGAGCTGATTGCGGGCGGCATGGATGACGGTAAAGTTGCACGCGTGGTGGGGCTGGCTTCGGCGGTACTGTTTGACAAGAAGGACCCGCTCAATCCGATCAATCGCCGCATCAGCATTATTGTGATGAACAAGGAAGCGGCGGAAGCTGCACAGAAGGATGGTGGCACGGTTGAGCTGGATGAAGTCGGTAATGAAGTGCAGGGCAAATTGATCGGAGCCTCTGCGGCAGCCTCGGCACCGGTGATGGCGCCTGCGCAGGTGTCCCTGCCACCCAACATACCGTCAAACCTGGTAGTGCCGCTTGCGGGAGCACGCTGAGGAAGCGATGTGCTTGCCGGATAACGTGAAAAATTAAAGATTTATCGGGTGTTGCCGCTAACAGCGTACGGGTGAAGAAAAGTTGTTTGCTCGGCAAATTAAATGCGGATCATGAAAATAATAAAAGAAATGCTGGGGGATAAATCGTGAGCAGCTGGTGGCACGGACTTTCATTGCGCAACAAATTGCAGATACCGATTCAGCTCGTTGTGCTGCTGGTATTGATGCTGGCGCAATTCTGGGTGATGAAGCAATTTGAGAACAAGCTGTACGACAACGCACGGCAGAATGCTGAGAGCAGTGCCAATCAATCCTTCCTGGCGCTGAATGCCATGATGCTGAATGGCAGCATCAGCGACGCGCAGGCGCGCAGTACGTTCTTTAAAAAGATGGCTGGACAGGACAGAGTTGATGATTTCCACATGGTGCGCGGCAAGCCGGTGCAGGAAGCTTATGGCAATGGCATGCAGGAAGAGCAGGCGCAGGATGAGCTGGATCGCAATGCGCTGACTTCCAGGGTGACCCAGAGTCGGCTCTTGAATGGTGGTCGCCCCGCGCTGCGTGTGGTGGTGCCGTTTTTCGCCAGCAAGGATTTTCATGGCGCAAACTGCATGCAATGCCACGTTGTTGCGGAAGGCACCGTGCTTGGTGCTGTCAGCCTGACGCTCAATCTGGAGCAGGAGCATCGTGAGCTGGGCAAGCTGACCGCCATGCTGTGGATGGGCCAGCTGATATTGCAAATTCTGCTGTACTTCCTGATTTCAGCGCTGATACGCAATGCGATACAGCCTGCCATCGTGCTGGAAGAAACCATGCTGAAAATCAGGAAGAGCGGTGATTTGACCCAGCGTGCTCCGGTGGAGAGCGGTGATGAAATTGGGCGCATTGCCACGGTGTTCAATGGGCTGCTGGAAAATTTCCAGCGCATCGTGCAGCAGGTACACAACCATGCAGAAGAGGTGGGCAGTGCTGCGCATCACCTGTCGGTGAATACCGGGCAGGTGGCGGAAAATTCGCAGAACCAGAGCGATGCGGCAGGTAGTGCGGCGCGTGCAGTGGAAAAAATGAGTGTCAGCATTGCCGCGGTGGCGGACGCAAGCAGTAGTGTGGCGCAGCTGTCGCAGGAAAGCCTGGAGCGAGCCAACAGCGGCCAGAAAAACCTGCAGCAGATGATGGGTGAGATCAACCAGGTGGAAAATGAAGTGCACAAACTGGCCAAAACAGTTGAAGCCTTTGTGCACAGCACGCAAAGCATTACCGGGATGACGCAGCAGGTCAGGGAAATTGCCGAACAAACCAATCTGCTGGCGCTGAATGCTGCCATCGAGGCAGCACGTGCAGGCGAACAGGGGCGCGGCTTTGCCGTGGTGGCAGATGAAGTGCGCAAACTGGCAGAAAAATCCGCCCAGTCTGCCAGCCAGATTGATGTGGTAACCAAAACGCTGGGCGACCAGAGCGAACAGGTTGAACGCAGTGTGCAGAACGGCTTGCAATCATTGCAGAGCAGCCAGGCGCATATCAAGAATGTGGCTGCAATCCTGGCGCAGGCCAACGAACTGGTGAGTGGTGTAAATGCCGGAGTGGACAACATCACGGTTGCAGCCAACGAACAAAAGCAGGCCAGTGGTGATATCGCGCAAAACGTCGAAAACATTGCCGGCATGGCCGAGAGCAACAATATGGCGGTACGCAGCACAGTGGATGCGGTGCAGGAGCTGGAGCGTTTTTCTGTAAAACTCAAGAGCAGTGTGGACCAGTTCAAGGTGTAAATAAATGATGGCCCTCTTCAAAAACATGCAAATCGCGACAAGGCTGATATTACTGGTTAGCGTAATTGCCGTTTTAATGCTGGGAAGTACCATTTATGGCGCGCTCACCGGCAACCGGGCGATGGAGCAAGTGCAGGCCGAGGCGCAGCAGACCACGGAAAATGTGAAAGCCTTCGGCAGGATCGTATACCTGATGGCGCGCAACCGCGTAATCCTGATGGATGCCGGGATCAACTTTGAACCCGCACGGCTGGCTCGGCGCGAGGCGGAGTTTTATAAAAATCGCGATGAAATCAGCGAGTCTGCCAGGCGCTATGAGGCAACACTGAGCGCTGATGACAAGCAGCATGCGCTGTATGAAACATGGAAGGCGCATCGCATTGCCTACCTGAAGGAAGGGCTGGAGCCTGTGCTGGCTGCGCTCAAGGCGGGCAATGTGGCGGATGCCTTTCGCATCGAGCGTGAAAAAGTAAGCGTGCTGAACGAGCCGCTTAAAGGCGACATTGATGCCATCAACAGCTACAACCTCGATCTGGAAAAACGCCAGGCTGAAGCGCTGAAAAGCAAAAACACGCGCGCACAAAACATCAATATCGGCATTGTTGTGCTATTGCTGCTGGCTACCGGTTATTTCGCCATGCAAATCATCCGCAGCGTGACGGTTCCGGCGGCTGCTATGAGCGAGGTAATGCGGCAAATCGCGGCAGATGGCGATATGACACGCCGGGTAAAGGTGTATGGAAAATGTGAACTCGCCGATGCAGCAAGAGCATTTAATGTGCTGATGGGCACGTTCTCGGAAATTATTGCCCAGGCACATGAGAATGCGGACGATGTGGCCGAGACGGCCACCCGGCTGTCCAATTCATTTGCGCAAATCACCCAGAGTGCGCAGGCGCAGAGCGAGGCGGCCGCTTCCATGGCGTCTGCCATGGAGGAAATGACGGTGAGCATCACTTCAGTGGCCGACAACACCGCCGAAGTGCGAGATCTGTCCGAGCAAAGCCTGGCGCGCACGCGGGAAGGCAATAGCAGCACACAGGAAATGATCAGGGAAATAGGTCAGATCGAGCAGAGCGTCAAGCTGATAGCGGCAGCCGTAAACGAATTCATCCAAAGCACGAGCACCATTGCCAGCATGACGCAACAGGTGAAGGATATTGCCGACCAGACCAACCTGCTGGCACTGAATGCGGCGATTGAAGCCGCGCGTGCGGGCGAGCAGGGACGTGGCTTCGCCGTGGTGGCAGACGAAGTGCGCAAGCTGGCCGAGAAGTCAGCACAATCGGCCAACGAGATCGACAAGGTTACCCAGTCACTGCAACAGAAGTCTGACCTGGCGGAGAAATCTGTGCAGGATGGTCTGCGCTCATTGCAGTCCACCCATCGTCAGATCGAGCTGGTTTCCAATGTATTGAAGCAGGCCGGACTGGCGGTCGAGCAGGCCAGCAGGGGAGTAAGTGATATCGCCACTTCGGTAGCAGAACAAAGTGCAGCCAGCAACGACATTGCACGCCATGTGGAAGGTATTGCGCAGATGGCAGAAGAGAATCACACAATTATTGCCCAGTCGGAGCAAAGCGGAACGCATTTGAAAGAACTGGCGAATGAATTGCAGGGCGTAGTAGGCCGTTTTGAGGTGTAGCACGAAGGGCAGGCAAGGGCCGGGATTGAAAGAGTTGCTTGTGAGGCGCGGATGCCTCCCTCTTTAACCTCCCCTTTAAAAGGAGTCGGAAATGTCAGAATTATTAAAAAATATTGATGCGCGCACCAAACTGGCGGGCACCAACAAGCTGGAAATTCTCATGTTCACCCTGGGGCTGGATAACCGCAGCGGGCGACGGGAAACCTACGGCATCAACGTATTCAAGGTGCGCGAAGTGATGCGCATTCCCGATATTACCAAGGCGCCGGAAATGCCGGCTTGTGTGGAGGGGATGGTGAGCCTGCGCGGCCAGCTGGTGCCGGTGATCGACCTGGCCAAATACACCAATATGCAAACGGATACCAGGCCGGCCATCATGATCGTGACCGAATATAACGGCCACACCCAGGGTTTCCTGGTGGAAGCGGTGGATACCATCCTGCGCCTGGACTGGTCGTCCATGCGCGTACCACCGGAGATGCTGAATGCCCAGATGGGCGGCCTGGTAACGGCGGTGACCGAGCTGCCGGACAAGCGCCTGGTGATGATGATGGACGTGGAAAAAGTGCTGGCCGATACCGGGCAGTTTGGTGGGGAGGATTTTGCACTGAAGAGCGTGCAGCCATTGGGGATTCCCAACCGCACGGTATTTTTCGTCGACGATTCATCCGTGGCACGCAAGCAGATCGAGCGCACGCTGGATGCCATGCAGGTTCATTACATTTCCGCAGTAAACGGCAATCAGGCCTTGCAGGAGCTGAAAAAAATGGCCGATTACGCGGATGCAACACATCAGCCGGTAAGCAACCTGATGCAGGTGATCCTTACCGACGTGGAAATGCCGGAGATGGACGGCTACATGCTCACGCGCAAGATCAAGGAAGACCGGCGCTTCGCCAACATACCGGTGCTGATGCACTCGTCGCTTTCCAGCGAATCCAACCAGCAGCTGGGCAAGGCGGTCGGCGTGGATGAATACGTACCCAAATTTGAGCCGCAAAAACTGGCGCAGACATTGACGCGCCTGTTGACCTGATGAGAGGAATGAATCATGGCCTTCGAACAAATGACGACACACAACAATGAGCACGGCAGCCTGATTGACTCTGTGGATGCGCGCACCAATCTGGCGGGTTCCAACAAAATGGAAATCCTGCTGTTCTCCATCGGCTCCAACGAGATCTTTGGCATCAACGTATTCAAGGTGAAAGAGGTGACGCGTGCCGTGCGCATCACCAAGACACCGAATATGCCGCATGGCGTGGACGGTATCGTCAGCCTGCGCGGACACGTGATGCCGGTACTCAATCTGGCGACTTTTATGGGCCTGGGCAATCCGGAGGAACAGAAAGTCATGATGGTGTCCGAATACAGCCGCCACGTGCTCGGCTTTCTGGTGCGCGATGTCGATCGCATCATCCGCGTGGACTGGGACAAGGTGCGTGCTGCCGAAGGCATGGTATCCAACAACAACAACCTGATTACGGCCATCACCGAGCTGCCCAATGGTTCGCTGGTTTCGATCCTGGATGTAGAGCAGATCCTGTCCACCGCATTTGGCGATGCGGTGGTGGGTAATATCGACAGGCTGGAAAAAGGCCATGAAAAGTCCGTCTTCTTCGTAGATGACTCGGCTGTGGCTCGTAAGAAAATAGCCGAAGTACTGGATAAGATGGGAGTGAAACATATCCAGGCGCATAACGGGCAGGAAGGGTGGCAACGTCTCAAGGGGCTGGCCGAAGCGGCACACAATACCGGCACGGACTTGCACGACCAGATCCAGGTAATACTGCTGGATGCCGAAATGCCTGAAATGGACGGCTATGTTTTGACACAACATATCAAGGCGGACAGGCGCTTTGATAACATACCGGTAGTGATGCACTCCTCGCTGTCATCAGAAGCGAATCGTGCAATGGGGAAACGGGTGGGCGTCGATAGTTACGTATCGAAATTTGATTCAATCGCCTTGTCGGAAACGTTGCGGCCATTGCTGATGTAGCGATAATGGGTGTGCAACGCCAAGTATGACTGAATCATTTTCAAACTATAGCTAGTAACGGAGGAAATTGTGCCTGATCCAAATATGAAAATTCTGGTAGTGGATGACTTCTCTACCATGCGACGAATAGTGCGCAACCTGCTCAAGGAGCTGGGATTCACCAATGTCCACGAGGCAGAAGACGGTGTCGAGGCCCTGGCCAAGCTGCGCGGCGGGGACTTTGAATTTATCGTGTCCGACTGGAATATGCCCAACATGTCCGGCATAGACCTGCTGCGCGCGGTTCGCGCCGACCCCTCGCTGAAGCATTTGCCGCTGCTGATGGTGACTGCCGAGGCCAAGCGCGAAAACATTATTGAAGCCGCACAGGCGGGGGCATCGGGCTATGTGGTCAAGCCCTTTACCGCGGCGACACTGGATGAAAAGTTGCAAAAAATATTTCAAACCATGCAGAAGTGAGTGATGCCATGAATAAAAAAGTGACGGCTAACAACGACTCTGACGATTTAGAAGCACTGTTTGACAGCATCGTGCAGGCGAACAGCGACAGCAGCAGCTCCAGGCCGGCCGCGCTTGCTGCGCAGGCTGCCCCGGCAGCTTCCCCGGCAAAAGGTGGCGAGGATAGCGTCATCAACGAAATCGGCAAGATGACGCGTGAGCTGCACAATACCCTGAAGGAACTCGGCTACGACAAACACCTCGAGCAGGCCGCGTCCGCCATCCCTGATGCGCGTGATCGCCTCAACTATATCGCCACCATGACGCAGCAGGCTGCCGAGCGTGTGCTGAATGCCACGGAGGCGGCGCAGCCGGTGGTGGAAAAGGTCGAGAATGATGCCAAGGCTCTGGCGGCAGACTGGCAAAAACTGTTCGATCAAAAGATGGATGTGGAGCAGTTCAAGCAACTGGCGACGCGCACCCATGCCTACCTGATCGAGGTACCGAAGCAGACCAGGCAGACCAATGCACATCTGACCGAGATCATGATGGCGCAGGATTTCCAGGATCTGACCGGGCAGGTCATCAAAAAGATCATGGAAGTGACGCAGAACCTGGAGCAGCAACTGGTTACCCTGCTGGTACACCACGCCCCTGCTGGCGTGAAAATAGACACTGGTTTGTTAAACGGGCCCGTGGTGAATGCGGCCGGGCGCACTGACGTTGTCACCAGCCAGGCGCAAGTAGATGATCTGCTAGAAAGTCTGGGGTTCTAAAATGGGCGACTTCACAGGGATGGAAGAGTTGTTGCAGGATTTCCTGCTGGAAGCCTCCGACCTGCTGTCCGATGTCGACAGCAAGCTGATGGATCTGGAGAAGTCTCCGGAAGACCGTGCCTTGCTGAATGTGATATTTCGCGGTTTCCACACCATCAAGGGCGGCGCCGGCTTCCTGAATGCACATGAACTGGTTACCCTGTGCCACCTGACTGAAAACCTGTTTGATAAATTGCGCAATGGCGAGTTACAGCTGACGCCGACGCTGCTGGACGTGATTCTGGCTGCCACCGGCGAGGTGCGTCTGATGTTCAACGATCTGGGCAAAAACACCCAGCCGCAGGCTGCACCTGCCAACATCCTGGCAGCACTGGAAGCAGCATTGAAAGGTGAGCAGGTCGCCGCAGTAGCGGCGCCGGCCAAGGCGGTGGCGGTAGCCGTGGCGCCAGCTGCCCAGGCAGCCACGGCAGCACCCGCTGCGCCGGTTATTTCCACTGCATTGCGGACGGCTGCGCAAAGCGGGCCGGACTGGAACCAGCTCTATCATGCCCTGCTTGGCTCCACCCCCGCGCCTGCCGCAGCCTCGGCACCGGCACCCGCTGCCGTGGAGCAAACTGCCTCACCCGAGCCGGCAACGCCTGTGGTGATCGATGAACACCAGCTCAAGGTCAGCGCTTTTGGCCGCCGCGCCAGTGATATTCCGGGCAGCCCTGCACCTTCAGCCTCGCGGCGTGAAGGCGAGCAGGCCAAGGACAATACCATCCGTGTCGACACGGACAGACTGGATCAGGTGCTCAACCTGTCCGGTGAAATAGGTTTGACGAAAAACCGTCTGACCCACTTGCGCACCGATATTCTGCAAGGGCGTGCCGATCCGGTAACGCTTAAATCGCTGGACGAAGCGGTCAGCCAGCTCGATATGCTGGTGGTGAATTTGCAGAATGCGGTGATGAATACGCGCATGCAGCCGATCGGCCGATTGTTCAAGAAATATCCGCGCCTGGCGCGCGATCTGGCGCGGCAATTGGGCAAGGATGTGGAGCTGGTGTTGTCGGGTGAGGAAACCGAAATCGACAAGACCATGATCGAGGATTTGAACGACCCTCTGGTCCATCTGGTGCGCAATGCGGTTGACCACGGCGTGGAAAGCGCCGAGCAGCGCTCTTCTTCTGGCAAGCCTGAGAAAAGTATCGTGCAGCTGAGTGCGCGCCAGGAAGGCGATCACATCGTGATCAGCATTGCCGACGATGGCCGCGGCATGCGCGCCGATGTGCTGCGCAACAAGGCGATCGAGAAAGGCCTGATTACGCCGGAAGCGGCCAGTGCGCTGAGTGAGGAGGAAAGCCTGAATCTGGTTTTCCTGCCCGGATTCTCGACCAAGGATGAAATTTCCAGCGTGTCCGGCCGCGGCGTCGGCATGGATGTGGTCAAGACCAATATCCAGAAGCTGAATGGCTCGATCTCGATCCAGTCAGAACCGGGCAGGGGCTCGGTATTTACCATTTCTCTGCCGCTGACGCTGGCGATCCTGCCGGTACTGCTGCTGCGCCTGAGTGATCAGCCTTTTGCGGTGCCGCTGTCCATGGTGCGCGAGATCATGTCGGTAACACCGGAAGAACAGCAACTTATCTCCGGCAAGCCCACCATGGTGGTGCGCGGCGAAGTGCTGCCATTGCTGTCGCTGGCCGAATTGATCGGCTGGGAAGATTCGGGCAAATCCGAGGTGGGCGTGCTGATGCAGATGGGCAATCACAGCTTTATTCTTTCGGCAGACGGCTTTGCCGGCCATGATGATGTGGTGATCAAATCGCTGGATACCTTCCGCCCCAAGGGTGTGGCCGGCGTAACCATGTCGAGCGAAGGCGAGATTGTGCTGATTCTGGATATCAAGGAGCTGCTCAGCGAGAGCAGCCTTTAAAGGGGGGCAACAATGCAAGATAAACAGCAAGTCAGTGGCAGGGTGGTAGCGCTGGCAGGTATTGCGCTGGCTGCGTGGCTGCTGCACTGGTGGCTGGGCGGGATCGCAACTGGCTGGCTTGACTCGCTGTTGCAGAGCGCGGTTACGGTTGCGGCACTGATCGTCGCGTGGCTGCTGCTGCGCCCGGTAACGCGGGAAAAATACAGCGATGCGGAGGTAATGGAAAACCAGCAAAGCGCCGTGGAGAGCGTGCTGTTGCAAACCCATCCGCAATTTGCCACTCACTTTGCCGGAGCAAGTGCCGACCTGAACCAGGTGCAGGCCCTGCTGTCGGATGCGATCGAAAAGCTGTTTGCCAGCTTTAACGGCATGCAGAACCTGATCAAGAGCCAGCGCGATGCGGCGCTGGCTTTTGTCGCCCATGGCCATGACGAGTCAGCGGTACAGCAGTTTATGGCCGACTCGAATGAGATGATTAGAAATCTGGACACCTTGGTAAACAGCATCGTCAACAACGGCAAGCTGGGGCGCGAGCTGGTGGTGAAAATTGGCGGCGTCGGCGATCAGGTGATGAGCGTCCTCAATGTGCTGGTCGAGCTGGACCGCATTGCCAAGCAGACCAATTTGCTGGCGCTTAATGCGGCTATCGAGGCGGCGCGTGCAGGTGAATCCGGGCGTGGCTTCGCCGTGGTGGCCGATGAGGTGAGGAAACTTTCCAGCCGCTCGGAAAAATTCAGCCAGCAGATACGCAATGACATCACGCAGATGATCAGCGCGATTGCCCAGGCGGAAGAAACGGTCAACACCATCGCCTCGCTGGATGTCAGCCTGGCACAGGCAGCCAAGCAGAAAATGCAGGAGAAGCTGGGCCAGGTGCAGGAATCCAACACCAGAATGGCGCAGGTGATCGAGCAGCAAAATGAAATTGCACAGGAAGTGGATGTGGTGGTAGGACGCGCCATTACCTCGTTGCAGTTCCAGGATATGGTGGGCCAGCTGCTGCAGCATTCGCATACGCGCATAGGCAGCGTGGAGTCGGCCTGGAACCGCCTCGGCGAGTGGTCGAGAGAGGCATCACAGGGACATGCCGCGTCGCGCAACAAGATCGAGAAAATGCGCGAAGAAATCAGTGATATATTTGCCAGGTCTGAAGAGATGGGTAATCGTAACCCGGTGCGCCAGGACAAGATGGAAACGGGCGACATCGATTTATTTTGAGAATCTGACTATTGAATTTTCAGGGGAACAGTAATGGCAAAAACGGTTTTAAGTGTGGACGATTCCAGCTCGATACGCCAGATGGTGGCGTTTACGCTGAAGAGTGCAGGATATGAAATCATCGAAGCAACAGACGGTCAGGAGGCGCTGGACAAGGCCAAGGGCAAGACAGTGGATCTGGTGCTGACCGACCAGAACATGCCGCGCATGGACGGTTTGACCCTGATCAAGAATTTGCGTGCCATGCCAGCCTACAAGAGTGTGCCGATTCTGATGCTCACAACCGAATCCAGCGATGCGATGAAAACACAAGGCAAGGCTGCGGGTGCAACGGGCTGGATAGTGAAGCCGTTCGATCCGCAAAAATTGCTGGAAGTCGTCAAGAAAGTGATTGGCTGACGCAGGCACTAAAGCATGTGCGCTGCTCCTAATTGACGGCAGGGGGCGATAAAAGACTGAAGCAGGAAATTACGCTTTTGCCAGGGCGTAAGGGGTTTTGCTGTGCCGAAAAAAAACAGGGTGACACCAAACCGGCTTGCTCAAATGCAGGCTAAAAAGCAGGCAGATTATCAGGTGACTTGAAATTATGAGTATTGATCTAAGTCAGTTTTATCAGGTTTTTTTTGAGGAGGCCGCCGAGCATCTGGCTTCCATGGAGAGCTTGCTGCTGGCGCTGGATGTGTCTGACCCCGGCATGGATGACCTGAATGCGATCTTCCGTGCGGCGCACTCCATCAAGGGCGGTGCCGGCACCTTCGGCTTTACCGATATGACCGAAGTGACGCATGTGCTGGAAACGCTGCTGGACAAGCTGCGCAAGCAGGAAATGACGCTGACGGACGAGATGGTCAGCGCCTTCCTTGAGGCGGGAGATGCCATCTCGATGCAACTGGCTGCGCACCGCGACGAGGGCGAGGTCGATCAGGATGTGATCAGGACGGTATGCGAGAAGCTGGAGCAGCTTTCCTTCTCACAATCTGCCGCAGTCGCTGAATTGCCCAAGACGGCAAAATCCAAAAAATCAAAAAAGAAGGTTGCCGAAAAATCTGCTCAGGAAGATGACGATTACGGTTTCTTCGCTGATGTGCCGACACCTGCCGCAGCCGATGACAGCTATGGTTTTTTCGATGAGATACCTGCCCCCGCTGCTACAGCAGAGAGTGATGCGGGATATGGATTCTTTGAAGATACGCCGCAGCAAATTGCCGAGCAGGAAGACAAACAGGGTTTCGGTTTCTTTACCGAGATCCAGTCACCCGTAGCGGTAGCCGTGGAAGAGGCAAAACAGGCGCCTGCCGCGCCGTCACTGGTGGCAGCCGAGGCACATCCTACCCGGCGCGCTTCAGACAGGGTGGCAGCGCCTGCCGCAGAAAGCTCGATCCGCGTGAGCGTGGAAAAAGTGGATCAGCTGATCAACCTGGTGGGGGAGCTGGTGATTACCCAGGCCATGCTGGCTCAGTCTGCCTCCCAGCTCGACGAGACAGTACTGGAGAGGCTGCAAAACGGCCTGAACCAGCTCGACCGCAATACCCGCGACATCCAGGAAGCAGTGATGTCGGTACGCATGCTGCCGATTTCCTTTGTGTTCAGCCGCTTCCCGCGTGTGGTGCGCGATGTGGCAAGCAAGCTCAACAAGAAAGTCGAGCTGAAAACGCTGGGCGAAACTACCGAGCTGGACAAGAGCCTGATAGAAAAAATTGCCGACCCGCTGACTCACCTGATCCGCAACAGCCTCGATCATGGCATCGAGACGCCGGAGAAACGGCTGGCAGCAGGAAAATCCGAACATGGCACGATCACCCTGAATGCCTTCCATCAGGGCGGCAGTATCGTGATTGAAGTCGCCGATGATGGCGGCGGCCTCAATCGCAACAAGATCTTGAGCAAGGCGCGCGAACGCGGCTTGGCAGTCAGCAACGAGATGAGCGACCAGCAGGTATGGATGCTGATTTTCGAGGCAGGATTCTCCACTGCCGATGTGATCACCGATGTTTCCGGTCGCGGTGTCGGCATGGACGTGGTGAAGCGCAACATTGCCGAGCTGGGCGGGCGCGTGGAGCTGGATTCGGTGGAGGGGTTCGGCACGCGCACCACCATTCGTTTGCCGCTGACGCTGGCCATACTCGATGGCTTGTCGGTCTCGGTGGCCGGGCAGGTTTTCATCGTGCCGCTGGGCTCCATTGTTGAATCGCTGCAGATCACCGAAGAGGATCTCAAGTCGGTCAGCGGTGAAGGCCGTTTGCTGCGTGTGCGCGGGGAATACCTGCCGCTGCTGGCATTGCATGACGTGTTCAATATCCAGCCGGCAATTACCGAGCTGAGCCAGGGCATCGTGGTGATTATCGAGGCCGAAGGCAGGAAAACTGCGCTGCTGGTGGATGAGCTGCTGGGCCAGCACCAGGTGGTGATCAAGAGCCTGGAATCGAATTTCCGCAAGGTGCCCGGCATGTCCGGGGCGACCATCATGGGCGATGGCAAGGTGGCATTGATACTGGATGTAAGCGCACTGGGTGTGCAGCAGGCAACCCATGCAGGATAGGCAAAACAATTTGAAATTGACAGGTGCAAGCACTGATTGAAGTCGCAGTAATTTGAATATCGAGGGAGATAAGAATGAATCTGAACAACATGAAAATTAAGACCCGACTGGCAGTGGTGATTGCCTTCCTGTCAGTTTTGCTGATGGGTATCGGCGCGTATGGCTTGTGGGGCATGGCGCAGAGCAATGAAGGCTTGCGCTCGGTGTATGAAGACCGCACTCTCCCCATGGGACAGCTGGATACGGTGGTGCGTAATCTGCTAAACAATCGTCTGGCGATTGCCAACTCCATCATCGATCCATCGGATGAGAGCATCCAGAAATATATGTCTGACATGGACAGCAATATCGAGGTCATCACCAGGAACTGGGATGCCTATATGGCGACTTATCTCACCCCGGAAGAAAAAAAGCTGGCCGATAAATTTGCCGAAGATCGCAAGAAATTCGTCATCGAAGGCTTGCGTCCGGCCCAGGCCGCACTGCGCAAGCATGAGATTAAGCTGGCCGAAAGCATCGTCGTCAACAAAGTGCGCCCGCTGTATGCGCCCGTGCGCGAGGGGATTAACGCACTGATCAAGCTGCAGCTCGATGTCGCCAAGGAAGAGTATGAACATTCAGTTTCCCGCTTTGCTACGATCCGTGCCGTTGCGCTGACGCTGATCATCCTTGGTGTTGCGCTGGCTGCGCTGATGGGGTTCTTGCTGATCCGCGGTATCGGTCGTGGTCTGCAAGCGGCAGTGGATGTGGCGGGAAAAATTGCCGATGGTGATCTGTCCAGCCGCATCACGATCGAAAGCCACGACGAAATCGGGCAGATGCTGGATTCCATGCAGACCATGCAGAATGCCCTGAAGAGAGTTGTGGCCGACATTGAAGCGATCGTCGGAGCGGCGGTGCAGGGGGATTTCAGCAAACAGATCGATCTCAATGCGCACAAAGGCTTTGCCAGAGAGCTGGGCAGTGCGCTGAACAAGCTTTCTGCCACGACCAATACCGGCCTGACTGACGTCATGCGTGTTGCCAATGCACTGGCAGCGGGCGATCTGTCGCAGAAGATGACTCAGGAATACCCTGGCGTATTTGGCCGCACCAAAGATGGCGTGAACGGCACCGTAGACTCACTCACCAAAGTCGTGGCCGAGATCCAGCAGATTGTTGAAGCTGCCGCAGCGCGCGGTGACTTCAGCGTGAAAATGGAGATGAATGGCAAGCAGGGTTACACCAAGACCTTATCCGAGCTGCTTAACCAGCTCTCGGATGTGACAGACACCGGCCTGCGCGACATCATGCGTGTGGCCAGTGCGCTGGCCGAAGGCGACCTGACACAGACCATGACCAGGGATTATCCCGGCCTGTTTGGGGAAACCAAAGATGGCATCAACACAACGGTAGCCAACCTGAAGAAGCTGGTCGATGAAATCAAGCTTTCTGTCGATACCATCGGCACGGCTTCCAAGGAAATCGCCCAGGGCAACACTGACCTGTCGCAGCGCACCGAGGAGCAGGCCTCCAGCCTGGAAGAAACCGCAGCCAGCATGGAAGAGCTGACCTCTACCGTGAAGCAGAATGCCGACAATGCCAAACAGGCCAACCAGCTGGCTCACGGTGCCAGCGAGGTGGCCGAGAAGGGCGGCGCCGTGGTGCAGGAAGTCGTCGGCACCATGAGCTCGATCAACGAATCCTCACGCAAGATCGTCGACATCATCTCGGTGATCGACGGCATCGCCTTCCAGACCAACATCCTGGCGCTGAACGCCGCGGTAGAGGCGGCGCGCGCCGGCGAACAGGGGCGCGGTTTTGCGGTGGTCGCCGCTGAAGTGCGCAACCTGGCGCAGCGCAGTGCGGCAGCAGCCAAGGAAATCAAAACCCTGATCGGCGACTCGGTCGAGAAAGTCGATGGCGGCACCCGCCTGGTGGACCAGGCCGGCAAGACCATGGAAGAAATCGTCAGCGCGGTGAAACGGGTGACCGACATCATGGCGGAAATTTCTGCCGCTTCCTCCCAGCAAAGTGCCGGCATCGAGCAGATTAACCTTGCCATTACGCAGATGGACGATGTGACCCAGCAGAACGCGGCGCTGGTTGAAGAAGCTGCTGCTGCGGCTGAGTCGCTGGAGCAGGAGGCACAGAACCTCAGCCACTCGGTCAGCGTGTTCAAGCTGGACAATGCAGCAGCACAGCGTAGCTCGAGTGCGGCAAAAACACCGTCCAGACAGGCATTGCCGGCTCCGGTCAGGCAGGCAGCCAAGCCTGCTGCTGCCAAACTCAAGGCACTGCCGGCCAAGGCCGCGTCGGGAAAAGGCGCTGATGACGAATGGGAAGAGTTTTAACGCGGCTTGCGATGACGCACCAGCTGCATGGTTTAAAAATAACGGCAACAAGGGAGACAACAATGGCAACTGAGACGAGCACAACAGGCGGGGCAAGCGGCGGCGAGTTCCTGACCTTCACTCTGGGGCAGGAAGAATATGGCATGGATATCCTCAAGGTGCAGGAGATTCGTGGCTATGACGCAGTGACGGTGATTGCGAATACGCCGCCGTTTATCAAGGGTGTGATCAACCTGCGCGGCATTATTGTGCCCATCGTGGACCTGCGCATCAAATTCAACCTGGGCAAAATCGACTACGACCAGTTTACCGTGGTGATCATCCTGAACCTGAGTAGCCGCGTGGTCGGTGTAGTGGTGGACAGTGTGTCTGATGTGTTGACACTGACCCCCGATCAGATCAAGGCCGCACCGATGCTGTCTGCGGCGCTGGATACGCGTTACATCGTGGGTCTGGGCACGGTGGATGAGCGCATGCTGATTCTGGTGGATATTGAAAAATTGATGGGTAGCCAGGAGATGGCACTGATAGAAGATGCGGTAGCGTAAGCCGGTTTTACCAGTCAATGATCTGATTCGTGGGATAGGGATAACAATGAAAAATAATCAACCTGTAACTAATGTGGAATACGTGCTCAAGGATACGGATTCCATCGTTTCCAAAACCGATCTCAAGGGGATTATTACCTATATCAACCCGGATTTCCTGCGCATCAGCGGTTTTGAAGAGAGCGAGTTGATTGGTGCTTCGCACAACATTGTGCGTCATCCCGATATGCCGGTGGAGGCATTTGCCGATTTATGGAGATCGCTGAAATCGAACCGTCCCTGGACCGGCATGGTAAAAAACCGCTGCAAGAATGGTGACTACTACTGGGTGCGGGCGAATGCAACGCCGATATACGAGCATGGCCAGTGCACAGGCTATATGTCGGTGCGCAGCAAACCGTCGCGTGCCGAGGTGGAAGCACATGAGCGGGTTTACAGCATGTTCCGCAACGGCCAGAACGGCGGTTTGCAGATCGAGGATGGCAAGGCCGTCAAGCACAGCTGGCTGGAAAAACTGAATCTGCTGAAAAATACCACTATCCGCTTCCGCATGTTGCTGGTGCTGATCTCCATGTCGGTGATCATGCTCACCATCGGCGCTATGGGCCTGGCGGGAATGGGCAAGGCGCGCGACGGGCTGGGCGATGTTTATGAGAATGGTGTCATTCCCATGAACCAGATTTTCACCATCCAGAAATTGATGCTGGCCAATCGCCTGCAGATCGCCGTTTCCCTGGTGACGCCGACACCGGATGCCATCAGAAAAAATACCGAAGTAGTCGAGCAGAACATCGACGAGATCAGCAGAATCTGGAAAGAATACACGGCCAATCCGCGCACCACGGCAGAAGAGAAAGTGCTGCTGGACAAGTTTGCCGAGGACAGGAAGCGCTTTGTGGTCGAGGGTTTGCGGGCCGCAGTGAGTGCATTGCGCGACCATGATATTGCGCTGGCCAACCGGATTGTGGTGGAAAAGGTGCGTACCCTGTATGAGCCGGCTGCTGAAGACTCGAAAAAAATCCTGGAGATGCAAACAGCCAACGCCAAGCGGCAATATCAGGATGCCATCAGCCGTTATGAAAGCATGCGCAATCTGGCCATCGTGTTCCTGCTGGCAGGTGTGCTGCTGGCGATCTGGGCGGTTGTAGTGCTGTATAGCGGCCTGATCAAGCCACTCAACAAGGTCATGCTGTTGCTGAAAAATGTAGCGCAAGGCAAATATTACAATGACATTGACGCATGTCGTCCGGATGAAATGGGACAGCTCCTGGATACCATCAAGGCGATGCAGATCACGCTGGGCTTTAATGTGGCCGATGCGGGCCGGATCGCCAACGAGAACCTGAGCATCCGGATAGGCCTGGATAATGTTTCCACCAGCGTGATGATTTCCAATCCGGAGCGCAACATTATTTACATGAACAAGGCGGCGCAAGGATTGATGCACACAGCCGCGAGCGACATCCGCAAAGATGTGCCGAATTTCAACGCGGACAAATTGATGGGCAGCAGCATTGATGTTTTCCATAAAAGCCCGGCGCAGCATAAAGCCATGATGGAAAAGTTGAACAGCACGCACAACTCCCAGCTGGAGATCGGTGGCCGCACTTTTGCGCTGGCTGAAAACCCGGTCATCAACACCAGCGGTGCGCGTTTGGGCGCGGCACTGGAATGGAAAGACCGCACGGCGGAAGTCGCGGTGGAAAAAGAGGTGGCGGCTATCGTTGGCGCGGCGGCGCAGGGCGATTTTTCCCAGCGTATTGCCATGCAGGACAAGGAAGGTTTCTTCAGGCAGCTGGGCGAGGGCATCAATCAGTTGATGGAAACTTCGGATCGCGGCCTCCAGGAAGTGGTGCGCATGCTGGGTGCACTGGCGCGCGGCGATTTGACCGATCGCATCACCAACGAGTACAGCGGCACCTTCGGGCGGCTGAAGGATGATGCCAATGAGACCTCTGATCGGCTCACGGAAATTATCGGCCAGATCAGGGAAGCCACCGATACGATTAATACCGCGGCCGGGGAAATTGCCAGTGGTAACAGCAATCTTTCGCAGCGCACAGAAGAGCAGGCCTCCAGCCTGGAAGAAACCGCAGCCAGTATGGAAGAGCTGACCTCCACCGTGAAGCAGAACGCAGACAACGCCAGGCAGGCCAACCAGCTGGCCAATAACGCCAGCACCGTGGCAGAAAAAGGCGGCTCCGTCGTCAAAGAAGTCGTCGGCACCATGAGCTCGATCAACGAATCTTCACGCAAAATCGTCGATATCATCGCGGTGATCGACGGCATCGCCTTCCAGACCAATATCCTTGCGTTGAATGCGGCGGTAGAGGCGGCACGTGCCGGTGAGCAGGGACGCGGTTTCGCGGTGGTGGCTTCCGAAGTGCGCAATCTGGCGCAGCGCTCTGCAGCCGCGGCGAAGGAGATCAAAACCCTGATCGGCGACTCGGTCGATAAAGTCGAAGCGGGCACACGCCTGGTGGACGCCGCCGGTAAAACCATGGATGAGATTGTCAGTGCGGTGAAACGTGTCACCGACATCATGTCCGAGATCAGCGCTGCCTCGGCAGAGCAAAGTCAGGGCATCGAACAGGTGAACCAGACCATTACCCAGATGGACGATGTGACGCAACAGAATGCGGCTCTTGTCGAAGAGGCTGCAGCGGCAGCCGAGTCGCTGGAAGAACAGGCGCAGAATCTTGCGCGCTCGGTCAGCACTTTCAAACTGGATGACATGTCCCGGGATGCATCACGCGCAATAGCCAGGGCGGCAGCCAACTTGCCTGCCTCGGCAAAGCCCCGTGCCAAGCCTGCGGCCAAGGCAAAGCTGCTGGCGGCAAAGGCGGCGTCGCCTGGAAAGAACGCTGATAGCGAGTGGGAAGAGTTCTGACAGCAGGATTGAGGATTCTGGATCGAGGATCGCGTTACACGGCGAGGCTGCAAAGGTGCATGGGTAACAATAAAATCAACAATGCCTACTGGCTGAATGAAATTGCATTGAATGAACAGAATCAGAAAGCAATCGGGGGAGGGAAGTCATGCGTAACAATATGCCGGTAACCAGCAACGAATACGAGCTGACAGACACCGATTCGATTGTGTCGAAAACTGACTTGAAGGGCGTGGTCACCTACATCAACGAAGACTTCAAGCGTATCAGCGGCTTTAGCGAGGCGGAGCTGATCGGGCAGCCACACAATATTGTGCGCCACCCTGACATGCCGGTGGAGGCATTTGCCGATTTCTGGGACTGCCTGAATGAAGGTCGCTCCTGGAGCGGACTGGTGAAAAATCGCTGCAAGAATGGCGACTACTACTGGGTAGCGGCGCGCGCCACACCGATTTATGAGAATGGGCAGAAGATCGGCTATATGTCGGTGCGTGGTAAACCTTCCCGCACCACTGTGGAAGCTGCAGAGCGTGCCTACCAATTATTTAGAGATGGCAGGGCCGATAATCTCAGAATTGAAAGTGGCGATGTGGTGAAAGTCAGCGTGTTCACACGTCTCAATATTTTCAAAAAGTTCAACATCAAGGCACGGCTGATATTTATTCTCAGCCTGATGTCGTTACTGTTGTTGGGAATCGGAGTATTCGGTCTGCTCAACTTGAACAAAAGTAACGAGGCACTGCACAGCGTATACGAAGATCGCACCATAGCGTTGGGGCAACTGGATACAACTGTTCGTACACTGTTGCTCAACCGCGTTGCGATAACCAATGGAATTGCTTTCCCCTCTGATGAAAACATAAAGCATCAGGTGGCAAGAATTGCAGAGAACAAGGTAAGGATCGACAAGACCTGGGAAGCCTATATGGCAAAATCTCAGACCCTGGAAGAAAAGATGCTGGCGGACAAATTTATTGTGGCAAGAAGCGTGCTTGCCAAAGAAGGTACCCAAGCTGCGGCTGCGGCTTTACGCAACCACGAGGTAGCTGAGGCCAGAAAAATCGTGGAAAAATATGAAGTGTTGTACCCGCCAGTCGCTGAAGCTGCTGATGCTCTGATCCAACTGCAGCTGGATGAAGGGAAGCTGGCATACGAACATGCTCAAAGCCGATATATCAGCGCACGTAATTTGTCGATCACATCCATAGTATTCGGCTTGATGCTGTCACTGGTATTGGGTTATCTGCTGATCCGCGCGATCGTGGTGCCGCTGCAGCGTGCCATCGGTTATTTCGGCAAAATATCCGAAGGCAAATACGACAATCGTATTGAAATCGACAACCATGATGAAATCGGCAAGGTGCTGGATGCGTTGCAGGTTATGCAGGTCAAGCTGGGTTTCGATGTGAATGAAGCAAAACGCGTGGCCGATGAGAGCCTGCGCATCCAGATTGCGCTGGACAATGTGTCCACCGGTGTGATGATTGCCGACAATGAGCGCAATATCATCTACATGAATCGTTCCATAGAGGAACTGATCAAGGCAGCGGAAGCGGACCTGCGCAAGGAGCTGCCGAATTTCAGCGCGAGTGGCCTGGTTGGCAGCAGCATCGACAATTTCCACAAGAAGCCGGAGCAGCAGAAACAGATGCTGGCCACTTTCACCAGCACCTACCGCACGGACATGGAGATAGGCGGGCGCACATTTGCCTTGGCTGCCAGCCCGGTCATCAACAAACAGGGGCAACGCCTGGGCTCGGTTGTGGAATGGCGAGACCGCACCCTGGAAGTGGCCACGGAGAAAGAAGTTGCCTCCATTGTCAGTGGTGCAGTGATGGGCGATTTCAGCCGGCGTGTGGAGCTTGAGGGCAAGACCGGCTTCTTCCTGCAACTGGGCGCGGGCATGAACCAGCTCACCGAAACCAGTGAAACGGGCCTGAACGAAGTCGTACGCGTACTAGGTGCCTTGGCGCAAGGCGACCTGACCGAGAAAATCAGCAGCGACTACCATGGCACCTTTGGTAAGTTGAAGAACGACTCCAACACCACCGTGGAGCAGCTGACCGAAGTGATCAGCCGCATCAAGGACGCCACCGATACCATCAATACCGCTTCCAGGGAAATCGCCTCGGGCAACACCGACCTGTCACAGCGCACCGAAGAGCAGGCCTCCAGCCTGGAAGAAACTGCGGCGAGCATGGAAGAACTGACCGCGACCGTGCGGCAGAACGCCGAGAACGCGCGGCAGGCCAACCAGCTGGCTGCCGGTGCCTCTGATATAGCCATCAAGGGCGGTGAAGTGGTGGGCAAGGTGGTGCAGACCATGTCGTCCATCAGCGAAAGCTCGAAGAAGATTGTCGACATCATCAGTGTGATCGACGGTATTGCCTTCCAGACCAACATCCTGGCACTGAATGCGGCGGTGGAGGCGGCACGTGCCGGCGAACAGGGGCGTGGTTTTGCGGTGGTGGCCAGCGAAGTGCGCAACCTGGCGCAACGCAGTGCGGCTGCGGCCAAGGAAATTAAAGCCCTGATCGGTGACTCGGTCGACAAGGTGCAGGTAGGCACCGACTTGGTCGGCATGGCCGGACAAACCATGGAAGAGGTGGTGAGTTCGGTGAAACGCGTTACCGACATCATGGCGGAAATCAGCGCCGCCTCGAACGAACAAAGTGCAGGTATCGAGCAGGTGAACCAGGCCATCACCCAGATGGACGACGTTACCCAGCAGAACGCCGCACTGGTGGAAGAGGCTGCTGCTGCCGCCGAATTGCTGGAAGAACAGGCGCAGGAACTGGCCAAACTGGTGAGCACCTTCCGCTTGAGCAATGAGCGGCATTCGTTACCGGCACCTGCAGTCAGGCAGATTGCACAAAACACGCCAGCACCGGCTGATGCACGCAAGGCTGCAGCTTCGGCACGCAAGCCCGCCAAGGCGCTGGTTTCCGTCAAAGCGGCCAAGGCCGATAACGATGAGTGGGAGGAGTTCTAGGCCAGCTGCCTGGATTGAGGTTCATGCATTGAAAATGGGTTGGGAAATAGCTGAAAATAATGTTTGCCAGTACAGACAAAGCCGAAGGTAAACAACATGCCCGATAATCAGGCAGTAAAAGAGGGACGCGAATTTCATTTCACCAAAAAGGATTTCGACCGCGTTTGCAAGCTGATCTACGACCATGCCGGAATTTCGCTGAGCGACTCCAAGCAGGAACTGGTGTACAGCCGCTTGTCGCGGCGTTTGCGCGCAACCGGGTTGAGCACTTTCAGTGAATATCTCGGTTTGCTGGAAAGCAATGATGAGGCGGAATGGGAGGCGTTCACCAATTCGCTGACCACCAATCTCACCTCTTTTTTCCGCGAGCCGCATCACTTCCCCATACTTGCCGAGCAGGTGCGTGCCTTGCGCGGCAAGCATCCCATTTCACTGTGGTGTTCGGCGGCTTCGACCGGGGAGGAGCCTTATTCCATGGCGATGACAGTGCTGGATGCGCTGGGGCCGGATGCCTCACAGGTCACGATAGTCGCTACCGATCTCGACACCAATGTGCTGGCAACTGCCAGGGCGGGCATCTATCCCGAGGAACGTATCTCCAAATTGTCGCCAGAACTGGTGAAGCGCTATTTTCAGCGCGGCACCGGTGCACAGGCCGGCATGGTGCGGGTGCGCGAGGAGGTGCGCGAGATGATCACCTTTCGCCAGCTGAACCTGCTGCATGACAACTGGTCGGTGCGCGCGCCGCTGGATGCCATCTTCTGCCGCAATGTGATGATCTACTTCGACAAGCCGACGCAACTGGCGATACTGAAGAAATTCGTGCCGCTGTTGCGCAAGGAAGGCTTGCTGTATGCGGGGCATTCGGAAAGTTTTCATCATGCGGATGAGTATTTCAAATTGCGCGGCAAGACGGTGTATGAACTTTCCGCCAAGGCGCGTGCGCACTGCAGTGTTGATGAGGCGCGGCAACGCCGCTAAGAAGACACTGCATGGACAGCAACTGCGAAGAAATCCTTTCCCCCAATATCTATTACGACCGCAATTTCGATACCGATGCGGCCAAAATACTGCCGGGCGAATTTTATGTCACTGCGCGTGACATGGTGCTGGTGACGGTGCTGGGTTCCTGTGTTTCTGCCTGTATTCGCGATCGTGTCAGCGGTATCGGTGGCATGAATCACTTCATGCTGCCGGATAGCAACCAGAATAATAATCCGAACAATATCTCTGCGCGCTATGGCAGCTATGCGATGGAGCTGATGATTAACCAGCTGCTGAAAATGGGTGCACGCAGGGACAATCTGGAAGCCAAGGTATTCGGCGGCGGCAGCGTGCTGAACGGGTTTGCCACGGCGAATGTGGGCGGGCGCAATGCCGATTTCGTGCTGGAATATTTGCACGTCGAGGGTATTGAGGTTGCCGGGCAGGATTTGCTGGATGTCTTTCCGCGCAAGGTCTATTTTTTTCCGAATTCTGGCCGTGTGCTGGTCAAGAAATTGCGTAAAATGCACAACGAAACCATTGCTGAACGTGAACAGGCCTATCGCTCGCGTCTTGGGACGGCGGATATTCAGGGTGATGTGGAATTGTTTTAGCAATTGAGTATCGGGCCGGTTTTACGAACCGGTGTTGTGCAGTGCCAGTAGCAACCAAAGAGCATATTTATTCATGACACAGAGCGCTGCGTTGCCACGAAAAATCAAGGTGCTGATCATTGATGATTCGGCGCTGATCCGCAGTATTCTCAAAGAAGTCATTAACAGCTTCCCCGACATGGAGGCCGTGGGGTCGGCCTCCAACCCCTTGCAGGCACGGGAAATGATCAAGACGCTCAATCCGGATGTGCTGACGCTGGATGTGGAGATGCCTGAAATGGACGGCCTCACCTTTCTGGAAAAGCTGATGCGTTTGCGCCCGATGCCGGTACTGATGATTTCCAGCCTGACCGAAAAGGGCTCCGATGTGGCGCTGCGTGCGCTGGAGCTGGGGGCGGTGGATTTCCTGCCCAAGCCAAAACTGGGTATTTCGGATGGCCTGCGCGCCTATGCAGAAGAAATCGCGGAAAAAATTCGTGCGGCCAATTTGACGCGCTTGCCACAACATATTGCACCATCCCAGACCGCGCAAGAGGCACTGCCTGAATTGGGCAATCGTATCACCAGCACGGAGAAGGTCATTATCGTGGGTGCCTCCACTGGAGGCACGGAGGCAATCAAGGAATTCCTGATCCGGATGCCGGCAGATTCCCCCGGCATTCTAATTGCCCAGCATATGCCGGAAGCTTTTACCAAATCGTTTGCCGCGCGTCTCGACAGCCTGTGCAAGATCAGGGTAATAGAATCTGCCGGAAATGAACGGGTGCTGCCCGGGCACGCCTATATTGCGCCTGGCCATTCGCACCTGCTGCTCAAGCGCAGCGGCGCAAATTACGTGACTGAACTCAGCCAGGCAGCACCCGTGAACCACCATCGTCCGTCGGTTGAGGTATTATTCCGTTCAGCCGCGCAGAATGCCGGGAAAAACGTGCTTGGCGTGATGTTGACCGGGATGGGCAAGGATGGCGCCATTGGGATGCTTGAGATGCGTCAGGCGGGCGCTTACAATTTTGCCCAGGATGAGGCAACTTGTGTCGTGTTTGGCATGCCGCGCGAGGCGATCGCGGTGGGGGCGGTAGACGAGATTGTGCCAATACAGGAGATGGCGCAGCGCGTGCTGCTCAGGTTGGCGCAGAATGGTGAGCGTAATATCAGGGTTTAATTCAGGGAGGAAACATGCAAATCAATGTCGATACCATCGGCAATACCACAACGATCCATTTGAATGGCCGCTTTAACTTTGATTCGCATCGGGAATTCAGGGGGGCTTACGATCCGCACCTGAGCAATGCGGCAGTCTCCAACCTGGAGATTGATCTTTCCAAAGTTGAGTATCTGGATAGCTCAGCACTGGGAATGCTGCTGATGCTGCGCGAGCGTGCCCAGGCAGCCAACAAGAAACTGACCCTGTGCAAGCCCAGCCCGAGCGTGGCGCAAATCCTCGATATTGCCAATTTCTCCAGACTGTTCGAAATCAATGCATAAAACGCGTTCCTGAGCATGGCAGAGGGAATACGCATACTGGTAGTGGACGATGAGCCGTTCAATCAGGCGCTGCTGCAAGATATGCTCGAGGGGATGGGCCACCAAGTCATCCTCGCTTCCAGCGGTGAAGAAGGACTGGCCAAGTTCCGTGAGGAGCGCCCCGATGCCGTCCTGATGGACGTGATCATGCCGGGCATGAGCGGTTTTGACACGGTGCGCGCAATGCGCCGCTCAACCGATTTGTGGGTGCCTATCATCTTTATCACCTCGCTGAATGAAGTGGACGATATGGTGCAGGGCGTCCAGTCTGGCGGCGACGACTACCTGCTCAAGCCGCTGAATTTTGATCTGCTGCGCGCCAAGATCAATGCGCTGCATGAACACCAGCTGCTGGAGCGCAAGCTCTCGGAGCACAATCGCGAGTTGCTCGATTACCGTGCCAAGGCAATTGATGAAAGCCAGATAGCACTGGAATTTATCCGCAAAGTCACCGCGCTGGATACAGCCAGCGATCCTGATGTGCAGTTTCACCTGCACCCCGCAGAAAACTACAGTGGCGATTTGATTGCCTTTGGCCGCACCCCTTCCGGCCAGCTGCATGTCATGCTGGCCGACAGCACCGGCCACGGGCTGGCTGCCGCGCTGAATGTGCTGCCCATTCTGCAGCCTTTCTATGCCATGACCGCCAAGGGGTTCAGCATCGGCAAGATTGCCGAGGAGATTAACCGCACCCTGAAAGACTACCTGCCGCAACATCGTTTTGTGGCGGCGATTATTGCGGCGGTGGACAGTGAAAGCCGCATGGTGCAGGTGTGGAATGGTGGTCTGCCCCCGGCCGTGCTGCTTAATCCGGCCGGGATGGTGGCCTATGAATTTGATTCGACCCATTTGCCGCTGGGCATTTTGGGGCAGAGTGAGTTTGACGCCAAGGTCGAGCAGTTTTTCTACGGCGGTCACGACTGCCAGTTGTTCCTGTGCTCGGATGGTGCAGTGGATACGGTGGCACCGGAAGCGGATATGTTGCGCGGCATGCAGGTTTTGCTGAATGCCGCGCGCGATGAAGATGCCTGCCAAAGGTTGCAGCAGGTCTGGCAGGTAGTGGAGCAACAGTTGCAGGGGCGCGCCGCCCTGGACGACATAGCGCTGATGATGGTGAAATGCCCGGGCGAGTATCAGAGTCCGGTGGACACCTTGATGTCCAGGACCCTGGCCAGCGGAGTCGCGGCCATCCGGCAACAGCGAGCGTCAATTTCCCCCGCGTTGCTGCATGCAGAGACAAATGACTGGCAACTGGAGCTGAAGCTGGGTGCCGCACAACTGCGCAAGGCGGATGTGATTCCTGTGCTGCTGCTGATTGTAAACAACATGGAAAGCAAGGACCCCAAGCTTTCTTCCACGCTGTTTGTGACAGTATCCGAGTTGTTCAATAATGCGCTGGACCATGGGGTGTTGCAGCTGGATTCTTCGTTAAAGCAGCACATGGACGGTATGGAACTGTATTTCGAAGAGCGGGCAGGCCGCCTGAAAAATCTGGATCGCGGCGAGGTTAACATCCGCCTGGAAAAGTTTACTGCCGGGAGCAATGCCTTCCTGAAAGTGACCTTCAAGGATAGTGGTGAGGGTTTTGACTATGCACAGCATCTGAATGCGGGGAGTGGCGAGGATGGTCTGCTGCGCCACGGCCGCGGTATCGCCCTGATGAACAGTCTGTGTTACTCGTTGCGCTTTATGGGCAAAGGCAATGAAGTCGAGGCCATTCTGTTGATATAACTGGCCGGTGCCCAGCCGGCAGCACTATTATTTTTACTCGGCTTGAATAAAGCCCGATTCCCCCGCCTGTTCTCCGGTTTGTTTAGCCAGACTATGCCGATAATGCCATGACCAATGGAGTAATGCGTTATGGCAGACAGCGATCTCGAAAAAACGGAACAACCCACCTCACGACGACTCGAACAGGCGCGTGAAGAAGGACAGGTTGCGCGTTCACGCGAGCTGACTACCTACGTCGGTTTGATGGCAGGTGGTGCCGGCCTGTGGCTGATGGGTTCCACCCTTTCACAGCAGCTGGTCAGGCTGGTGCGTGACAGCCTGACGCTGGATACCGAGCTGGCTTTCCACAGCGAACTGTTACTGCCGCGCCTGCACACGATGTCGCAGGAAACGCTGCTGGTTTTTTTGCCGTTGTTCCTGATCACTATTGCCGCTGCGCTTTTGTCCCCCATGCTGCTGAATGGCTGGCTCTTCACGCTGAAGCCTTTGGAACCCAATCTGGGCAAGCTGAACCCGCTTGCCGGTATCGGCCGCATGTTTTCAACCAACAGCCTGGTCGAACTGCTCAAGGCGGTGGGCAAGGCTATCGTGGTCGGCGGGGTGGGGGCGTGGGCGATCTGGCACAACAGGGATGCGGTGCTGATGCTGATGTCGCAGCCGCTGGCAGCAGCCATTCCGCATCTGGGCAGTTTGATGTGGGACTGTTTTGTCGCCATTATGGGCGGCATGTTGCTGATTGTGGCGGTGGATGTGCCATTCCAGCTGTATGAGCATAACAAGCGCCTGAAGATGACCAAGGAAGAAGTGCGCCAGGAAGCCAAGGAAACCGAGGGTAATCCGGAGGTCAAGGGACGCATCCGCAGCATGCAGCGTGAAATGGCACGTCGCCGCATGATGTCCGAAATTCCCAAGGCCGATGTGGTGGTCACCAACCCGACCCACTTCTCCGTGGCATTGCGCTACAGCGAGAACGGCATGCGCGCCCCGGTGGTGGTAGCCAAGGGCACGCATCTGATGGCTGCAAAAATCAAGGAAGTTGCCAAGGAACATGGCATTCCGATTCTTGAAGCTCCGCCATTGGCGCGTGCCCTGTACAAACACACCGAACTCGGTGATTCGATACCCGAGGCGCTGTACACGGCTGTTGCCGAGGTGCTGGCCTATGTTTACCAGCTGCGCCGCTATCGTAAAGGCGATGCAGCTCAGCCCGAGGAGCCGCGCGATTTGCCTGTGCCGCCCGAACTCGATCCGGCAAATTCAGCAAGAGGAATTGAATGATGGAACTGTTAGCGATCCTGCAAAACTATATCAAGCGCGCCGGCCTGCGCAATCTGGCCGGGCCGGTGCTGATCGTAATGATTCTGGCGATGATGGTGCTGCCGCTGCCGCCATTCCTGCTCGACATGCTGTTCACGTTCAACATTGCCGTGGCGGTGATGGTGCTGCTGGTCAGCATGAATACCACCAAGCCGCTGGAATTCGCCGCATTCCCCACCGTGTTGCTGATCACCACCCTGCTGCGCCTCTCGCTCAACGTGGCTTCTACCCGCATCGTGCTGCTGGAAGGCCATACCGGCCCGGCTGCAGCGGGCAAGGTGATCGAGTCGTTCGGGCATTTCCTGGTAGGCGGCAATTACGCCGTAGGTATCGTGGTGTTCCTGATTCTGGTGGTGATCAACTTTGTGGTGATCACCAAGGGTGCCGGCCGTATCGCGGAAGTTGGCGCACGCTTCACTCTGGATGCGATGCCGGGCAAGCAGATGGCGATCGATGCCGACCTCAACGCCGGCCTGATCGGCGAGGACGAGGCGCGCCGCCGCCGTGCCGAAGTGGCGCAGGAAGCCGAGTTCTACGGCGCCATGGACGGTGCCAGCAAGTTTGTGCGCGGCGACGCCGTGGCCGGCATCATGATTCTGGGCATCAATCTGGTGGGCGGCTTTGTTGTGGGCGTGGTGCAGCATAATCTGGATATTGCCACTGCGGCGCGGAACTACACCCTGCTCACCATCGGCGACGGTCTGGTGGCGCAGATCCCTGCGCTGATCATTTCCACCGCAGCGGGCATGATCGTGAGCCGTGTGGCGAGCGAGCAGAATATCGGCCAGCAGCTGGTCAAACAATTGTTCAGCCAGCCGCAGCTGCTGATTCTCACCGCAGGCATCATCGGCATGATGGGCCTGATTCCCGGCATGCCGCACGTGGCCTTCCTGTTCCTGGCCGGTGCCATTGGTGCACTGGCCTATTACATGCTGAAGCATCCGCCGCAGCCGGAGGTCAAGGAAGAGGTGGTTGCCCCGACCGAAATGCCGGCCATCGAGTCTAGCGAAGCCAGCTGGGAAGATGTGTCACAGGTGGATGTGCTGGGGCTGGAAGTGGGCTACCGCATGATTTCGCTGGTGGACAAGGCGCAGGATGGCGACTTGCTGCGGCGCATTAAAGGCATCCGCAAGAAATTCACCCAGGATGTCGGTTTCCTGCCGCCGCCCGTGCATATCCGTGACAATCTCGACCTGCGCCCGAACGCCTATCGCTTTACCCTGAAGGGGGCGGAAATCGGCAGCGGCGAGGCTTACCCGAATCTGTTCCTGGCGATCAACCCGGGCAATGTCACCGGCGCACTGCCCGGCACGCCCACCACTGATCCGGCATTCGGCCTGCCCGCCTTCTGGATCGATGCCGCCCTGCGCGAACAGGCGCAGGGCATGGGGTATACCGTGGTGGATGCCGGCACCGTGGTGGCGACACACATCAGCCACCTGATCCACACCCACAGTGCCGAGCTGCTGGGCCGCCAGGAACTGCAGCAGTTGCTCGATCATTTGGGCAAGCTTGCGCCCAAGCTGACCGAAGATCTGGTGCCCAAACTGCTGTCGCTGGCGACAGTGCAGAAGGTATTGCAGAACCTGCTCGAGGAAGGCATGCATATCCGCGATATGCGCACCATCCTGGAAACGCTGGCAGAGCATGCCCCGCATAGCCAGGATACGCAGCAGCTGACTGCCATGGTGCGCATGGCGCTGGGCCCTGCCATCGTGCAGCAATTCTATCCGGCGGCGCAGGAATTGCAGGTAATCGGCATGGACAAGGAGCTGGAGTACGTGCTCGGGCAGGCCTTGCAGGCCGGCGGCGGCAGCGCCATCGAGCCGGGGCTGGCCAACACCCTGCTGCGCGAGGCACGCGCCGCCGTGCAAAGCCAGGAACTGATGGGGCTACCTACGGTGCTGCTGGTGCCGGGCCACATCCGCGATTTGCTGGCGCGCTTCCTCAAGCGCGCCTTGCCCCAGCTCAAGGTGATCTCGCATGACGAAGTGCCCGGCTTCAAGACGGTCAGAGTGACTGCCACGGTAGGCGGGCGCGCGTAAAGCTTCCGTGGGTTTTCTCTTGCACTCCCGCCCGCAGGCATGCGCTGCGGTTGCCGGGTGCGTATCTTTCGTCTGCATTCCCACTGTTTGTCAGACGGCGCTTGTCATGAATAGCGCGATAAACCCCCGCCTATTTGGCCGACTGATTCGTTGCTGATTGCTGATAATACCCCTCAGAAATGGAGTAAGTCGTGGCGCATTGCCGTTGACTTTAATGCCAGGGGGTAGAGCATGAACGCAAGGAAATTTAACGCAGCTACATCACGTGATGCGCTGCGCATGGTTCGCAATGCATTGGGCGATGATGCGGTGATCCTGTCCAACCGCAAGGTGGGCAGCGGAGTCGAGATCATGGCGATGTCGCAGACAGCTTTGTATGACCTGGCCGAAACCCCGGCGCAGCCGCCAGCACGGGCAGTGGCACAAATGGAGCCACGAGCGTCTGCCCAGATATCTGCTCCGGCACCCGCTCCGGAAACTGCCAAAAAAACGCACCAGCCAGCCGCGCAGGCATCCGCAGCGGCACCGGTTCCCGCAGCAGCCAATCCACAGGCCGAGGTGCAGGCTGTCATCAAGGAACAGCAAGGCATACTCAGCGAGATCAAATCCATGCGCAGCATGATGCAGGAACAGCTGGCCTGTATGGCCTGGTCGGATATGCAGATGCGCGACCCCAAGCGCACCAGCCTGTTGCGCCAGTTGCTGAATGCCGGCTTTAGCCCTTCCCTGGCGCGTCAGTTGCTCGAAAAAATGCCGGCCGATGCGGATCTGGCCTGGGTCAGCCAGGTGCTGGAACACAATTTGCGCATTGCCAGTGCCGAAGACGATGTCGTGTCTCGCGGCGGTGTGTATGCGCTGGTGGGACCGACCGGCGTGGGCAAGACCACGACAGCGGCCAAACTGGCGGCACGTGCGGTGGTGCGCTATGGCGCCGACAAGGTGGCGTTGATTACCACGGACAGTTACCGTATCGGCGCCCATGAGCAATTGCGCATCTACGGCAAGATTCTGGGCGTAGCGGTGCATGCCGTGCGCGACACCGACGATTTGCGTCTGACGCTGTCCGCACTGAAGCACAAGCACCTGGTGCTGATCGATACCATGGGCATGGGGCAGCGCGACAGCCGCGTGGCAGAGCAGGCCGTGATGTTCAATGCGGCAGGTGTGCAGCGTTTGCTGCTGCTGAATGCCACCAGTGGTGGCGATACCCTGGACGACGTGGTGCGCATGTATCACGGCCAGGGGGTGATCGGCTGCATTACCACCAAGCTGGACGAGGCGGTGACACTGGGCACGGTGCTGGATGTAGTGGTGCGCCACAAGCTGACCCTGCATTACATTGCCAACGGCCAGCGCGTGCCGGAAGATTTGCACGAGGTGAATCTGGAGTATCTGTTGCACCGTGCGTTCAAGCCGTCCGCAAAACCTGCACCGTTTGTCATGAATGAACTGGACCTGCCGGCGCTGATGGCAGGCATGGCGACGCCTGCGGCAGCGCGGGGGGCCTATGCTGTCTAGACGCGATGCCGATCAGGCGGAAGGCTTGCGCCGTCTGCTGTTGCCGCCCAAGCTGCGCGTGGTGACTGTGCTGGGGGCACGCAATGGCCTGGGCGCCACCAGCGTGGTGGTCAACCTGGCGGCAGCGCTGGCGCGCGCCGGCAAGGAAGTGCTGGTGCTGGACGAAAATTTGACGCATGACAATGTTGCTAATACGCTGGCGCTGAAGCCGCGTGCTGATCTGCTGCATGCAGTGCGCGGCGACAAGTCATGGCATGACGTGATGCTGCAGGCAGCGAGCGGTGTGCACGTGCTGCCGCTGGCGCGTGCCATGCAGGCCTTGCCGACATTGGGCGATAATGAACGCGAGCGTTTGCTGGATTGCCTGAATGCGGCAACCCGGGGCATGAATGTGGTGCTGGTGGATGCCGCGGCAGAGGGGCGCTCGGTATGTGCTAGTCTGTCGGGTGACGAGCCGCTGCTGCTGGTGTTGAATCCCACTGCAAGCGGCATTACCGAAAGTTATGCCTTGCTGAAACAGATGGCCAGGCACAATGGCCGGCAGGCATTCGACATCGTGGTGAACAAGGCGCGCAACGAGCAGGAGGCACGCGCGGTGTTTGATAATATGTACCAGGTGGCGCAGCGTCATTTGCAGGTGCGTCTGGCCTATCTGGGAAATATTCCGCAGGACGAGAAGCTTGCGCGTGCGACCCAGCTGTCTCGCCCTGTCATTGAACTGTTTCCGGCAGCGCCGGCTGCGCTGGCGCTGGATGAGCTGGCGCGCAGCCTGATGCTGCTGCCGGCACAGGAAAACGCGGGCAGCAATGCGCTGACCATGGTAATGCAGCGCATGCTGCGACAGACACAGGTGCAGAGCGTGATGCAATGTTAAGGGTGCCTCTCAAAATCCAGACTTCCAAGCGAGACAAGGCGCGACAAAATTTGAATTTTTAGAGGTACCCTGAAATCAAGATTAACTTTATGTACAACTCGACCGGAATTAGCGACAAAGAGCAGTGCCTCAAGGAATATGCGCCTCTGGTGAAGCGTATTGCGCATCATATGATGCTCAAGCTGCCCAACAGTGTGCAGGTCGATGATCTTATCCAGGCCGGCATGATGGGCCTGCTGGAAGCGGCAGGCCGCTACGACGAGCTGCGCGGCGCACAATTTGAAACCTTTGCTGCACAGAGAATACGTGGCGCCATGCTGGATGAACTGCGCAGTTCGGACTGGCTGCCGCGCAGCATGCGCAGCGACATGCGCCGCCTGGAGGCGGCCATTCATCGTGTGCAGCAGCGGCTGGGCCGGGCACCGGTCGAGTCGGAGATTGCCAAAGAACTGGGCATGCCACTGGGCGAGTATCAGCAGCTGCTGCAGGAATCACGCGGTGCGCAACTGGTTTATTACGAAGATTTTCATGAAGAAGGCGAAAATGATTTCTTTGAGAGCTTCGAATCGGCGGGTGGGGCCAACCCGCTCGAGATGTTGCAGGACGACCGCTTTCGTCGCGCCCTGGTGCATGCGATTGATAAATTGCCGGAGCGTGAACGCATGATGATGGGGATGCATTATGAGCATGACATGAACCTGCGCGAAATCGGCGAGGTACTGGGGGTGGGAGAGTCGCGTGTTTGCCAGCTGCATAGCCAGGCCGTGGCGCGTTTGCGCAGCATGTTGAAGGGATATTGATGGACAAGCTCAGCCTGTTTGGTTTGCTGATTGCATTTTCCGGCATTATCGGCGGCCAGTTGCTGGAAGGTGGCAGTGTCGCCATTCTGTTTCAGCTGGCCGCCTTTATCATCGTGTTTGGCGGCACGCTCGGTGCGGTGATGTTGCAGAGCCCGCGCAAGATTTTTGTGAATGGCATACGCATGGCAAAGTGGGCATTCTTTACCCCGCAATTTGCCGGGCAAAGGCAGCTTTCGCAACTGAGCGCATGGAGCCACGTGGCACGCAAGGATGGCATGCTCAAGCTGGAGGATCAGCTCGCTATGGTCAAGGACCCGTTTGCGCGCAAGGGATTGCAGTTGCTGGTAGATGGCAACAGCGGCGAGAAGATTCGCGATGTGCTGGAAGTGGATCTGCATGCTTATGAGCAACTGAGTTTCCAGTCGGCGCGCGTATGGGAAGCAGCCGCTGGCTACTCGCCCACCATCGGTATCCTGGGTGCTGTGCTGGGCCTGGTGCACGTGATGCAGAGCCTGGGCGACCCATCCCGGCTGGGCGAGGGGATTGCCGTTGCGTTTATTTCCACGATCTATGGCGTTGGTATGGCCAACCTGGTTTATCTGCCGATAGCCAGCAAGCTGAAGCTGATTATCTTGCGCCAGGCCAATGTGCGCGAAATGCTGATTGACGGCCTGGTGATGATTGCCAATGGCGAAAATGCGCGCTACATCGAGTTGAAACTGCAGGGTTATCTTTCCTGATCATGGCACGCCGCTCACGCAGAAGCGAACCCGATAATCTGGACCGCTGGCTGATTTCATACGCCGACTTCATTACGCTCCTGTTCGCCTTTTTTGTCGTGATGTACGCCATTTCCTCGGTTAACGAAGGAAAATACAAGGTGTTCAGCGCCGCCTTGAACACCGCGTTCAGAAGCCCCTCAACTGACCATCCGGAAGCAACGATTTTACCCACCAACGAGCAGGAAGCCTTGCTCAAGTCACTGGTGGACAGACGCAATGCGCGCATGGCCGAACAGGTGCGCAAGCAGAATGAGCAAATGCAGAACCTGGTCAATAACCTGAATCAGGCGATGTCTGCACTGGTCAAGAATGGCCAGGTCAGCGTCAGCCAGAGCAATCGCGGTGTGGTGCTGGACATTAATGCCAGCGCCCTGTTTGAACCGGGAGAGGCCAGTTTGCAGAAGAGTGCGGAGCATACGCTGGCTTCAGTTGCACAGCTTCTGGAACAGGATAAACAGGCCATAGAGGTGGAGGGGCACACCGATGACGTGCCGATTTTTACCCCGCAATTCCCATCCAACTGGGAGCTGTCCGCCGCGCGTGCCAGCAGTGTGGTGCGCTTGTTTATCGAGCAGGGTGTTGCAGCAGAACGCTTGATTGCGGTTGGCAGGGCTTCCTATCTTCCGATTGCGAGCAATGATACTGCGGAAGGACGTGCGCGCAATCGTCGCGTGACCGTGACCATTCTGGCTCCCGTGATAGAACGGCCGGTTGCACCGCCATTGCCCTGAGCCAGGGCTTGCCGCATAAAAAAGGCCGGTTCTTCAACCGGCCTTTTTGTCTCTGCGGAGGCGCAGGGCAGCAGTCGTGCTATTGCGAGTGGCTAGACGCTGCCGAGAATGCGGCCCGAACCACCCAGGCTGGGTTGGCCATCCGGCCCGTACAGGCCGGCAGCATGCTGGCTTGCGCCCTGCAGAGCAGTCAGTGCCTGCTGGTTGCGGCGCAGGCCAGACTGAATCAGCTCGCCATTGGTGTTGTTAATCTGTTGTGTCTTTGCTGCCAGTTGGCGAATGTTTTGCCAAACCGGCAGGCTGGCGGGTGCATGTTTGGCTAGCCAGGTTTCCATGGTGTCCGTGCTGCCAGAGAGTAGCGTCTTTCTGCGCGCTGCAGCCATGCCGGCCAGCTGGGTGGCGGCTTGTGCTTTTGCTTCGGCAATGCGTAACAGACGATCGATATCGTTGTCGAGCAGAGATTTTTGCTCGCTTTCAAGCAAAACGACGAACGCACGCAGAGTGGCGAGTTCGTCGTTCAGTTGTGCGGCAATCTCTGCCGCACGGCCTGCAGGGTGATTAGTCAAAGGATGCCCATCCACAAGTTCAGGTATATATCCGCTACGAAAAGTTAACGCTGG
>JBGPPE010000004.1:0-38143 GCA_041488395.1 Gallionellaceae bacterium
AAGAATCAAATTTGAAAGCCGGCGCGCCGCTATCCTGTTCGCCCCTGCTTGCCGCAGCGGCTTGAGCAAACTGCATCCTGATCTTTTCAGCCGGATCAAGCTTCGCCAGACGATCCTCTTCCTCAGCCTTGAGGCGAGCCTCTTCCTCTTCTCTCTTCATGCGTGCTTCTGCTTCGGCTTTAACGCGCGCAGCAGCCTCCAGCAGCTCCCTGGCCTCAGCCTCAGCTTTAGCTTTGGCGGCATCCATTTCGACCAGTAGTTTGGCTGCTTGCAGGCGTGCAGCCTCTTCCTCCTGAAGTATTCGCGCTGCCACTTCTGCCCTGATGCGTACCTCAGCTTCCATTTTCAGCCTGGCATCAGCCTCCTCGCGCTCAGATTTCAGCCGCGCCCCCTCGGCTTCCTGTTTAAGGCGAGCCTCTACCTCAGCTTTAATGCGCGTTTCCGCCTCAACTCTGACTTTGGCTTCAGCCTCGGCCTTCGCCATTTGCTCTTCCAGCAATGCACGTGCCAAGGCCTCTTCACGTTCAGCTTTCAGGCGTGCTTCTTCTGCCGCCTGTTTTAACCTGGCTTCAACCTCGGCTTTTGCTCTTGCCTCAGCTTCAATGCGAGCCCTGGCCTCGGCCTCAGCCTTGATTCGAGCGGCGTCCAGCTCCGCGCGCGCTCTTTCCGCTTCCTGCTCGGCCTTCAGGCGAGCCGCCTCAGCCTCCTGTTTGGCGCGAGCTTCAGCCTCAACACGCACCCGAATCTCGGCTTCCATTTTTGCTTTTGCCGCTTCCAGCTCGGCACGTGCACGCGCAGCTTCTTGCTCGGCTTTCAGTCGCGCCGCCTCAGCCTCCTGCTTAATGCGTGCTGCAGCCACAGCACGCGCCCGCATCTCTGCTTCTGCTCTTGCCTTCTGAGTTTCCAGTTCAGCGCGTGCCTGTTCTGCGTCCCGCTCTGCCTTCAGGCGTGCCGCCTCTGCCTCTTGCTTGGCACGTGCCTCAGTCTCAGCGCGTGCCCTGATCTCAACCTCAGCTTTTGCCTTTGCCTTTGCTTCCGCATAAGCTTTGGCTTTGGCGGCGGCGGCTGTAGCCTCAATTTGTGCCATTTGTGCTGCTTTGGCACGTGCGGCTTCGGCCTCTCGCTTCGCCAGGGCTTCTGTCTCCTGTTTTGCTTTAGCCTCTGCTTCAGCTCGTGCCTTGGCCCTGGCTGCTTCGTCGTTTGCTGCACTGGGCTGCGGCGCACTTGGTGGCGGTGTAGCGGGCTTGGGGGACGCAGTCAGGAAGGAAAAGTCCAGCTCCATATCATCTGACGCTGGTGTCGACTGCGCCACAGGGGGGGGCGTTTGGGGCGCCGCGGCCCTGGGTAGAACGGGCGCAACCTTTGGGGGCTCAGCTTTTGGAGACTCACCCCTTGAGGGCGCCGCCTTGGGAGTGGCAAATTTTGGCGTTGCGAATTTCAGCTCAGGTTTCGAGGGCGCATTCTCCGGCTCCTTCCGATCCCGAATAAAGCCACCATTAATCAGGTCCTGCAGCTCTTTTTCCAGCGACATACGCAAACTGGGAGGCGCACGTTTTGTTATTTCGGCAACAGTAGAGTCATCGTCAACCAACAGTAATACACGCTTGGCATCACCATACAGAAGATCCGTCTGATTGGCGGCTTCGCCTTTACCTTTACTGGTTTTAACGAAAACTGTTTTTTTATCCATTCAGCAATATCAATCTTATTTGAGAGTAGCAACCGAGGATGCTGTCAATGCAACATCCATCCCTCATCCACGTTCCGTTTTATGCACCCAGCCAAAACAGTTCTGTCGATGATTAAAATCATGAAGTCCACGCGATTAACCGGAATTGAGTTATCACGTTTTTATTTTATAGCAGCACTCAATTTTTTGCCTCCAACGTTGCTATTCTACCCCTGCTGCCGCAGAGTTAACATCCTCTGTTACATAATAAAACCTCAATCTGCTCCAGGAATTTCGACATCCAATCGCTATTAGTCATCCCGAAAGACTTTACAAGCCTTATGGATTTCTCTGTATCAGTCCCGCTGAGTTATGGTTTTTTCAGCGCTCATGCAACAGTCCCGCTTGACCGAAGTCAGCAGGCTAAGTATCATAGCGGTCTTGTCAATTCCCTGATAGCTCAGTCGGTAGAGCGACGGACTGTTAATCCGCAGGTCCCTGGTTCGAGTCCAGGTCGGGGAGCCAAATTCCAAAGGGGCCAGCGCTGAAGCGCTGGCCCCTTTAACTTTCTCTCGCGACAATATAGTGCGATTGGCAATTACCAGACCCAGACCTGCATAAGCATTTCTCATGTTGGTATATTGTCACCTCTCCGCCAGACGCGCCTTTAGCTCCTAATATTTTCCAGAACAGGTAACTGTTTTTTCGGGCCAGCCTGTCGCGTGAGTGGCACCATCCGATGTGCTCGGGCTATGATTGCAACTCCATTGGCAGAACCAATCACTTGCGGGAGAGGTATGAAACGGCCCATCACCTTCACCGGCCTGGATCGGACCCGGCTTGATGTTGAGTATTCTTCCCATGCACCTGCTCTAAGCGATATTTTCAAAGCCGCGCTGCAGGCGGTTGATCCTTACAATGCTGTGCTCAGGGCAGTCAGGGTTGATCACAAGCGGTTACACATTGGCAGTGTGCAATTTAATCTTGAGACCGTTAATCGTATCGTCGTCGTTGGTGCTGGCAAAGCCACTGCGCGCATGGCACTGGCAATCGAATCACTGCTTGAAGGCAGAATTGATGAGGGCCTGATTGTCGTTAAGGACGGGCACAGCGAGCCTTTATCCATCATCAAACAGGTGGAGTCCACCCACCCCGTCCCCGGCAAATCCGGGGTAGAGGGCACCAGACGCATCCTGAAAATGACGCAGGCTGCTACAGAACAAACGCTGCTGATTTGCCTGCTTTCTGGTGGCGCCTCTGCTCTGCTGGTATCTCCCGCCGCAGGGCTGACACTGCAAGACAAGCAGGAGGCAACCCGGTTATTGCTGAATGCTGGCGCATCCATTTCCGAATTGAATGCAGTGCGCAAGCATCTCTCCTTGGTGAAGGGGGGCAGATTGGCGCAGGCCGCCTATCCTGCACAACTCATCACACTCATTCTTTCCGATGTCATAGGCGATGCACTCGACGTGATTGCTTCAGGGCCGACGGTGCCTGACAGTTCAACATTCACCGATGCCTGGGCTGTAATTGGGAAATTTGGTTTGAGGGAAAGTATCCCGCCCCGTGTAGCGGATTATCTGCAACGCGGCATGGCTGGTCTGGCAGCAGAAACCGTGAAGAAAAACGACCCCAGACTGGGTAAAACGCACAACCTGATTATCGCCAGCATTTATCAGGCGCTGGATGCCGCGCAAGAAAAATCGGTTCGGTTTGGGTTTGCCTCGCGGATAATTTCCGATCGCCTCCAGGGCGAAGCTCGCCTGGCGGCCCGTTTCCTTGCTCAAGCAGCATGCAATGAGCTGACCAAAATGAAAACCAATGAGCGGTGTTGTCTGCTTTGCGGCGGCGAGACTACCGTCACGGTAGCTGGTAGCGGGAAAGGTGGCAGGAACCAGGAGTTGGCCCTGGCCTTTGCCCTGGAAATTGAGGGGTGCCAGGGGATAACGCTCCTATCCGCAGGCACAGACGGTAGTGATGGCCCCACCGACGCCGCAGGCGCCATAGTTGACGGCAGAACTGCAGCGAGAGCACGACAACTGGGAATAGACCCCGCCAGCCATCTTGATAACAACGACTCTTACACCTTCTTTAAGAAGTTCGATGCCATCAGCGGCGCACACAGTCATTTTATAACGGGACCAACTGGCACCAATGTCATGGACATCCAGATTGTGCTACTAAAGAACAGCCACCAAAGTAATACGTAATACGGTTTGCTATTTCACCACGGTATCGATGCTCAGTTTGACTCCCTGAGTACCAGGTTTAAGCGTAGCACTCATGCCTTGCATATCGCCCGGCTGCGGCATGGCATTGCCTGATTTCGAGATACGCGCAATGACCACCATTTGCTCAAAATTCGACATCTTCATTTGCGGTGACATCGCCATACTGTCATCCAGAGCAAATTTCAATGGCAGATCTCGCACTTGCTTGCGGATGATGGCCAAAGGCATCTTGGGGCCCTCAGCTGCACGCACCAGGACAAACAGCGTATCGTCAGGGCTTGCCTGGGACTTGATCGCGTCACTCAGGGTCACCGTGCCGGCAATGCGCTCTTTTCCACCTGATGGCGCAGTCGGCTGCATTTCGGCCGGTGCACGCTGTGCCAGCATGGGGGCTTTGCCATTCTTGATCTGCATAAATGAACGGGCCTGCTGGATACCGCTTTCAACCATTTTGGCGTCTTCTGTATCAGCAGGAATCAGCTTCAGCAGGTTTTCCCAGTGACGAACCGCCATGGCGTAGTCACCCCGCTCCATGGCTGCCGATCCAGACAATGCCAGCGCCTTGCCGTTATTCGGGTCTAGCTCCAGGGCTTTGTCGAGCAGCTTGGTAGGGCCGCCAACCAGGCTCTGATCATGCACCATGGCCAGCACATCGGCATAATCCGCCCATAGCTGCGCATCATTCGGTACCAGCTTGGTTAGCTTGTCATAGGCCCTGGCTGCATCAGCGAAACGTTCCACCTCACTATAGGAGCGCGCCAGCAACAACCAACCCTCAGGGCTATCCGGCTTCTCCTCCAGTTTTTTCTCCAGCTCCCTGATAGCCACTTCTGAACGCATGGCACCGGAGCCCTCTGCACCGCCATGACTCACCTGCGGCAAGAGGGCATTGGGATTGCCAACCTTCCAATAAAGGCCTACCGCAACCAGCGGTACGAGTAGCGACAGGGCCATTGCCAGCACCCTCAGCGGATTGCGTGGCATGCTTATCTGCATGGACGGCCCTTCCTCCACCTCCTCCAGCAATCGTGCCTGCAGCTCACGTTTACCCTGTTCGTACAGCTCTTGCGTCAGCAAACCATTACGCAAATCGGCATCCATTTCAGCAGTCTGATCGCGAAAAATTTCCAGGTTTGCAGCATTGCGCTGTACCGCATTATTTTTCTGCTTGCCACGCCACAACGGCAGTACGATGAAGAATATGGCTAGCACCAGCAGCAGCGCGTTAATAATCCAGAATGAAGTCATGCTTGATTGTCTTTGTCTTGGTTAAGCAAGGCGGCTGCACGTTGTTGCTCTTCTGCAGTCAGTTTTATTTCCGGCACAGATTGGCGTCGTTTGCGCAGCTGGAACACTAATACCCCAGCACCACCCAGCAATAACGCAAAAGGGCCAAACCAGAGCAGCAGCGTGTAGCTTTTCATGGGCGGATCGTACAGCACGAAATCGCCATAGCGGGCGACCAGATAGTCGATAATTTCCTGGTCAGTTTTGTTTTGGCGCATCTGTTCACGCACTTCGCGGCGCAGATCTTCTGCCAGTTCCGCGTGCGAACTGGCAAGCGATTCGTTCTGGCAAACCAGACAGCGCAGCTTTTCAGCCAGGCCGATCATGCGTTTCTCCAGCACTGGATCTTCAGCCAGATCTTTCGCTTCCCCGGCATAGCCCAGTAGTGGCATCAGGCACAGCAACAACACCAAGGTTCGCATTAGCAGGATTCGCATTATTTTTTCTCCAGCTCAGCAACCAGTGGAAGGATTTTATCGCGCAGATTGTCTGGCGTAACTGCGCCGATCTGCTTGTACTGGATGACTCCCTGCTTGTCGATCACATATGTTTCAGGAACGCCATAAACGCCATAATCAATTCCGGTGCGTCCATCAGCATCGGACACCGTCAGCACATATGGGTTGCCGCCTCGATTCAACCAGGCCAGTGCATCCGCAGACTTGTCCTTGTAGTCCAGACCATAAATTGGCACGAAGTTTTGCCGAGCCAATTCGACCAGCAGCGGATGCTCCTCCACACAGGAGACACACCATGATGCCCATACATTCAGCAGCCACACCTTACCCTTCATATCCTGAGGAGAAAACTGCTTGGCCGGTGCATGTAACTGCGGCAGGGAAAAAGCCGGTGCCGGCTTGCCAATCAGCGGTGACGGCACCTCGCGCGGGTCCAGGCTCAAGCCCCTGAACAGAAAAACGGCCAGAACGATAAAAATTACAAAAGGCAATATAAAACGCATCATGCAGTTTTCTCCTTCAGCGACACCGTTGCATCTGATCCGATCTGCATTCCCTTGCGCGCATGTATGCGATAGCGACGGTCACTGATCGCCATGACACCGCCTAGCGCCATCAGCAAACATCCCGCCCATATCCAGTCGACCATCGGTTTGTGATAAATGCGCACTGCCCATGCACCATCGCTATCCGGAATGGGTTCACCCAGCGATACATAGAGGTCGCGCCAGATGCCAGTATCAATCGCTGCTTCGGTCATCGGCATGCCAGAAGCGTTGTAGGTGCGCTTCTCCGGAAAGAGCTGGGTAACGGGGCGATCATTCTTGCTGATGAGTACGCTGCCGCGATAGGCATGATAGTTGGGGCCTTCACGCTCGCTCACCCCGTCGAAGCGGAAGGTGTAGCCGCCGGCCAGCACCGTGTCGCCAACATTCATGCGCACATCGCGCTCTGTCTCATAACCTTTCACGATCGTCACGCCAATTATGAAAACCGCGATGCCCAGATGCGCGAATTGCATGCCGTAATAGCTGCGTGGCTGGCTCTTGAGGCGTTGCACAAGACTGCCCCCCCTGCCAATGCGCCTGCGCAGATCAAGCAGTGTCGTCGTAATAACCCAGAATGCCAGCATCAGGCCAAGCGCAATCATCGGTGTCCAGTTGCCCAGAACAAATGGCAACAGCAAAGCAACCAACAGGCTTGCTGCAAATGCCCAGCGTACACGCAACCAGATGTCGGGAAGGCTGGCATGCTTCCAGCGAGCGATAGGCCCGAGGCCCATCATCACAACCAGTGGCACCATCAATGGCACAAATACCGTGTTGAAGTATGGTGGGCCGACGGATAGTTTGCCGAATCCCAAAGCATCCATAAACAAGGGATAAAGCGTGCCAAGGAAAACAGAAGCAGCGGCCACTGACAACAGCACATTGTTGCTCAGCAACATCGACTCACGCGAGATAAGGTCGAACTTCCCGCCCAGTCCAATCTTGGGCGCGCGCCAGGCAAACAGCAGCAGCGAAGCGCCGATGACAATCACCAGGAACGCGAGTATGAAAATGCCGCGACGAGGATCGGTAGCGAATGCGTGCACCGAGGTGAGTACGCCGGAACGCACCAGGAAGGTACCCAGCAGGCTGAGCGAAAAAGCAGCTATTGCCAGCAGCACAGTCCAGCTCTTGAATGCACCGCGCTTTTCCGTGACCGCCAGTGAGTGAATCAGCGCAGTACCTACCAGCCATGGCATGAAAGAGGCGTTTTCTACCGGATCCCAGAACCACCAGCCACCCCAGCCCAATTCGTAATAAGCCCAGCCACTGCCCAGCGCAATGCCCAAAGTGAGAAACACCCAGGCCACAGTAGTCCAGGGCCTGGACCAGCGCGCCCAGGTAGCGTCCATTTTTCCACCCAACAAGGCTGAAAGCGCAAAGGCAAAGGCCACCGAGAAGCCCACATAGCCCATGTACAGCATCGGTGGGTGAATAACCAGGCCAGGATCCTGCAGCAAGGGATTCAGGTCACGCCCGTCTGCGGCAGCAGGCAGAAGACGATCAAAAGGATTGGAGGTAAACAGCATGAATAGCAGAAAGCCTACCGAGACCAGCCCCATGACACCCAGTACTCGCGCCACCATTTCTTCTGGCAGGTGTTTGCTGAACACCGCCACAGCAACAGTCCAGAGCGTAAGAATGAAAGTCCAGAGTAGCAGAGATCCCTCATGCCCCCCCCACAGCGCAGCCACACGATAGGCAGCTGGCAGTTGCGAATTGGAGTGTTCGACCACATACAAAACAGAAAAATCATTGCCCAGAAATGCCTGCAGCAGACAGCCGAAGGCAATGGCAACAAAAACAAACTGTCCCAATGCCAGGGTTCGCGCCGAGCTCATTAACACAATATTGCTACGCGCAGCCCCCCATATCGGCAGTACACCTTGAACGAGTGCCAAACATAGCGCGATGATGAGTGCAAAATTACCAATTTCTGGGATCATGTTCGAGCTCCGAATTATTGGGTTACAGATGTAGCGGGGACAACGCCAGAAGCTGCCTTCGCAGCCAGCTCCAGGGCTCGTGCAGCTTCTGGTGCGACATAGTTTTCATCGTGCTTGGCCAGAACTTCGTCAGCATAGAAGACCTGATCAGACTGCAATTTTCCCTGTGCCACCACGCCCTTACCTTCTTTGAACAGGTCAGGCAGAATGCCCTTATAGGTAACCGGAATAGTTTTTTGTGTATCAGTGACATCAAAATGCACTGTCAGTCCGTCGCTTTCGCGCTTGAGGCTGCCCGCCACTACCAGGCCGCCGATACGAAAACTGCGCGCCAATGGCGCTTCCTTGTTATAAACCTGGGTGGGCGTGAAATACAGACTGACGTTACTTTTCAGGGCATACAGAACCAGCCCCACCGCCGCGGAAAAAATGGCAATGCCCGCTAATATAAACATAAGTCGTTTTTGACGCGGTTTCATATTACTTTTCATCTCCTGCATCACGCATCAGGCGCAACTGCTGTAGTGTAATTTTTCGTTTATGTCTTACCAGTGCAATTTCAACCAGAAATACAAGCAGGGTGACGCCGTAAGAGCCCCATACATAAAAGCCATAACCTTTCATGGCAAAAAATTCTGACCAGCTCACCGTTTTACCTCCGCCAGTTCCGCCACCCATTGTGTGCTGCGTTCACGTTCCAGAATAATGCTGCGAACACGCATCAAGGTAATTGCAATGACATACAGCCAGCAAGCCAGCAGCATGGTAAACATGGCGTGCTGCATGGCGATGTGCATGCTGGTGCCGGTAAATTTGATGGTAGCCCCCTGATGCAGGGTATTCCACCATTGCACGGAGAAATAAATAATCGGCACGTTAACCGATCCAACGATGGCCAGCAAAGCGCCAGCACGGTCTGCCCTGCGCGGATCTTCTATCGAGGCTTGCAGTGCAATAAAACCGAGATACAGAAAAAGCAATATTAATTCCGAAGTCAGGCGCGCATCCCATACCCACCAGGCACCCCACATCGGTTTACCCCAAAGCGCCCCAGTCCATAGCGAGATAAAAGCAAACAGCGCACCGCTAGGTGCCAATGCGGTCGCCATCATGGCCGAGAGGCGCGTATTAAAAACCAGCCCCAGCGCTGCGTAGCCTGCCATGACCAGATAAATGAACATGGACAAAATAGACGCGGGAACATGAATAAAGATGATTCGATAGGCCTCGCTCTGCACTGCATCAGCAGGTGCAACGAAAAAACCTATGTACATGCCGACACCAAACAGAAGTGCCGCGGGCCATGCAAACCAGGGAACAAGTTTTCCAGCCAGGCCATAAAAAGTGCTGGGAGCTGAATATTTAAACCAGTTAATCGCCAAGCTCTACTCCATTGAAATGCGCAGTGCCTGGGCGGTTACCCACGGTGTCAGCGCCAACGACATCATTAATAACGCCCCCAGTAAAGACAAATGTGATGCGGCGCTCATGCCATTATTCACCGCTTCAACAGCACCCGCACCAAAAATCAGCACTGGAATGCACAACGGCAAAACCAGCAACGACACCAGCACTCCGCCACTGCGCAAGCCCAGTGTCAGGGCAGCCCCGATCGCACCAATCATGCTTAGCACAGGAGTACCCAGCAGCAGCGCCACAATAAGCACCAGCAGTGACTGTGCCGACATATCAAACTGCAAACCCAGCACCGGTGCAATCAAGACCAGCGGCAAACCCGACAACATCCAGTGCGCCGCAATCTTACCCAATACCAGCATCGACAGTGACTGCGGCACCAGAAGCATTTGCTCCAGAGTGCCATCCTGATAATCTGCAGAAAACATGCGCCCCAACGATAACATGGAGGCCAGCAGTGCCGCTACCCACACAACACCAGGTGCGATCTTGCGCAACACGTCCTGCTCGGGGCCAATTCCCAAAGGAAACAGACTGACCACCATCACAAAAAAAATCAGCGTTGTCAGCACATCTGCACGGCGCCGCATTGCCAGCAACAAATCGCGCCTGATCACCAGCACTAGCAGGCCTGATAGTGACAACTTATTCATGACAAAGCCAATTGGCGAGTTGTTACACCATCGACTTCCAGAGGCTGATGTGTGGTAAAGATCACCATTCCCTGTTGCGACAAGTGTTCACCAATCAAGTCCTGCATCAGGCCGACAGCACCAACATCCAGTGCCGTGAGCGGTTCATCCAGTATCCACATGGCCGCCTTGCCAACCAGCAAACGCGCCAGCGCAACCCGCCGACGCTGCCCCTGCGACAACACTTTTACCGGTAAAGTTTCACGGCCGCGCAAACCCATCCGGCGCAAGGCAGCGATCGCCTGTTGATCGCTCAATCTGCATCCGGAAAATCCTGCACTGATATGCAAATTTTCCAGCGCACTCAATTCGTCTTTTATCGCGTTCAAATGGCCGAGATAAATAATGTTGGCGTAATAATCCTCATCGAGATCATACACATTCTGCCCTTGCCAGTGAATCTCGCCTGCGGCCGGCTGCATCAAGCCACACAGGGTGCGCAACAGAGTCGTCTTGCCGCTACCATTAGCACCTTGCACCTGCATGAGCTCTCCTGCAGACAGGGAAAAGCTTAACCCGTCAAATAACAGATGGTCTCCACGCGTACAGGCCAGCTTGCTAACTTCCAGCATAAATGTCCAATTCCTACCCAAATGAACAGCGCTGAATTATATACGATTGCATCATCGCAGTGCGCCGCAATGATAATGCCTTGACGCCTCCGAACTTGCACCGGCAACGCTGCCACCCCACGAACACAGAAAACAAAAAAGCGAACATATGTTCGCTTTTTTGTTTGCCACAATTTGGCGGAGTGGACGGGACTCGAACCCGCGACCCCCGGCGTGACAGGCCGGTATTCTAACCAACTGAACTACCACTCCATTAAACTAGTTACTTGCCCTTCTCGTCAGAAGAAAAGGATTTCATGCTAATGCTGGCGTGCTTTTTGGCGTCGGCAAGATAAGCCTGCAGTAATTCATCACCAGTCAGCTTGCGCAATTGTTGTACGTAGTGCGCACGCTTTGCATCATCAATCGCGTCCACTTCTTTCACGGAATCAATACGCGCCAGCATGAAGCCCCCCTGCGCACTTTCCAGGCCTACATAAACAGGCAGCTGCGCCACATTGGCCTGAAACACCAGTCTGGCAAGATCGTTGTCCATGCCGGCATGCTGAGAACGAGTGACTGGCTGAGCAGCCTTCCAGTCAACAGCAGCACGCTCGCCGTGCTGTAACTGCGCAAGCATTTCCTGCCCTTGCTTGGCAGCCAGCTCCTGCGACTGTTGACGCTGCAACTTCTGGCGAATATTAACCGCCACTTCCGCCAAAGGCAGTGTGCTTGCAGGTTTATATTCCACCACTCTCGCAGCCAGCAAGGTATTGGGTGCGATTTCAATTGCGCCAGTATTGCGCTTATTCTTGATTACGTCGTCAGAGAACAAAGCCTGCAACGCCTTGTCTGTCCACGGCGCCACCCCAATTTGCCCCTTGTTCAGCCATGCAACCTGTTGCACTGGCATCTTCACCAGAGCGGCCGCTGGTTTTAACGAATCGCTCTGCTCATATACGGTATTGCTGAATTTCTCGGCCAACTCGCTAAAGGCATCCTCAGCTTTCTGCACTTTCAGCCTTTGCGCAATGGTGCTTTTAACCGCATCCAGCGCCGGTGTCTTGCCTTCTTTGACAGCAAGCAGTTTTATTATATGAAACCCGAAATCAGATTGCACCAAACCGCTGACCTCACCCACCATCAGCTTGAACGCAGCATCGTCAAAGGGTTTGACCATCATCCCGCGTCCGAAGAAACCCAGATCGCCACCATTGCTCGCCGAGCCCGGATCCTGGGAATATTTCTTGGCCAACTCGGCGAAGCTGGCAGGGTTGCTTTTGACCTGCTGCAATATTTCTTCAGCTTTGTTCTTGGCCGCCTGTTTCTCAGCTTCAGATGCATTGGCACCGACTGCAATCAATATATGGGCCGCCTTACGCTGTTCCGGCGACCCAAATTCAGACTGATGATCTTCGTAATATTTTTTTATCTCAGACTGATCGACAGTAACCTGAGACTGCATAGCAGACGCAGAGAAAATCACATATTCAGCCTTGACGCGCTCGGGCGTCTGAAATTCTTTCTGATTTCTGTCGAAATATTCCTTAACTGCCGCATCATCAACCTTGGCCAGTTGCATAAAATTTTCCGGTAAAACCTGCGCCAGGCTGACAACTCGTTGCTGTTCGTTCAGCCGAATCATGTTGTCAGCTGCCGATTGCGACGCATAACCGTTCTGGGTATATGCCTCAATCAATTGACGCGAACTTATCTCCTGCTTTACACGTGACTCGAACATTAACGGAGTCATGTTTTGGCTTCTCAATACTGTCTCGTAGCGTTGCTTGTCGAATTTTCCGTCTTTATGAAACGCATCAATGCCTGCGATAAGTTGCGCCAATTGCTCGTCGCTAACCGTCAAACCCGCGCTACGCGCTTGCAGGTTAAGCAGGTGCTGGTTTACCAGATTTTCCAGAACGGTATGCTTGACCTCTGGATTATCAAATATTGATGGATCAAAGTTTGCCCCCATCAACTCACGCATTCTGTCTTGCTGCTGGCGCAAAGCGTTATCCAGTTCTTGCTGGGTAATTTTTTCACCATTTACCGTTGCTGGAGCGTCACCACCCGAGGACTTTCGATACGAGTCCACCCCCCAAAATGCGAATGGCAGGATGATGAGCAACAATACGATTTGCACTACACGTTTTTTCTCATGCACGAAATCAAACATAGCGAATCTACCTAATAGATTTTTGTTCACATGAAAAAAGGCGAACTTTCGTTCGCCTTAATCTGGCGGAGTGGACGGGACTCGAACCCGCGACCCCCGGCGTGACAGGCCGGTATTCTAACCAACTGAACTACCACTCCAAAACTTTACTGGTGGGTGCTGACGGGATCGAACCGCCGACAATCGCCTTGTAAGGGCGGTGCTCTACCAGCTGAGCTAAGCACCCAACGAGCTCGCTAGTTTACAGCATCTTTTAAACCTTTACCAGCACGAAATTTTGGAACTTTAGCTGCCTTGATTTTAATAGTCGCGCCAGTCTGTGGATTGCGGCCATTACGCGCTGCGCGCTTGCCTACATAAAACGTACCAAAACCAACCAGGGTAACCAGATCACCCTTCTTCAAGGATTTCTTGACAGCCTCAACTGTTGCATCCAGCGCACGACCTGCTGCTGCTTTGGAAATATCAGCCGATTTAGCAATTGCATCAATCAATTCAGATTTATTCACTTAAGTCCCCTTTGTTTATTGGTTAGATTACAGAGCAATACCCTGCAATGGCTTTATATCAAGGGTTTTCAGCTGGGTCAAGCTGTTGTAAAAGTTTTTTTAAATTTAAATAAAAAACTTCTGAACAACCTGCCCCTGCATAAAAATTACTTAATGTTTGATCGAGGCAATCGCATTAGTAGCTTCCGCAATCGCAGGCAGCGGCGGAGTAGCTGGATCTGCATCAGGCAACGCCTCGGGCTTGCGCTCCAGAGCCATTTCCAACACTTGTTCGATCCATTTGACGGGATGAATTTCCAGTTTGTTTTTCACGTTCTCCGGTATCTCAACCAGATCCTTGGTGTTTTCAGAAGGAATCAACACAACCTTAATCCCGCCACGCTGCGCTGCCAGCAGCTTCTCTTTCAAGCCGCCGATCGGCAACACCTCGCCACGCAAAGTGATTTCGCCGGTCATCGCAACATCAGCCCGGACCGGAATACCTGTCAGCGCTGACACCATGGCTGTGCAAATCCCAATACCGGCACTCGGACCATCCTTGGGTGTAGCGCCTTCTGGCAGGTGGATATGCAAATCGCTTTTCTCGTAAAAATTTTCTGCAATTCCCAGGCTCCGGGCACGGCTGCGCACTACGCTCAATGCCGCCTGAATCGACTCCTGCATTACCTCGCCCAGCTTGCCGGTCGTAGTAATTTTTCCCTTGCCCGGCAACACGGCCGCCTCAATAGTGAGCAGCTCGCCTCCCACCTCGGTCCATGCGAGGCCTGTCACCTGCCCCACCTGGTTTATCTTTTCAGCAATGCCATAACTGTAGTGGCGAACACCTAGATATTTATCAAGGTTGCGCGAGTTGATCATCACCTTGGTGCTGCGCCCTTTCAGCAACTGCGCCTTGACGACCTTGCGACAAATTTTCGAAAGCTCACGATCGAGACCGCGCACACCGGCTTCACGCACGTAATAGCGCAACACATCGCGAATTGCACTCTCAGAAATATTGATTTCATCGGACTTCAGGCCATTGTTCTTGATGGCCTTCGGAATCAGGTAGCGCGTCGCAATGTTGACCTTTTCGTCTTCCGTATAGCTCGATACATGGATAATCTCCATACGATCCAGCAACGGTCCCGGAATGTTCATGCTGTTGGCCGTGGCCACAAACATCACATCCGAGAGGTCATATTCGACTTCAACGTAGTGATCGACAAAAGTATGGTTCTGCTCAGGATCCAGCACCTCCAGCAAGGCAGAAGAAGGATCGCCGCGAAAATCCATGCCCATCTTGTCCACTTCGTCCAACAGGAAGAGAGGATTCTTTACGCCGACCTTGCTCATGTTTTGCAGGATCTTGCCGGGCATGGAACCGATATAGGTGCGGCGATGGCCGCGAATCTCGGACTCGTCGCGCACGCCACCGAGTGACATGCGCACGAACTTGCGATTGGTTGCACGTGCAATGGACTGTCCGAGCGAGGTCTTGCCGACGCCAGGAGGACCAACCAGGCACAGGATGGGCGCCTTCATCTTGTCCACGCGTTGCTGCACGGCCAGATATTCGACGATGCGCTCTTTTACTTTTTCCAGGCCATAGTGATCTTTTTCCAGCACCTCTTCAGCCACCTTCAAGTCGTTGCTGATTTTGGTTTTCTTTTTCCAGGGTAGCGCAATCAGCACGTCAATATAATTGCGTACCACCGTCGCTTCGGCAGACATCGGCGACATCAGGCGCAGCTTCTTCAGCTCTGCCTCAGCCTTGGCACGAGCCTCTTTCGGCATATGCGCGGCCTTGATCTTCTTCTCCATCTCGTCGATGTCGGCACCTTCTTCACCTTCACCCAACTCTTTCTGGATCGCTTTCACCTGTTCATTCAGGTAATACTCACGCTGGCTCTTTTCCATCTGGCGCTTGACGCGGCCACGGATGCGTTTCTCAACCTGCAGAATATCCAGCTCTGCCTCCAGCAGGCCAAGCAAATGCTCGAGACGTTTGCGCACGTCAAAAATTTCCAGCACTTCCTGCTTCTGCTCCAGCTTCAATGGCAAATGAGCGGCAATGGTGTCGGCCAAACGGCCGGCATCATCAATGCCTGCCAGAGAAGTCAGAATTTCGGGCGGAATCTTCTTGTTCAGCTTGACGTACTGGTCAAATTGATTGATCAGTGCACGGCGCATCGCCTCGGCTTCGGCACCCAGGCCTTCGTCCGCAGGCACCAGTTCAATCTCGGCATCGAAGTGCAGCTTGTCGTCCAGCACACGCACAACCTTGGCGCGCTGCGTGCCTTCAACCAGCACCTTGACGGTGCCGTCGGGCAGCTTAAGCATCTGCAGGATATTGGCGACACTGCCGATACGGTACATATCGTCGATAGAGGGCTCATCTTTGGCCGCTGACTTCTGCGCCACCAGGACGATGCTGTTGCCCGCCTCCATGGCAGATTCCAGCGCTTTGATGGATTTGGCCCGCCCAACGAACAGGGGGATGACCATATGCGGGAATACCACCACATCACGCAATGGCAATAATGGAAACAGGCCGGGAGTAGTTGTATCGAGTTCTGACATGGCAGGCATTCTCTATAGAGTTAACATTGCAAATCAGGTGGGGGCACTACTACAAAAAAACAAGCCCCCGCCTACCCCTAAAGAACAAGTATTACGCGGCTTTCACTGAGTCGGCATACACCACGATCGGCTTGATTTCGCCGCTAGTGCTGCTTTCGTCGAGAATTACTTTACTTACATTATCCATTGATGGAAGGTCAAACATGATATCCAGCAAGGCATGCTCCAGGATGGAGCGCAAACCACGCGCACCTGCCTTGCGCACCAGCGCCTTCTTGGCAATGGCATGCAGCACGTCCTCACGGAACTCCAGCTCTACCCCTTCCATGGCAAACAGCTTCTGATATTGCTTGGTAAGGGCATTTTTGGGTTCAGTCAGAATCTGAATCAGCGCAGCCTCGTCCAGCTCTTCCAGCGTTGCCACCACCGGCAAACGGCCGACAAACTCCGGAATCAGGCCAAACTTGATCAGATCTTCAGGCTCCACATTGCGCAATACCTCGCCCACCCCCTTCTTGTCATCGCGCTTCGCGAGGGTAGCACCAAAACCGATGCCCGCTTTTTCGGAGCGGTTGCGGATCACCTTCTCCAGGCCGTCAAACGCACCGCCGCAGATGAACAGGATATTGGAGGTGTCTACCTGCAAGAACTCGGTATTGGGATGCTTGCGTCCACCCTGCGGCGGAATCGAAGCCTTGGTACCTTCAATCAGCTTGAGCAGCGCCTGCTGCACGCCTTCACCGGAGACATCGCGAGTGATCGACGGGTTATCAGACTTGCGTGAAATCTTGTCAATTTCATCAATATAAACAATACCGCGCTGTGCCCGCTCCACATCGTAATCGCAAGCCTGCAGCAGTTTCTGAATGATGTTCTCAACGTCCTCACCCACATAACCTGCCTCGGTCAGCGTAGTTGCATCCGCCATGACAAAAGGAACATTGAGCAATCGCGCCATGGTTTGTGCCAGCAATGTCTTGCCGGAACCGGTCGGGCCCACCAGCAGAATATTGCTCTTGGAGAGCTCAACGCCATCCGAACTTGAGCTGCGCAAGCGTTTGTAGTGATTATAAACAGCCACTGAAAGAATCTTCTTCGCCTGTTCCTGACCGATAACATACTCATCAAGATTTTTACGTATCTCGTGCGGGACCGGCAAATCTGTCTTGTCCAGCTTGCCCACCTCCTCGCCAGTCTGAGCTTCCTCGCGAATAATGTCGTTACACAACGCAATGCACTCATCGCACACAAACACGGAGGGGCCTGCAATGAGCTTCTTCACCTCATGCTGGCTTTTCCCGCAAAACGAGCAGTACAGCAACTTGTCATTCTTGTTTTTTTCCGACGACATTTAAATCCTCACTTTGAGTAATCGGCGATTCGAAAAAATTGTTAAGCGCGCTTGTCCAGAACCTGGTCAATCAGGCCGTAGTCCAGTGCCTCTTTGGCAGTCAGGAAGTTGTCGCGCTCACTGTCGCGCGCAATCTCTTCAACACTGCGTCCTGTATGTTCAGACATCAATGCATACAAACGTTCACGCAAACTCAAAATGTATTTTGCGTGAATTTCAATGTCCGTTGCCTGCCCCTGAAAACCACCGAGCGGCTGGTGAATCATCACGGTCGAGTTGGGCAAGGCAAAACGCTTGCCTTTGGCACCCGCCTGCAACAGAAATGCCCCCATTGATGCGGCCATGCCGATACACAGCGTAGACACATTCGGCTTAATGAACTGCATGGTGTCGTAGATCGCCATGCCCGCGGAAATCGAACCACCAGGAGAATTGATATACAGGTGAATATCCTTGTCCGGATTTTCGGATTCCAGAAACAGCAACTGCGCAACGACCACATTGGCAACAGCATCGTTGATGGGGCCCACCAGAAAAATCACGCGCTCCTTGAGCAGGCGCGAGTAAATGTCATACGCACGCTCACCGCGCCCGCTGGTTTCAATCACCATGGGGATCATGCCCAGATTCTGCGGCTCAATTACCTGCTTCGAAGAAGCGCTATAAGTCATTATGCATTCCCCATCAGTTCATTAAATTCGACTGCTTTGTCAGTCACCTTGGCATTAGCCATCAGCCAGCCCACCACATTGTCTTCCAGCACCAGATTCTCCACTTCGCGCAAGCGTGAAGGGTCAGCCGCATACCAGCGCACAACCTCTTCTGGTTTTTCATAACTTTGCGCATATTCCTCAACCATGGCTTTCACCTGCTCAGGCTTGGCACCCAGATTATGCTGCTTGACCAGCTTTTCCAGAATCAGGCCCAACTTGACGCGCTTGGTTGCACGCTCTGCAAACATTTCTGTCGGCAACTTCATCCCCTTGGGTATTTTCACGCCGCGCTGTTCCATGTCATGCACGGTTTGCTGTAGCAGATTGTGCGACTCAGCTTCAACCAATGCCTTGGGAGTCTCCAGCTGGCCAACCTTCAGCAGAACTTCCATTGCGCGATCTTTATTGCGCGCCTTGACACGACGCTCTGCTTCACGGTTCAGGTTGTCCTTAATCTCGGCCTTGAGCTTGGCCAGGTCGCCATCAGCGACTCCCATGGATTTGACAAACTCAGCGTCCAGCTCAGGTAAACGTGCCGCTTCAACCGCGTGCAGCGTAATGGTGAAAGTCACCATCTTGCCGGCCACATCCTTGCCGTGATAATCCTCAGGGAAAGTCATGTCGAAAGATTTTGTTTCGCCGGCTTTCATGCCGACAATGGCCTTTTCAAAGTCAGGCAACATGCGTCCTGCGCCCAGCACCACGGCAAAGTTTTTGGCCTCGCCGCCTTCAAACACAACCCCATCCAGCTTGCCGCTAAAATCGATGCGTACCTGATCTTCATTGGCTGCGGCACGGCTAGCCGGCTCAAATACCGCGCGCTGCTTGCGTACTGTATCCAGCGTCTTCTCCACATCGGCATCAGACAAGTTAACTGTCGCACGCTCAATAGTCTCGGCGGAGACATCACCGATCACTACCTCGGGATATACCTCAAAGGTTGCGCTATATTCAATTTCAGGCGCACTGATATCCGCAGTCTTGATTTCAAAGCGTGGGTAACCAGCCACCTTCAGGTCATTGGCCTGCGCAGCTTCGGCAAAAGAGCGCTGTAATTTGTCGCCCAGCACTTCCTGGTGGACTTGCGCGCCGAATTGCTGCTCCAGAATCTTGAATGGCACCTTACCTGGGCGGAAGCCGTGTACCTTGGCTGTGCGCCCCAAATGTTTCAAGCGAGCTTCAATCTCACCGCGTATCTGTTGCTGTGGAATGGAGGCACTCAGACGACGCTCCAATGCGCCTATGGTTTCTACGCTTGACATACTGACTTTCCTTGAAATATGTAAATGAATTTCTTACAGAATGCGGCAGAGGAGAATGAGTTTCAAATTTTCGTTATGCGGCCACAGAAAATGAATCCAATCTCTCCGCACATCCAAATCTACTGCAAAATTGCCACGGCCCTGCTGCCCTTCACCCCTTGGATACGGCCCAATGAGCACAGAACACACGCTAGCGCAGCCAACCTGTTACGGGACGACCCAATAATACATGAAACATGGGGCAAAAACACCTGTAAAAGCTAAAGACAGCACTAGTATCAGGGCGTTTACACTCACTATACGCACACCTAAATGCATTAATTAACCATTAAGATAGGGGTAATAAGCAGGAAAACAAGCCTTACCCCCAGAAACACACCCAAACGACTGAAAAATTAATGGATTTCAAGCAAATTTAATACTGGCCGGATAACTTATCGGTAATGAAAGCGAAAAATACCAGCTTTTTCCGCTTATTGAATAGCCTGCGTTCTTGCGTATATTTCCAGATAGGCCTTGGCACTCTGTGCCCAGCCAAAATTCCTGCTCATGCCATGCCGTTGCAATGATTTCCACACCTTCTTGTCATGAAAGGCAGTTACAGCGCGCTGTGCTGCCTGCAGCAATGCTGGCGGCGTCAGCCCATCGAATACAAAGCCGCTGGCATTACCCTGCGCCAGCGCCGCTGCAGTGCAATCCACCACGGAATCTCTCAGCCCGCCAGTAGCGTGTACCAGGGGCGGTGTGCCATAGCGCTGGCTGTACATCTGATTAAGACCGCAAGGCTCGAAACGCGACGGCATCAGAAAGATATCAATCCCCGCCTCGATCAAGTGCGACAAGCCCTCATCAAAACCCACATAGGCACCAATCTTGCCGGCATGGTGATGCGCCAGATCCAGCGCCATGCGTTGCATGCCAGTATCGCCACTGCCCAGCAAGACCAGCTGTGCGGGCATGGCGACCAGTTGCGGCGCAATTTCCAGCACCATATCCAGCCCTTTCTGCTGGGTAAACCGGCTCACCATGCCAAACAGCGGAATATTCGGGTCAATCTGCAAGCCCATTCGTTTTTGCAGTTCACGCTTGCACACCGCCTTGCCGCTTAAATCTGCTGCGGTGTAGGTTTGGGGGATATTGGCATCCGTAGCCGGATTCCACTCGGTGTTGTCGATGCCATTCAGAATCCCGGTTAACACGGCACGCCGGCTGGCCAGCAAACCCTGCAAACCGAAGCCCAGCTCATCTTGCTGGATTTCTTGCGCATAGGAAGGACTAACCGTAGTGATTCTCCGGGCGTAAAACAAACCCGCCTTGAGGAACGACAGGTTGCCGTAAAATTCCGCACCATCAGGCTTGAAACAATCCCATGGCAAGCCCAGATCGGGCACTGATGCGGCAGGAAAAACACCCTGAAAAGCGAGGTTATGCACCGTCATTACACAAGGTGCAGCTCCCTCTGAAAAATGCAGATAGGCAGGCGTCAGTGCCGCTTGCCAGTCATTGCAATGCACCACATCCGGCTTCCATGGCAATGGCGAGGCAGCGCTGCCCAGCACTGCCGCCACTTTGGACAGCAAACCGAAGCGCAGCACATTGTCAGGCCAGTCTTCGCCATGTTCATCCTGGTAAATGCCGCCACCACGCTGATACATCTCTGGGCTATCGATTACCCAGAACTTCACGCCGTCCGGCAGCGTGCCCTGCAACAAGCTCACCTCGGGGAAACCCGGCAGGCCTGCCACCTGCGCAACTGTTTCAAGCGGGGGCGCCACCTTCAGCACCTGGGCATAAGCTGGCAGCAGCACACGCACATCCACGCCCATGGCATGCAGCTCGGCAGGCAAGGCCGCACTCACATCCGCCAGCCCACCCGTCTTGATCAGCGGAGCCATTTCCGAAGTCACAAACAACACGCGCATAATTCTTTTCCTTGCTGCAATCTCAATGCTTCAATCTCAATAATTCGCGCCAGCCAGGTCGCCCTAATGGCGAGCGGGCGCAAGCCGCGGCAAATGCCAGATGTCACGATTGTATTCGAGTATGGTGCGGTCGCTGGAAAACCTGCCGCTGGCCGCCGTATTGAGAATGCTCATGCGCGTCCACTGCTCGCTGTCGCGATATGCCCGTGCCACTTCACGTTGCGCATGCACGTAGCTGCGAAAATCCGCTGCGGTACGCCACGGGTCATCAGGGCTTTTGATCGATTCGATGATGTCATTAAAAATCCCCGGCTCGAAGCGGTTGAAGTAATTGCTTTCCAGCATCTGTAGCACCCGGCGCAGTTCTTCATCCTGGGCAATGATCGCCGCAGGATAATAGTGCCCCTTGCCCGCCTCCACCTCTTCAGCGCTCAGGCCAAACAGAAAGAAATTCTCTTTGCCGACCTCTTCGCGTATCTCGATATTGGCGCCATCCAGTGTACCGATGGTCAGCGCCCCATTCATCATAAACTTCATGTTGCCCGTACCGGATGCCTCCTTGCCGGCGGTGGAAATCTGCTCCGACAAATCGGCCCCGGCGCAAATCACCTCCATTGCCGAGACTCGATAATCCGGAAAGAACACCAGTTGCAACAGACCTGCGGCATCCTCATCCTGGTTAATGCACTCCGCTACTGCCCCCACCAGTTTTATGATGCGCTTCGCCATCTGATATCCCGGCGCCGCCTTACCGCCGATCAGCACGCAACGCGGCGTCCACTCGGCCGTATCGCCGCGCTTGATGCGATCATAAAGGTGAATGACGTGGAGCACATTGAGCAGCTGGCGTTTGTATTCGTGGATACGTTTTACTTGCACATCAAACAGTGCCTTGGTATCGAAGCTGACGCCGCAATCGCGCTGCACCATCTCGGCCAGACGTACCTTTTGTTGCTGCCTGACCGCTTGCCACTCACTGCGAAATTTCGCATCAGCGGCATGCGCAGCCAGTCCGCGCAACCTGGCCAGGTCAGTCAGCCAGCCAGCCCCTATCGTGTGCGTAATCAAAGCGCTCAATGCCGGATTGCTCGATGCCAGCCAGCGCCGCGGCGTCACACCGTTGGTCTTGCTGTTGAATTTGTGCGGCCACAGCTCGTAAAAATCGTGCAGCAGATAGCGCTGCAACAAATGCGAATGCAAGGCGGCTACCCCGTTCACCGAGAAACTGGCCACCACTGCCAGGTGAGCCATACGCACCTGGGCATGCTCGCCTTCTTCGATAATCGCCATGCGCCGCTGCCTCTCGCTATCGCCCGGCCAGCGCAGCGCCACTTCGGCGAGAAAGCGCGAATTGATTTCATGGATAATTTCCATCAGTCTGGGCAAGAGACGCCCGAACATCCTGGCCGACCAGCGCTCCAGCGCTTCCGGCAACAGGGTGTGGTTGGTATAGGCTACCGTGCGGCTGGTTATGCTCCAGGCCTCATTCCAGCCCAGCCCATGCTCATCCATCAGCAGGCGCATCAGCTCCGGCACCGCACAGGTCGGGTGCGTATCGTTCAGGTGAAAGCAATTCTTCTCGGCAAACTGGCTGAAATCCTTGCCATGAATGCGCACCCATGCACGCAGCACATCCTGCAAGCTGGCCGAGGCCAGAAAATACTGCTGGCGCAGGCGCAACTCCTTGCCATTCTCGCTGGCGTCGTTGGGGTACAGCACCATGGTAATGTGCTCGGCATTATTTTTCGCGGCCACTGCCTCGGCATAACTGCCGGCATTAAACTCGCCCAGGTCAAACTCTTCCGTCGCTGCTGCTTTCCATAAACGCAAGGTGTTGACCGTGCCGTTGCGATAGCCCGGCACCGGCACGTCAAAGGGCACGGCCATCACGTCCTGGGTATATTTCCAGTGGACATGCATCTTCCCGTCCATCCCCCAGTGATGCTCGGTTTGTCCGCCAAATTTTATGCGCACGGAGAGTTCCGGCCGCTCGATTTCCCACGGATTACCATCACGCAACCAGTGATCCGGCTCCTCCAGCTGGTAGCCGTTTTCCACCTTCTGGCGAAACATGCCGTACTCATAGCGCAGGCCATAGCCCATCACCGGCAGTTGCAGCGTGGCACAGCTGTCCAGAAAGCAGGCCGCCAGCCTGCCCAGGCCGCCGTTGCCCAGACCTGCGTCATGCTCCTGCGCGGCAAGCTCCTCCAGTTGCAGGCCCAGCTTGTTCAGCGCAGCTGCCGTGGCTGGGTCGATCTCCAGATTCAGCATGGCATTGGATAGCGCCCGCCCCATCAGGAATTCCAGCGAGAGGTAATAGGTGCGCTTGCAGCCTTGCTGTTCATAAGCCGCCTGGGTCAGCTTGCAGCGCTCCACCAGGCGATCACGCAGCGCAAGCGCCAGCGAGGAATACACGTAATATTCCGCCTGGCTGGAATCATCCCGCGCCAGGGTATGGCCGAAATAACGGCGCAAATCCTCCACGATACTGGCGGCATCCATACCCAGTGGTGGCAGGTGCGCAATATCCAGCAAAGGTTTTCCGGCAGATAAGGAACGGGTACTAATGACAAATCTCCCGCAAGGTTGAGTCAGTGCAACTATACATCAACGCCCATTCAGGATCCTGATGCCCAGGCATAACCCTGCAAACCATGCTGCAGCAGCGCTCAGACGTCTTCCGGGATCATCTTGATCGCACCACAAGGGCATTCCGCCACGCACAGACCACAGCCCTTGCAGTAGTCGAAATTGAACTCAAAGCGCTTGCCCGGTCCCAGCTTGATCACCGCATTGTCCGGGCATACCCCGTAGCAGTTGTCACACTCGAAACAGTTGCCGCAGGACATGCAGCGGCGCGCCTCGAACAGTGCATTGGTTTCATCCAGCCCGGACTGCACCTCATCAAAGGTGGACTGGCGGCGCACCGCCTCCAGCTTCGGACGCACCGTCTTGGGCGCCTCGGTGAAATACCAGGGATGCAGCTTGTCGAAATCCGCCAGCTCGTGTTTGGCGGGCGCCACATAAGTTGTGCCGCGCAGCCAGGCGTCGATGTTGCGCGCCGCCTTCTTGCCGTGGCCGATGCCCACCGTCACCGTGCGCTCGGAAGGCACCATATCGCCGCCGGCAAAAATACCGGGGTGGCCGGTCATCATGTTGCTTGCTACCTGCACCACGCCATCCTTGACTTCCAGACCCGGCACACCATCGAGCAGCGACAGGTCCACGTCCTGCCCCAGCGCCAGGATCAGCGTATCCGACTCCAGCGTTTCCAGCTCGCCGGTCGGCTGCGGGAAGCCCTTGTCATCCAGCTGCATCTTCTCCACGGTAAGAGTGCCGGCATCCGCCACATTGCGGATGGTCGACAGCCACTTGATCAGGATGCCTTCCTGCAGCGCCTCTTCCACCTCGAAGTCATGTGCCGGCATTTTCTCGCGCGTGCGCCGATACACGATGATCGCCTCGGTGGCGCCCAGCCGCTTGGCCGTGCGCGCCACGTCGATCGCGGTATTGCCGCCGCCATACACCACCACGCGGCGCCCCAGCATGGGCTTGTCCTCGCCTTCCATCGAGCGCAGCACGGACACCGCGTCCAGCACCTTGGCTGCACTGCCGGCGGGAATGTAGGCACGCTTGCCGATGTGCGCACCCACGGCGAGGAAGGCCGCATCAAAGCCGCCCTGCTGCATGGACTGGGCGATATTGTCGACACGCGTGTTGAGCCTGAGCGTGACGCCCAGGTCGAGGATGCGCTTGATTTCGGCCTCCAGCACATCGCGTGGCAGGCGGTATTTGGGAATGCCGAAGCGCATCATGCCGCCCGCCAGCGGCCCCGCATCATGGATGGAGACCTGGTGGCCGAGGCGCGTCAGGTGATAGGCGGCGGAAAGTCCGGATGGACCTGCGCCCACGATCAGCACCTTCTTGCCGGAAGCAACCTTGGGCTGCTCGAATTTCCAGCCGCGCCGGATCGCCTCATCGCCGAGGAAATGCTCCACCGAATTGATGCCCACCGCGGCATCCAGCTGGGCGCGATTGCACGAAGTTTCGCAGGGGTGGTAGCACACCCGGCCCATCACGGCGGGGAAGGGATTGTCCTGCACCAGCACGCGCCAGGCCGCCTCATAGTCGCCGCCTTCGGCGTGATACAGCCAGCCCTGGATGTTCTCGCCGGAGGGGCAGGCATTGTTGCACGGCGGCAGCCGGTCCACATACAGCGGGCGCGAAGTGCGCCAGGACCCGGTGTGGTTGGCCAGCGAAGAACCAACGTCGAGCGTGATTGCAAACGGCTTGTCCATCACTTTGCTCCTTCTTCCAGCAGGCCAAACTTGCGGATGTTACGATCCGCCATGGCCTGGATGCGCGCAATGGTTTCCACGGCCGGCGTCTTGCCGAACAGGTGGGCAAAGCGGCGCTGCGGCTTGAGATATTCTTCCACCGGCACCTGTTTGCGGATTTTGGAAACGCCGGTCACCTCGCCATGCTCGGCCTCGTACACCGCAAACAAACCGGTTTCCTTGACCAGGCGCGCCAGCTTGATCGTGTCGTATGAGGCTGCGCCCCAGCCCAGCGGGCACGGCACGTAGATGTGGATGTAGCGCGCGCCATGCATGCCCATTGCGCGGGTCACCTTGTATTCGAGGTCATGCAGGTCGGCCACGGTGGCAGTGGCCACATAGGGGATGTTGTGCGCCATGGCGATCTGCGGCAGGTTCTTGCCCTGGCCGAACACGTTGCCCGGCTCTGGTCCCACCGGCATGGTGGTGGCGGTGCGCGCTGCCGGCGGTGTGGCACTGGAACGCTGCACGCCGGTGTTCATATAGGCCTCGTTGTCGTAGCAGATGTAGAGCACATCATCGTTGCGCTCAAACATGCCGGAGAGACAGCCAAAGCCGATGTCGGTGGTGCCGCCATCGCCACCCTGTGCCACCACGCGCACCTCCTTGCGCCCCTTCACCTTCAGCGCCGCAGCGATGCCAGTGGCCACCGCCGCCGTGTTGCCAAACAAGGAGTGTATCCAGGGAATCTGCCATGAGGTTTCCGGATACGGCGTGGAAAAAACTTCCAGACAGCCGGTGGCATTCGCGGCCACCATCTGGTTGTTGCTGGCGCGCATCGCGGCATCGATGGCATAGCGCGCGCCCAGCGCCTCGCCGCAGCCCTGGCAGGCGCGGTGGCCGGAGTTGAGACTGTTGGTGCGCTGCATGTTGGCCTGCACCGTGCGCTGTTCCGGCGCCAGCAGGCGATTGCCGACGGTAAAGGTGCCGGTCTGGTAGAACTTGACGGGTTGGAATGACATGGCTGCCCCCCTCAGGCGATGCGCGAGGCAACTGTGCCTACATCGCGCAAGATGTTTTCCGCCATCGGGCCCGAGCGCCGCTTTTGCTTCTCGCGTTCGAGCTGGCGGTTGACCAGATTGTGATCGAGATCGAGGAAGGTCACATGTTCGAGCTCATCCTTCAGCGCACGCTGCAGCATCTTGTGCAGCGAAGTTTTGGTAATGGCGCGCCCGCCCAGCCCGGCGATCACGGTATAGCCATGCAGGTGCAGGCCGGACAGCGCCATGCGCACATCGGTGGCGACAATGCCGCCGATGCCCACGGCCAGGCTTTTCTCCAGCACCACCACGCGCTTGGCATGCTGCAGGACCTCACGCACCGCCTGCAGCGGAAACGGGCGGAACGAGATGATGCCGAGCACGCCGATCTTCACTCCCGCCTCGCGCATCTCGTCCACGGTATCCTTGATTGTGCCCAGTACCGAGCCCAGCGCCACCACAATGGTCTCGGCATCTTCGCAGCGATAGGGCCGCACCAGCCCGCCTGAATCGCGCCCGAAAATCTTGCTGAACTCGGCGGCTTGCTGCGGAATCAGCTCCAGCGCCTGCATCTGCTTGGCATGGGCGAGATAGCGCACCTCGGTAAACGCCTCCGGCCCCACCATCGCACCGATGGACACCGGTTCGGCCGGGTCCAGCACCTGGCGCGGCACAAACGGCGGCAGGTAGGCATCCACCTGCGCCTGCGTGGGCAGGTCCACGCGCTCATAGGCGTGGGTGAGGATAAAGCCGTCCATGCACACCATCACCGGCAGCGACAGCTCTTCGCCCAGGCGGAACGCCTGGATGTGCAGGTCGAGCGCCTCCTGATTGGTTTCGGCAAACAGCTGGATCCAGCCGCAATCGCGTTGCGACATGGCATCGGAATGGTCATTCCAGATATTGATCGGCGCGCCGATGGCGCGGTTGGCCACCGTCATCACGATTGGCAGGCCCAGGCCGGAAGCGTTGTACACCGCCTCCACCATGAACCGCAGGCCCTGCGAGGCTGTTGCGGTATAGGCGCGCGCACCGGCGGCAGAGGCGCCGATGGCCACCGACATCGCGGCGAATTCGGATTCCACGTTGATAAACTCGCACGGCTGCAGCTTGCCCGACTTAACCCGCTCGCCCAGGCCCTCGACAATATGCGTCTGCGGCGAAATCGGATAGGCGCAGATCACCTCCGGCCGGCACAGCGCCACCGCCTCGGCGACCGCGAACGAACCTTCACATTGCTTAAGCATGGGCGGCCTCCTGCATTTTCTGTTTCACAAAATCGTAGGCCGCGGTGGCCGCCGCGATATTGCCATCGGCCACCTTGCCGGCGAATTTTTCGCGCACCGCAGCGGCGACTGAATCCAGCTGCAGCCGCCCGCTCAGCGCGGCAAAACCACCGAGCAACACCGCATTCGGCATCGGCCGCCCGACAAACTTGATCGCCAGCTCATTGGCCGGCACCGTGCACATGCGCTCGCTGATGCGGCCCTGGCTGATCTCGCTGATGCCCAGCTGCTCAAAGCTGCGCGAGGTGTTGATCAGCACATAGCCGTCCTGCTTGAGGCCGCTGAACACATCCACCTGATGCAGCAATGTCGGGTCCTGGATGATGATGGCATCCGGCTCCATCACCGGTTCGCGCAAGCGTATTTCGCGGTCGGAGATGCGGCAGAAGGAAACCACCGGCGCCCCGGTGCGCTCCGAGCCGAAGCTGGGAAACGCCTGCGCATGGCTGCCCTGCAGGAAGGCGGCGATCGACAGCATCTCGGCGGCGGTGACCACGCCCTGCCCGCCGCGACCATGGATTCTGACCTGGAACATATCAACCCCCTTCGCACTTGCTACTGATAAACACCGCTCAAGTATGCAGCCGTTCATGTTAATCCCGTGTAGGGCGCAATAACCAACGGGCATTGCGCCGGATGTTCATACCTTACTCGCTGCAGCCCTAATCGCCATACTTCAACACTCCCTCGCTACCTCCTGCCCAATTCGCCGGATAAACGCCCTCTTTCACCATGCGATGAAATGTTGAAAACGGCCAATCTGCAACACACTGCACCAAGCCATGCTTCATCGGGTTGATGTGCACATAATCCATATGCGCCCGATAATCACGTTCATCCCGAATCAAATGTTCCCAATAGCGCCGCTGCCAAATGCCGCGCTCCCCGCGCCGGGCACGTACCGCCGATAATCTTTCGGTACGCGGCAAGGCCTTGGAAAACTCCATTCTGATCAACCGCCAGCGCGTGGAGAAATTCGCGTCACCGTCCGGCAATTCGATCACGCAATGCAGGTGTTCCGGCAACACCACCCAGCCGTGAATCTTGAAAGGATGGCGTTGCCTTACCGACTTCACCACGGCGCGCAATTGTTCGATGTGGCGCGTCAGCAGATCATTGCCTTGCCTTTGTAGCAGGTTTACGGTGAAGAAATAGGTTCCTCCTGATGCCAGGCGCGACGATAATCAGGCATGTCGGCGACCCATCAACATACGGCGCAATGCCCGATGGTTATTGCGCCCTACGCATGGCAACACTTTTCATTCTCCGTACGAGCTTCCCACGTCTGCAAATCCGCCTGCTGCAACAATTCCTGCACAAAACCCAATGCCTGATTCATCCGTCCGGCTGCTGCCACTGACAGCGCAGCCCCCAGCTCAAACTGTTCACCGCGCAGGCACAGGATAAAGGCAGCTGGTGCAGCCTCATGGTGAATCTGCGCATGCAGCGCCAGCAAAGAATCCGGTGTCAGTGCATGGCTGAACAGGTTCGGCGTTGCGCTTGCCTCGGCGCGGATAAAGGAAAACGGCACCGGTGTTGCTATCCCCGCATCAATGAACAGAATCAGCTCGCGCCCCTGCATGTCCAGGGTGTTTTCTATCTGCAGCTGAAAAGCTTCGATCAGCTCAAACTTTGCTTCATCCATACCCTCTGCCTGCAGCCATTGCTCGACCTTGCGCAGCAGCAGCGGTGCCAGCGCATCGTCGCCGCGTGATTCATTGCCGATGGCAAAAATCAGCACAGGTGCAGTCATCGGCTGAATACCCCGTCACCAGAGCGCATCAGCGTGGATAGCGTGCTTCCTTCGCTATCCAGCAACTCAACCTGCAGCGGCATCTTGCCGAGCGCATGCGTGGCACAGGACAGGCAGGGATCAAAGGCGCGGATCGCCACCTCGATGTGGTTGAGCAGGCCTTCGCTGATTTCGCGGCCGTTCAGGTAAGTGCGCGCGACCTGGCGCACCGCCTCGTTCATGGCCTGGTTGTTATGCGTGGTGGAAACAATCAGGTTGCACATGGTAACCAGGTCGTTCTCGTCCACACGGTAGTGGTGGATCAGCGTACCGCGCGGCGCCTCGATCACACCCACGCCTTCAGTACCGCGTTCGCCGCTGGTGACCAGATCAGTGCCCAGAATGTCGTCATCGTGCAGCAGATCCTTGATCGTTTCGGCGGCGAACAGCATTTCGATCATGCGCGCCCAGTGGTAGGCCAGCGGCGCGTGCATCAGGGTGCCGCTGGAATAATCGAGGAAGGTACGCCGTTCGATTTCGGCCAGCGGGGTGGCGATGCTGTCGCAGTTCTGCATGCGCGACAGCGGGCCCACGCGATACCAGCCCTGCTCCTTGCCCAGCGCTATCAGGTAGGGAAATTTCATGTAGGTCCACGGCTTGACGTCTTCCTCGATCAGCTGGGAGTAGTTCTGGTAATCCACTCCGTCGAACATAATTCCGCCGTTTGCATCACGCCCGCGCAAGGTGCCATGGTAGAGATCAAGCTCGCCGTTGTTGCCAACAATGGACATCATGTTGGCGCGAAAGGCGCCGAAGCTGTCGTACAAAGCCGGGTTCTGGCTGTGCATCTGCTTGATCAGTTGCACCGCATCGCGGCTCCATTCCACTATCTGGTAAATGTCCTTAAGCAACTCGTCGCGCTCGGCCAGGGTCAGCGACTTGTTCACCCCGCCGGGAATCGAGCCAGTGCCGTGGATGCGCTTGCCGGCGGTGTGGCGGATCACCTCCTGGCCGAATTTGCGCAGCAGCACGCCGCGGCGCGCGGTATCCGGGTATTGGGCGGCCACGCCGACGATGTTGCGCTTGGCCACATCGCTGTCGAAGCCGAACAACAGATCAGGCGAACACAGGTGAAAGAAGTGCAGCGCGTGCGACTGCAGTATCTGGCCGTAGTGCATCAGGCGGCGGATTTTTTCTGCGGTGGGAGTCAGGTGTCTGGCGCCGACGATATGGTCCATCGCCTTGGAAGAAGCCAGGTTGTGGCTCACCGGACAGATGCCGCACAGGCGCTGCACCATCACCGGCACTTCCCAGTAGGGGCGTCCCTGCACAAATTTTTCAAAGCCGCGAAACTCGACGATGTGCAGACGCACCTGGTGCACCTTGTTGTGCTCATCCAGCAGCAGGGTCACCTTGCCATGACCCTCGACGCGGGAAAGCGGGTCAACGGCGACGCGGCGCAGGTTTTCAGGATGGGCGGCAGTTTCCAGTGAGTTGCTCATGTGGTCACTCTCAATCGTAATGCATCAGGCCGTGGCCCAGTTGCGGTTCGCGCCCGGCCAGCAGGTCGGTCAGCACTTTCCAGATGGCATCGGCCGAGGGCGGGCAACCGGGAATGAAATAGTCGATCTTCACCACCTCATGCAGCGGATACACCTGGTCCAGCGGCAGCGGCAGCTCGGGGTCGTTGGGTATCTCGCTGCCCGCGGCCAGGCCGGGGCTGGTGTGGTACACCTCCTGCAGAATGATGGGTAGCTCCAGATGGTTGCGCTGCGCCGGCAGGCCGCCATTGATGGCGCAGGCGCCGACGGAGATCAGCAGCTTGCAGCTGGCGCGGAACTCGAGCAGCACCTGCACATTCTCGTTATTGCACAGCCCGCCCTCGATAAAGCCGATGTCGCAGCTACCAATGTGCTTGATGTCGGTCAGCGGCGAGCGGTCGAATTCAATCAGCTCGACCAGCTCGAACAGGCGCTCGTCGATGTCGAGCAGCGACATATGGCAGCCAAAACAGCCAGCCAGCGAGGTGGTGGCGACTTTCAGTTTGGGTTTGGCGGGTGCGTTCATCTCAGCCCTTATTAAACAATGGAAACAACATCTGTCCGCAGATTACGCAGATTGACACAGATTATTGAAATCAAACACGACCGTTCGCCCTGAGCGTAGCGTAGCGGAGTCGAAGGGGAGCGCCCATGCTTCGGCTCCACTGGGGTCAGCACGAGCGGAGCGGATGGAATATCGGTGCAGTTAATCTGCGTCAATCTGCATAATCTGCGGATAAACCCGTCTTTCATTTCTCAGCCTCCTCCGTGCTGTTCATGGCACTGATAGCTTGAATATCGTAGGTGCGCTGGCCAATGGGGACATGGAAGCCCGTGCGCTTCCTGAGGATAACGCCCACCGGGCAGACATGCGCAGCCTTGTCATCAGCCGTGAAATCAGTATCGGCGAGCTGTCCCGATTTTGCATTCACAATCAGGTGGGTGTTGATGCCGCGCCCGGCCAGGCCGAAGACGTTCTTGCCATCCACGTCGCGGCTGGCGCGTATGCACAGCGAGCACAGGATGCAGCGGTTGAAATCGAGCAGGTATTCCGGGTGCGAAGCATCCAGCGGGCGGTCGGGGAAGAAATGGTCGTAATGCGACGACATCATGTTCAGCGCATAGGCCGTGGCCTGCAGCTGGCAATTGCCGCTCTGCTCGCAGGAAGGGCAGAAATGGTTGCCCTCGACAAACAGCATCTGCAGCAGCGCGCGGCGTTCATCGTTGAGTTCGGTAGTGTTGCTTTCCACCACCATGCCGTGCTGCGCGTGCTGCGTGCAGGAGGCGGCCTGACGGCCATTGACCTTGACCGTGCACAGCTTGCACGAGCCGTGCGGCTTGAATTCGGGGTGGTAGCACAGGCGCGGAATATAGACGCCGGCCGCCAGCGCCGCCTGCATGATGGTCTGCCCCTCAGCGCAGGGTATTGCCTTGCCATCCAGGGTGAAGTTCATCTCGCTCATGTTGTTTCTCCCGGGTGTGCGCCCCCCAGATGGGAACCGGGGTCGTCGCGCCCGGTCATCTGGCGGGCCTGCGACAGGGCGCGATCGAGATCAAATGCCGGCTCGAATTGCTGATGGGTAAGGCGCTTGTCATACGCCGGCCGGAATTTGCTGATCGTGTCCAGCACCGGGTTGCAGGCGGCATGCCCAAGCCCGCAGTGGCTCATGGAGAGCAGCAGCTGGTTGAGCTTTTCGATTTCATTGAAGTCGTAGAGCGAGCCGTGGTTATGCGCCAGCTTGTCCATCATGTTTTTCAGCAATGAAGTGCCGACACGGCAAGGCGTGCAGAAGCCGCAGCTTTCGTGCGCGAAGAAATGCACAAAGTTGCGCGCCACTTCAAACATGTCGCGGCTCTGGTCAAACACCATGAAAGCGCCTGCCGTGGGAATGTCCTCGAACGCAATGCGGCGCGAGTATTCATTCGGAGCCACGCACACGCCGGAAGCGCCGCTCACCTGCACTGCCTGCGCGTTGTGTGCACCGCAATCGGCCAGCACCTGCGCCACCGTCACGCCATAGGGATATTCATAAATTCCCGGACGCTCGCAGTCGCCGGATACCGACAGCAGCTTGCTGCCGCTGGAGGCTGGCGTGCCGGTAGCGGCAAACCAGTCGCCGCCGTGCAGCGCGATCAGGCTGCTCGCGGCAAAGGTTTCTACATTGTTCACCACCGTGGGCTGGTCGAGATAGCCGTTGGTCACCGGGAACGGCGGGCGGTTGCGCGGCGTGCCGCGCTTGCCCTCCAGCGATTCGATCAGCGCCGACTCCTCGCCGCACACATAGGCGCCGGCGCCGAGGTGAATGTCGATGTCAAAATCAAAATCGGCACAGCCGAGGATGCTGGTGCCGAGCAGGCGCTGCTCGCGACGGCGCTGCAGCACGATTTGCAGGTGGTCGAGCAGGTAGCGATATTCGCCACGCAGATAGAGAAAGCCGCGGCGCGCGCCGATAATGCGCGCGCACAGCGTCATGCCTTCGAATACCTGGTCGGCATAGCTGGTGAGCAGCACGCGGTCCTTGAAGGTGCCCGGCTCGCCCTCGTCGGCATTGCACACCACATAGTGATGCTGGCCGTGTGCCGCGCGGCACGATTCCCATTTGCTGCTGGTAGAAAAGCCCGCGCCACCGCGGCCGCGCAATTTTGATTTCTTGATCTCGCCCAGGGTTTCAACCGTGCCGCGTGCCAGCAGCGCAGAAAGAGAGGCGCCCGGCAGGTAGTCGCTGTCCAGCAGGATATCCTTGCGGCGGATGTTGTCTTCAATCACGAACAGCTCGGCTGGCCAGGAGAAAATTGGCACGCGCTTGCGGATCAGCTCACAAATTTTATCGATACGCGCCGGCGTCAGCCGGTTGATGGCGATGTTGTTCACCAGCATGGCCGGCCCCTGGTCGCACAGGCCGGTGCAGGAGGTGATGTCTATGCTGACCAGGCCATCTTCCGACACCTTGCCTGGCTCCAGCCACAGCTGCTCGCACATGTGCTTCAGCAGCCCGGCACTGCCCAGCATGTGGTCGGTGATATTGTCGGAAAACAGCACGCGGTACTCGCCTTGCGGCTGCAGATAGAGGAAGGAGTAAAACGAAGCCACACCCTCGATTTTCACGCGTGGAATGGCAAGCCGGCTGCTGAGGTAATCGATGGCGTCAGTGTGGATATAGCCGTAATGTTCCTGCGCTTCACGCAGGATTTGCAGGAGCTGGGTCGCATCACTGCCGCGACGCTCCAGTATCTGGTCTAGATAGGTGGCATGCTTATCCGTATCTGCTACCATAAAGCTGCTCCTTGATGAATGCCCCTTATTGCCTGGTGGGCATTTCACAACATATAAACATATATGACTGGCTGTTACTATCGTAGTCCGATTTATCAGCCAAGCAAAGCGGGATTTTATTGGTGCTTAAATTTTATGCATGAGATGTCCCTGGCCGAGAGCGTGCTGCAAATTATCGAGGACACCGCGCGGGCACAACCCTTCCGGCGCGTGCGCACGGTGGTGCTGGAAATAGGCGCCTTGTCTGCGGTGGAGCCCGAGGCGATGATTTTCTGCTTTGATGCCGTCACCCGCGGCAGCATCGCCGAAGGTGCCAGGCTGGAAATCGTCGAAGTATCCGGCACCGGCTGGTGCATGGAGTGCAGCAAGAGTGTCACCCTGAGCGAGCGTTTCGGGCTGTGCCCGGAGTGCGGCGATGCCCGCGTCGAGATTACCAGCGGCAACGAGATGCGCGTCAAGGATCTGGAAGTGGAATAAACTGCAAGACAAACCTCTTACCACAGAGACACAGAGGCACAGAGAAAACCTATTAGGGGAAACGCTGAACAAATCTGATTCGTCGTTCCCGCGAAGGCGGGAACCCAGTCTAATCAAACAGCTGGATCCCCGCCTTCGCGGGGATGACGACTTAATCAGCGCATCCTTAGGAAAATTTAGCGGCGCTTGGGCATACCTGTGGCGCTGGTGAGTGTCTCGCTTGGTCGATCTCTCATCTTCATTGATGTGTGTCTTTTTTCCTTTCTCTGTGCCTCTGTGCCTCTGTGTCTCTGTGGTGAAGGTTTTTCAAGGAGAATGAATAATGTGTACCACCTGCGGTTGTGGCAGCAATGAAGTGTTGATCGGCGGCAAGCTTGTCGCCAAACGCCAGGCGCGCAAGGCAGCCCCCTCTGCCCTCTCCTACCGCCCGCATAGCGAGCACGCTCACTCTGCAGCCGAGCATACTCACACGCCCGCGCCTATCTCCGCCCCCATACATAACCCCGATCCCGCCAGCACGCGCCGGATACTGGTCGAGCGCGACCTCCTCGCCAAGAATGATGCGCTGGCGGCCACTAATCGTGTTTTTTTCGATGCACGCCACATGCTGGCACTCAACCTGGTTTCCAGCCCCGGCTCGGGCAAGACCACACTGCTGGTACGCACCATCGAAGCGCTCAAGCACAAGAAAGCGGTGGCCGTGATTGAAGGCGATCAGCAGACCGAAAACGATGCCGAGCGCATTCGCGCCACCGGCGTGCAAGCCATCCAGATCAACACCGGCAAGGGCTGCCACCTCGACGCCGGCATGGTGGGCCAGGCGCTGAAGCAGCTCAGCCTGCCCTCCGAGTCGGTGTTGTTTATCGAAAACGTCGGCAACCTGGTGTGCCCCGCCTCTTTCGATCTGGGCGAGGAATGCAAGGTGGTAGTGCTGTCGGTGACCGAGGGCGAAGACAAGCCGCTCAAGTATCCCGACATGTTCCGCGCTGCACGGCTGATGCTGCTGAACAAATGCGACCTGCTGCCCTATTTGAATTTTGATGTGGCGCTGGCTGCTGCCAATGCACGGAAGGTGAACCCTGATATCGAAATCATCCAGCTCTCTGCCACCAGCGGTGTGGGGATGGCTGAGTGGCTGGAGTGGATTGAGCGTGCGCAGCAACAGTAATTACTAAGGGCGCTGAGGTTTGCTTTTCAAAGATTATTCAACAAGGCACCGATACGACCGGTTGAATCCGCAGCCAGAAGCAGTCAGTTGAGTGATGTGCCTGATTGTCAGCTCCTCGGCCATAGCTGCCGGTGATCCTTCTGGCCGGATTGGGCGGTTTTGAATTTATAAGCTGACATACACGCTGGACAGGTACGATGAAGTGACGGAGGCACATGACATTCAGCGTTTTGCACAAGAAATCGCAAGCCAAGTACTTTCGTGGCATGCAGTCTTTCATGTGTACGAATTATGCTTTACGTATCTCTTGGATTTTATTGACCATTGCGGGACAATAGCGGAAACTCAAATCCCCCTCCATCAAACTTGATGGAATTAAAAAAACAAGGCTGGTTGTAATGTCCAAGACTCAACTGAAAAAGCTGGTAATTGAAAATTTCCGTGCGCTCAATAATGTTGAAGTCGAATTTGGTGACCACATCACCGTCGTATGCGGGAAGAACGGCACGTCCAAGTCGTCCATTCTTGGCATTGCTGCGCAGATATTTAGTTTTGAAAAGGACTACTCCAAAGATAAGGAGCTTTCATTTCGGCAAATTGCTGGCGGGTCGTTCAAATCCCAGTACAGTGAGCACTTCAGAATCTCGGAAAAGTTCGATGTTCCCGGTTCCATGACGGTCAATATCGAACTTCATGATGGCTATACCGATCATTCTGCGATGGCAAAGCTGGAGCTGATGAAGCGGAAATCGACGCGTGGCAATACATTGCCTCGTCCAGTAGTCAGGAACAACAGCACTGCATCTGGCAGCAGTAACACGAGTAGAAACTTCACGCATCCTGTTATCTTCCTGAGCTTGAAGCGGCTTTATCCGATTGCAGACCGAAAGTACGAGATCAGCGACTTTGAATACCTGAAAAAGCACAAGCAGGAATTCATCAAGCTAACCAATGAACTTCTCAATCGTGGTTCATCTGTTGCTACCGGTACTGATGGGACAATTAGTTCTGCTGTGGCTCATGGCGACAACTACGACCATGAGTCTGTTTCAGCCGGCGAGGACAATGCAGGCCAAATCATCCTAGCGTTGATGTCTTTCAGAAAGCTGAAAGAAGAATATCCCGATTACAAGGGGGGGCTGCTGTTGATAGACGAGGCTGATGCGGGGTTGTTCCCAACAGCGCAGGTGAACCTGCTGAAGATGCTTGACCGTGAATGTAAGAAGCTCAATCTCCAAGTAGTCATGACATCGCATTCACCTGTCTTAATTGAATATGCGTTTGAACAAAGCCAGCACCCGTACAGCAGGCGCTACAGGACGGTTTACCTGAGCAATACCTACGGCGATGTTCAGGTAATGCAGGATTGGTCTTGGGCGCAAATCAGCGCGGACATCAATACGAAGACTATCGTCGCAGCATCTGGGACATCGTTACCAAGCGTGAATGTCTATTTTGAGGATAAAGAGGCTGCGGATTTCTTCGCTGCCTTGATAGCCCGGCAGCCCATACGGAAATTTACGACAGCTATGTTGGAGACGACACTTGGGTGTAACAGCTATCTGGATTTGATCAAGCACAAAGTTCCTGAATTTGCCGAGAAAAGTATCATTTGCTTGGATTCGGATGCAGCCCAACATATCAAGGGAAAGAAGCTCAAGACGGTTGTTCTGTTACCAGGCGCGTTGCCTCCCGACCAGTTAATTTTCGAACACCTGTATAACCTTCCCGCTGATCACGAATTCTGGAAAAACAATATGCAGTTCACGCGGGATGTATTTACCAATTTAGCCCGAGATGTGATAAACGAGTTTGCAATCAATGGTAATGCTGCTGATGTGAAAAACAGTGTCGCCGCGTATCAGGGAAACAAAACGCCAAGGGAAGTCTTCAAACGGTTTTACAAGGACGAGGACTTTCAAAAGTTGGTGACCTCTGGCGCGAAGCCATACAATCCGTGGAAGCATTGGGTCGAAAGCAATCCGTCGGCCAGCAACGAATTCTTGGAAAATTTCAAGGCCGCTATTCACGATGTAATGAAAAATGGATACACCG
>JBGPPE010000005.1:0-36510 GCA_041488395.1 Gallionellaceae bacterium
CGGGAATAGCTCAGTTGGTAGAGCGATACCTTGCCAAGGTATAGGTCGCGAGTTCGAGTCTCGTTTCCCGCTCCATATTTTTGGGAAAGCTAACTAGCTTTCCCATAATTTTTGTATGATGTAGCCTGTTTGTCCTTGGCGCGATAGCAAAGCGGTTATGCCCCGGATTGCAAATCCGGTTAGTCCAGTTCGACTCTGGATCGCGCCTCCAGTCAAATCGGATTCCATTTCATGTGGATTTCGTTTTTTGCGGGAATAGCTCAGTTGGTAGAGCGATACCTTGCCAAGGTATAGGTCGCGAGTTCGAGTCTCGTTTCCCGCTCCATATTCAGAAGGGAAGGCATGCAGCCTTCCTTTTTTCATTTCTGCATGCAATTTCAATACCCCCCGTCTGGGGATATCTTCTGCCCCGGTGGCTGAACCAGCCTGAAGCAAAATATCTGTTAGAGTTATACCGGCAGAAATCCTGAGTGACAACAAACGACTAGACAGGTCAGCACGTTATGGCAAAGCACGTTGGAAATTTCCGTACTCGCTTTGAGATGAGACAGGAGTTGGGTGAAGGTGCAATGGGCACTGTGCATCTGGCTTATGACACTTTTTTCCAGCGCGATGTGGCGATCAAGCGCATCCGTTCCAAATTGTTCGATGATCCCGAACATGGTTCGCTGCATCGCAAGATGTGGCTGAATGAAGCACGCCTGGTGGGTAAGCTGAAGCACCCGTTTATTGTCGAGGTGTTTGAGGCGGGCAATGCGGAGGATTTTGAATATCTGGTGATGGAATATGTAGCCGGGACAACGCTGAATCAATTTGCAGCCTATGACAAATTGCTGCCCCTGGATCGGCTGATCGACATCCTCTACAAGGTCTGCAATGCCCTGGATTTCGCCAACAAGACCGGTGTCTTGCACCGGGACATCAAGCCGGCCAACGTGCTGCTGGGGGAAAATAATACCGTGAAGGTGTCTGATTTTGGCGCTGCTTTTTATATGGGGTCTGAATTCACGCAGGTGTTCGATGTGGGCACGCTCGCCTTTATGCCGCCAGAGCATTTTCGCCAGCGCCAGCCCACCCTGCAGTCTGATATCTACGCCGTGGGGGTGATGGCCTATCAGCTGTTGACAGGCGCCTTGCCGTTTTCAAGCAGCTCGCATGAGGGGCTTATTTACCAGAAACTGAATGAGGAGGCGGTACCGCTGGAGCGCCGCCGCCAGGATATTCCACAGGCGCTGCGTTTCGCGGTGCATCGTGCCATGCACCGGGATATCGAGGTTCGCTACGATTCCTGGAAGGCGTTCTGCGATGATCTTGCGGCCGCATTGCCTCATGTGGAACGGCCGGAAGACGCAAAATTTGATAGTGCCAGTTTTGATTCCTTGCGTAATCTGGCCTTCTTTGCCGATTTCACCGATACCGAGGTGTGGGAAACGGTGGGCTTGTGTAACTGGCAGGAGCGCAGCCCCGGGGAAAGCATCGTTAAGGAGGGGGATGTGGGCAGCAGCCTGTTCATCATTACCCGCGGTGAGGCCGTTATCACCAAGAAGAGAGTGCAACTCAACAGTCTGGGCGTGGGTGACTGTTTCGGTGAAATGGCCTTTCTCGATGAGGCGCAGCATTTGCGATCGGCAACAGTAACAGCTACTTCAGCCATGAGCGTGATCGAGATTGATGGCGAGGCATTACGGCAGGCTTCAACCAATCTGCAAACACGTTTTTTCCGTGCGTTTATGGGGATTATGATTGAGCGTGTGCGACATGCCGATCAACGCATACTGACCATGATGGATCTCGACTGAGGTTTTTGGGAACCTGAGCCAAAAGCAGGCCTTAGTGTTTGATACCGGTTTGATGCAGGATAGTAGTGGCAATTTCTTCCACCGACATTGCGGTGACATCCAGATAGGGGATGTTGAACTGCCGCATCAGGCTTTCGGCCTGTTTTACTTCGAGTTGGCAGTTTTCCAGAGAGGCGTAGCGGCTATTTGGCGTGCGCTCGGTGCGGATTTGCTGTAGACGCTCGGCGCGGATGGTGAGCCCATAGAGCTTGCTGCGCAAAGGCTTGAGAGCGGAGGGGAGGTCGGCACCGGCGAAATCTTCCGGCACCAGCGGGTAATTTGCCGCATAAATTCCGAACTGCAATGCCATGTAAAGCGAGGTGGGTGTCTTGCCGCAGCGCGACACACCCACCAGTACGATATCGGCCCGATTGAGTTCGCGCGTAATGCCACCGTCATCGTGGCTCAGGGCGTAATTGACCGCGTCCATGCGTGCGCTGTAATTCAGCCCGGCTGCATGGGAACGGCCGATGGCATGTGAAGAGTGCTGGCCGAGTTCAGCTTCCATAGGGACGATAAACATCTCGAACAGATCAAGAATCAGTGCATCACTTTGTTCGATGATGTCGTGCACAGCAGGCAAGATGAGCGTGCTGAATACCAGAGGTCGCTGCCCGTCAGCACGTGATGCCGCGTTGATTTGCTCAACTGCTGCGCGTGCTTTTTCCGGAGTGTCAAGGAAGGGGAGTCGGACACGCTTGAATTCGATCCCTTCAAACTGGCTCAGTAGGCTGTGGCCAAGATTTTCCGCAGTAATACCGGTGCGATCAGAGATAAAAAATGCGGTACGTTTTTTATTCATGGCCGGGTTGTGTGGGCATGTGATGGAAGCTCATTATAAGCAGATTAAACATGGATCATCAGCTTGTGTAGAATCAGTACGGCAACGATACTTCAAGATATAAGGTCCAAGGAAGCAGGTTAATGATTGCACACCGGTAATAATGAAACGGTGCAGCATCTGCGCAGGAGGGAGAATGAGCCATATAGTAACGAAAAATTTTTACAGCCTGCTGTTGAGTGCGATTTTGTTTACCTTGAGCGCGGCTGTGCAAGCGGGTTTGCCGGAGGGAGCCAGCGCTTTCAACAACAAGAAATATGCCGAGGCATTGCAGGAGCTTAAGCCGCTGGCTCTTTCCGGTGATGTGACGGCGCAGAGCTATGTGGGGCGGATGAATTTTTCCGGCCTGGGCATGCCCAGAAATTACCAGGAGGCAGCCTTCTGGTTTCGCAAAGCCGCAGCGCAGGGAGATGTCTACGCGCAGTTTCATCTTGGCGTGATGTATACCAATGGTCAGGGCGTTCCACAAAATTACACAGAGGCGGCGGCTTGGTATCGCAAGGCTGCTGAGCAAGGCGGGGCGCGGGAGCAATTTAATCTCGGCATGATGTTCCTCAATGGTCGCGGTGTAACATGGGACGACAAAGAGGCGATCGTGTGGTTCAAAAAGGCTGCGGCTCAGGGAAGCATGCAAGCGCAGAATTTGCTGGGCTGGATGGATGAAAATGGACGTGGCAGCGATCGTGACGAAGCTACAGCCGTATTGTGGTATCGCCAGGCGGCTGATCAGGGGTATGTAGAGTCCCAGGCCAGCCTTTGCAAAATGTACTACAAGGGGCGAGGTGTAGAACAGGATTATAAGGAAGCCATGAAGTGGTGTTTAAAGGCAGGCGAACAGGGTGACATCCCATCACAGGTGCGTGCAGGCTGGATGTATCAGCAGGGCGAAGGCGTTACTCAAGACTATCAGTTGGCTCTGTATTGGTACCGCAAGGCCGACGCACTGGGCAATGTTGCTGCAACAAACAATATTGGCTGGCTCTATCAGCAGGGTTGGGGCGTACCTCAGGATAATAGAGAGGCTGTTCTGTGGTATCGCAAGTCGGCTGATCTGGGGAAAGCGCAGGCGCAGTTCAGGCTGGGCTATATGTATTTCAAGGGGGAAGGCATCACCCGAGATCTCGACAAGGCTGCATTCTGGTATGGCAAGGCCGCAGAGCAGGGTGAGGCAGCAGCACAATCGAACTTGGGTGAAATGTACTTTCAGGGTGTGGGATTCACGCGGGATTATGAGCAAGCCCTGCTATGGTTTAACAAAGCTGCGCAACAGGGTTTGAGCAATGCGCAGAACAATCTGGGTTTGATGTATGAAAATGGCTATGGAGTAGATCAAGACTGGGTGCAGGCACACATGTGGTACAACTTGGCAGGCGCGTCCGGGAACGAAACTGCAATTTCAAACCGAAAATCGCTTCAGACCAGGATGAAGCCTTCCCAGATTGATAAGGCACATGAAATGGCGCGCGATTGGCTGGAGAAAAACGGAAAATCGTGAGTTGCGCTGATGGTCACCAATAAATAACGCCGCGTTGCGCGGCGTTACGTGTCGGCATTGGGGGGCCGACCTGATCGGTATTGGTCAAACCGACTAAAGTTTCATTTCAGATTGTTACGCATTGGCGTCTCGATAAGCGCTCCCCATGATGGTTAACGTTACTGCACACTGATGGGTAAAACTGATTGCTACAGCTAATTTATACGCTTAATTCGAAAATTCTACAATCCCGTTTTTGAGGGGTAGAAAATGAGCGGAACAACGGAAATTCTGATTGGTGGGTGCTGACGGGATCGAACCGCCGACAATCGCCTTGTAAGGGCGGTGCTCTACCAGCTGAGCTAAGCACCCAATCGAGGGCGCGCATTTAATCACAAGTTGCGCGCAGTGGTCAATTTGTTTGTCGGGTTTTAATTCGCCTGTCTTCTCATATCGCAGCTGGCGTAAAATACGCGTTTTAAATTTCTTGGCTTTAACTCATGACTGTTCGTACCCGTTTTGCTCCCAGCCCAACTGGCTATCTACACATAGGTGGCGCCCGCACAGCACTTTTTTCCTGGGCGTACGCGCGCAAGCATGGTGGCACATTTATTTTGCGCATTGAAGATACAGATGTGGAGCGCTCAACGCCCGAAGCTGTGCAAGCCATTCTGGACGGGATGAGCTGGCTGAATCTCGATTATGACGAAGGCCCGTTTTACCAGATGCGGCGCATGCCGCGCTATCGCGAAGTCATAGAACAACTGCTGGCAAGCGGACACGCTTATTATTGCTATACCACGCCTGCCGAGCTGGAAGAGCTGCGCGAGGCTCAACGTGCGCGCGGCGAAAAACCACGTTATGACGGGCGCTGGCGATCTGAGGCAGGCAAGGTGCTGCCTGCGGTACCAGCCGGCGTGCGGCCTGTGGTGCGTTTCAAAAACCCGACCGAAGGCGTGGTGGCATGGAGGGATATGGTCAAAGGCGATATCGAATTTGCCAATAGCGAGCTGGATGACCTGATTATCGCGCGAGCGGATGGCACGCCCACCTACAACTTCTGTGTGGTGGTGGATGACTGGGACATGCAAATTACCCAGGTAATCCGCGGCGACGATCATGTGAATAATACGCCGCGCCAGATTAATATCCTGCGGGCATTGGGGGCAACTGTGCCGCAGTATGCTCACTTGTCGATGATACTGGGGGATGATGGCCAGAAACTATCCAAGCGTCATGGCGCGGTCAGCGTCATGCAATATGATGAGGATGGTTATTTACCGGAAGCGGTTATTAATTACCTGGCCCGCCTGGGCTGGTCGCACGGTGATGAAGAAGTATTTTCTGTTGCGCAATTTTGCGAGTGGTTTGATCTCGATCACATTACTCCTTCAGCGGCACAGTTCAATACGGAAAAATTGAACTGGCTGAATAGTCATTATTTAAAGTTGTCGGATAACACGCGTTTGGCCGGGCTGGTGCGTCCCCGCCTGATTGCCCGCGGCGTTGAGGTGGGAGCGGCGCCTTCGCTTGAGTCTGTTATGGGGCTGTACAAGGAGCGCGTTGCCACGCTGAATGAGTTGGCTGATGCAGCTGAAGTGTTCTATATCGATTTGCATCCGGATCCTGCCCTGCTGGCAGCGCAGCTGAGCAGCGAAGCGGTACCGGCGCTGAATGAGCTGGCGCAACGTTTTGCCTCGCTTGCATGGGACGCCCCGGCTATTGGTGCACTGATCAAGGAGCTGGTGACCAAGCATGGTTTGAAAATGCCGAAATTGGCCATGCCATTGCGCGTGATGCTGGTTGGGCAAACTCAGACGCCATCGGTAGATGCACTGGTGGCGGTGTTTCCTCGCGAGTTGGTGCTGGAGCGCATGGAGCGGCACCTGCGCAAAATTTCTTCCTAATCAGCTTTACAAGCATAGGGTCGGTCATTATAATGCGCCCTCTTTTTGGGGGTATAGCTCAGCTGGGAGAGCGCTTGCATGGCATGCAAGAGGTCAGCGGTTCGATCCCGCTTATCTCCACCAAGAATAAGTCCCCATCGTCTAGAGGCCTAGGACACCGCCCTTTCACGGCGATAACACGAGTTCGAATCTCGTTGGGGACGCCACTTTTAAGGTTTCAATTCAGACTTTGTTGTTGAACGAATTGAAGTCGCTTATCTCCCTCGCAGATAAGTCCCCATCGTCTAGAGGCCTAGGACACCGCCCTTTCACGGCGATAACACGAGTTCGAATCTCGTTGGGGACGCCAACTTTAACCAGACTGACATAAGTTAAGCGCTAAATCTGAAGTGACAGGTTTAAAGATAATTGCTTATGCTTGTTTCAATTGAGCAATACTTTTGTTATAATCCGCGCAGTTTTTTTGATGGGCTTCGAGCCCGTTTTTTATTTGTAGGTGTGAATCATGGATGTGGCAAAGCTTGTGGAAACAACACTGAACGGATTGGGCTATGAACTGGTCGATCTCGAGAAGTCTGGCCGCGGGCTGTTGCGCGTATATCTGGACAAGCCGGAGGGTATTACTCTGGAGGACTGCGAGCTGGTGAGCAACCAGCTGACGCGTTTGTTCATGGTGGAGGGGGTCGATTTCGACCGTCTTGAGGTGTCCTCTCCAGGATTGGACAGGCCGCTTAAGAAAGAGGCTGATTTTGCCCGCTTCGGCGGGCAAAAAGCGCAGCTAAAATTGCGTATGCCACTCGCTGGGCGAAAGAATTTTGTGGGAATTTTGGGTGCTGTTCAGGACGGTGTTTTGCAGCTGGATGTGGAAGGCAGTCAGGTGGCAATTGAACTGTCTAATGTGGACAAGGCGCGATTGGTGCCTGTGTTTGAGTGATATAACCCGTTTGCGTAATGCAAGTGGCTTGATTAGTTGGAGACTGTAATGAGTCGTGAAGTTTTGTTATTGGTAGATGCCCTGGCGCGTGAAAAGAACGTGGATAAGGAGATCGTGTTTGGTGCGCTGGAAGCTGCGCTGGCTTCTGCGACCAAAAAACGCTTTACCGACGAAGAAGCCGACGTGCGCGTCAGCATCGATCGCAATACGGGTGAATACGAATCTTTCCGCTGCTGGGAAGTGATGGACGATGAGAATTTCGAAACCCCTGATTTGCATATCAAGTTGGATGAGGCGCGAAAAATTGATCCTCAATACCAGCTGGGTGAATTTGTAGAACAGCCACTGGAATCTATTGATTTCGGTCGTATCGGCGCACAGGCCGCGAAACAGGTTATTTTCCAGAAAATCCGTGATGCCGAGCGTGAGCAGATTCTGGCGGATTTTATGGAGCGTAGCGAACATCTGGTTTCCGGCACGATCAAGCGTATTGAGCGTGGCAATGCCATTGTCGAATTTGGCAAGATCGAGGCATTGTTGCCACGCGACCAGATGATTCCCAAAGAAAATCTGCGCGTGGGTGATCGGGTGCGTGCTTATTTGCTGCGCGTGGATCGTACAGTGCGCGGTCCGCAAATTGTATTGTCACGCATTACGCCGCAGTTCCTGGTCAAGCTGTTTGAGCTGGAAGTGCCTGAGATTGAAGAGGGTTTGCTGGAAATCGTGAGCGCAGCGCGTGATCCAGGTTCGCGTGCAAAAATTGCCGTACGTAGCAATGACCCGCGCCTGGATCCGATCGGAACCTGTGTGGGTATGCGTGGTTCACGCGTGCAGGGCGTAACCAACGAATTGGCAGGTGAGCGCGTGGATATTGTGCTGTGGTCGGAAGACCCCGCAACCAGCGTGATCAACGCGCTGGCTCCCGCTGAAGTTACCAGCATCGTTGTTGATGAAGACAAGCACAGCATGGATGTGGTGGTCGAGGAAGAAAATCTGGCGCAGGCCATTGGCAGCGGCGGCCAGAATGTGCGCCTGGCCAGTGAGCTGACAGGCTGGGAAATTAATCTGATGACAGTTGAAGAGTCCAGCCAGAAGAACGAACAGGAATTCGCCAAGGTGCGCGACCTGTTTATTGCCAAGCTGGATGTAGACGAAGAGGTGGCCGATATCCTGGTGCGTGAAGGTTTTAATACGCTGGAAGAAGTTGCTTACGTGCCGCTGGAAGAGATGCTGGAGATTGAGGCTCTCGACGAAGAAACTGTCAATGAACTGCGCAGTCGTGCCCGCAATGCCTTGCTCAACGCAGCAATCGTGAATGAAGAGCGTGTCGAGCACAGCATTGAGGATCTTCTGAAAGTGGAAGGAATGGATGAAGAAACGGCGCGTGCCCTGGCGTCCAAAGGCATAGGCACACAAGAGCAGCTCGCTGATCTGGACGCTGAAGAGCTGGTAGAGATAACAGGAATGGAAGAAGAGCACGCCAATAAGCTGATCATGACCGCACGTGCGCCATGGTTTGCGTAATTGCTTGCAGTCTGTAACTGCCTGGTTGTGCTGGTAATGAGTAAGTTCTGAGATATTGGAAGTTCCGGAATATTAGATATTCAGGGGTTAAGGGGTCGTAATGGGAAAAATGAATGTGGCGCAATTCGCGGGTGAACTGGGTTTGCCAGTGGAGTTGTTGCTTGAGCAACTGCAGGCGGCTGGGGTCGCCAAAAAGCAGGAGAGTGACCCCGTATCGGAACAGGATAAGTCTCAATTGCTGGAACATTTGCGTAGCGCGCATGGCAGCAACAAGAGCAAGATTACCCTGACTCGTCGTGAAACGACAGCGATCAAGAAGGCCGACAGTTCGGGAAAGTCTCGTACCATTCAGGTAGAAGTCCGCAAAAAGCGTGTAGTGGCTCCGGCTGTTGAAAGTACGCCCGCTCAGGCTGCTCCGGCACCCGCAGCGGCTGCACCTGTTGCTCCGGCACCTGTTGCCGCCGCTCCGGCAGCGCCTGTTGGCAAGGTGATCAACGAAGGCGAGTTGACTGCGAGAGAAATTGAGGCGCGCAACCAGGCAGAGCTGGCCGCGCGTCAGGCTGCGGAGCTGCAGGCCAAACAGGAACGGACGAAACGCAAGGCCGCGGCAGCAGCGCCTCAGGCTGCGCCCGTCCAGGAAGTGCCTGTGGCGATTGTTGCATCTGCTGCACCGGTAGCAGATGCCGTGGTTGAGGAAACCAAAGCCAAAGTTGCGCCAGCCAAAGCGGCGCTGCCAGAGGGCACCTTGCACAAGCCGGCTCCCAAGCCTGGCGACAAGGTGGTAAAGCCGACTGCGCACAAGAAGGTGGATAAAGAAATCGAGAAGGCCAGCCCGTGGGATCAGGCTGGCCATAAGAAGCGCCCGCCATCACGTTCAGTCGATGTGCGTGCCGGCGTGGGTACCCGTACGGGTGGGCCGGTACGTGCACCGCGCCATGATAAACACAGCAAGCCGGAAGTGGAGCAGCAACATGCCTTCTCTATGCCGACAGAACCCATTATTCAGGAAGTGATGGTGCCGGAAACCATTACCGTTGCGGAACTGGCGCAGAAGATGTCGGTAAAGGCGGCCGAGATCATCAAGGTGCTGATGAAGATGGGTTCGATGGTTACCATCAACCAGGTGCTGGATCAGGATACGGCGATGATTCTGGTCGAAGAAATGGGGCATATTGCAAAAGCTGCCAAGACCGATGATCCCGATGCATTCCTGGCAGATGCCTCCGAACATAAAGATCTGGTCATGGAGCCGCGTGCCCCTGTAGTGACGGTGATGGGCCACGTAGACCACGGCAAGACCTCGCTGCTGGATTACATCCGCCGCACCCGTGTTGCCAGTGGTGAAGCGGGCGGCATTACCCAGCATATTGGTGCTTACCACGTGGAAACTCCGCGCGGCATGATTACCTTCCTGGATACGCCGGGTCACGAAGCCTTTACCGCGATGCGTGCGCGTGGTGCCAAAGTGACGGATATCGTTATTCTGGTGGTGGCAGCGGATGATGGCGTCATGCCGCAAACCAAAGAAGCAATCAGCCATGCCAAAGCGGGCGGTGTGCCTATCGTCGTGGCAGTCACCAAGATTGATAAGCCTGATGCCAACTCCGAGCGTGTCAAGCAGGAGCTGGTAGCTGAAGGCGTTGTCCCTGAAGATTGGGGTGGCGATGCGATGTTTGTGGAAGTCTCTGCCAAGACAGGCCAGGGTATTGATGCCCTGCTGGAAGGCATTCTTCTGCAGGCCGAAGTTCTTGAGCTGAAGGCGCCGAAAGATACTCATGCAAAAGGCATCGTGATCGAATCACGCCTGGACAAGGGGCGTGGCCCGGTTGCAACCATGCTGGTGCAATCCGGCACGCTGAAACGCGGTGACGCGGTATTGGTGGGTGCAGTGTTCGGTCGTGTACGCGCGATGCTGGATGAGAATGCCAAGGCCATCATTGAAGCGGGCCCGTCGATCCCGGTTGAGATTCAAGGCTTGTCCGAGGTTCCGGTGGCGGGTGAAGAGTTCATCGTGCTGGCGGACGAGAAGAAAGCACGTGAAATCGCGCTGTTCCGCCAAGGTAAATTCCGTGACGTTAAGCTGGCCAAGCAGCAGGCCGCCAAACTGGAAAATATGTTCGAGCAAATGGCTGAGGGCGAAGTGCGCAGCCTGTCGCTGATTGTGAAAACAGACGTGCAGGGTTCTGCCGAGGCGATTACCCATGCGCTGCAGAAACTTTCCACTGATGAAGTGAAAGTGAACCTGATCCATGGCGGTGTGGGTGCGATTACCGAGTCCGACATCAACCTGGCGCTGGCATCCAAAGCGATCGTGATTGGCTTTAATACCCGTGCCGATGCGGCTGCGCGTCGTCTGGCGGAATCTTCCGGTGTGGATGTGCGTTACTACAACATCATTTACGAGATGGTAGATGAGATCAAGGCGGCCTTGTCAGGCATGCTGGCACCGGAAAAGAAAGAAAGCATTCTGGGCATGGTGGAAATTCGCCAGGTGTTCACTATTTCCAAGGTTGGCACGATTGCAGGCTGCTATGTGACCGAAGGCATGGTCAAGCGCAATGCGCAGGTGCGTGTGCTGCGCAATAACGTGGTGATCCATACCGGTGAGCTGGATTCCCTCAAGCGCTTCAAGGATGACGTCAAGGAAGTTAAAGCCAACTTTGAATGCGGTCTCTCATTGCGCGGCTTTAATGACCTGGAAGTGGGCGACATGCTCGAGGTATTTGAGATTGTTGAAGTGGCGCGCGCACTTTAATGCCTAAGGATTACGCAAGAACGGATCGCATCGCTGAGCAGATTCAGCGTGAATTGGCGCAGTTAATCCGCTTGGAAGTCAAGGATCCGCGTGTGCGCATGGTGACGATCACCGGAGTAGAGGTTACCCGCGATTACTCACATGCCAAGGTGTTCTACACCACGCTGGATGGTGCCAATAAAGCTTTGCAGGAAGGGCTGGAGCGTGCTGCCGGATTCTTGCGCAGCCAGCTGGCCCACACCATGAAGTTGCGCATCATTCCCCAGCTGCATTTCGTATTCGACGCCTCGGTTGAGCGTGGCACACGTTTGTCACAATTGATCGACCGCGCAGTCGCCAGCGATAATCCCCCCAAAGAATAATCATGTGCAGCATGGCTCGTAGCTGGCGCCCGTTAAACGGGGTATTGCTGTTCGATAAGCCGCTTGAGCTGAGCTCCAATATCGCTCTGCAGAAAGTGCGGCGCCTGTTTCAGGCCGAGAAAGCCGGGCATACCGGCACGCTTGATCCGCTGGCCACAGGTTTGCTGCCGATCTGTTTTGGAGAGTCGACCAAATTTACCGTTGCCTTGCTGGATGCCGATAAGTCCTATCGTGCCCGGGTACGCCTGGGGCAGACCACTACAACTGGTGACGCGGAGGGGGAAATTGTCGCGACGCATGAAGTAAATGTGAGTGAAGAGCGGGTCAGGCAGGTGCTCCTGCGATTCACCGGTGAAATCGAGCAACTTCCGCCCATGCATAGTGCAATCAAATTTCAGGGCAAGCCTTTGTACGAATATATACGCAAGGGGGAATCAGTTGAGAGGCAGTTGCGCAAGGTGTTCATCCACGAAATCGTGCTGGAGAGCTTTGCCGGCGATGAGCTGGTGATATCAGTGCGCTGCAGCAAGGGAACCTATATCCGTACGCTGGCTGAAGATATCGGTCAGGCACTGGGCTGTGGCGCACACCTGTTTGGTTTGCGGCGCACCGGAATTGCAAAATTCAGCCTGGATCAGGCCTATAGCCTGGCGCAACTGGAGGCGATGGATATCGCCGCGCAGGATGCCTGCCTGTTGCCCGTAGACTGCATGCTGCAGGAGCTGCCCAGTCTTGATCTGGATGCGGTGCAAGTGGCCAGAATTGCACAGGGACAGCGCCTTGGGCTGGATTTGGCGCTCCCGGATGGCAAATTACGCTTGTATTCCAATGGCGAATTTATCGGTCTGGGTGAGCTGGAAGGGCGCAGGCTGGCACCAAGCCGGTTGTTGGCCAGTGTGGCGCGAAATGCAGCTCGCCGCAGTGAAACTGCTGGCTAGACAGTGTGAAAAATATGAGGTTCGGGAGTATTGGGGACTGTTGTTGCGCAAAACATCAGTTAATCGGCGGTTGTGCTTGAGCAAACACCGCATTCAAGGGTAAAATGCAGCACTTTTTATTGGAGGTAACTAAATGTCAATTACGGCAGCTCAGAAGTCACAAATTGTGACCGATTATCAACGTGCTAAGGGCGACACCGGCTCCCCTGAAGTTCAAGTGGCTTTGATGACTGCGCGCATCAACTACCTGACTGGGCATTTTAAAGAACACACCAAGGATCACCACTCTCGTCGTGGTCTGTTGCGTCTGGTGAGCCGTCGCCGCAAGCTGCTCGATTACCTCAAGAGCAAGAACGAAAACAGCTACCAGGAGCTGATCAAGCGCCTGGAACTGCGCAAGTAATAGCTTCAAACAGCGGGTCGCAATAAGCGGCCCGCTTCATTTCATTCACGCAGCGGCGCGAGTGCGCCATGTCATGCATAGAGAGGTCAACCTTGAGTCACTACAAAAAAACAATAAGCTACGGTAAACATCAACTGACTCTGGAGACTGGCGAAATTGCACGTCAGGCTACGGGTGCAGTCATGGTCAGTCTGGATGACACAGTAGTGTTGGTCACGGTAGTGGGCTGCAAAGATTCCAAACCCGAGCAGGACTTTTTCCCGATGACTGTGGATTACCAGGAGCGTACCTATGCTGCTGGTAAGATTCCTGGTGGCTTCCTGCGTCGCGAAGGCCGCCCCAGCGAGAAAGAAATTCTGGTTTCACGACTGATCGACCGGCCATTGCGCCCGCTGTTCCCTGAAGGCTTTTACAACGAGGTTCAGATCGTTGCGACCGTGCTGTCGTCTGATAGCCAGATTGATGCCGACATTCCTGCCATGATCGGCGCTTCTGCCGCTTTGGCAATTTCCGGCATACCGTTTGATGGCCCCATTGGCGCTGCACGCGTGGGCTACGTAAATGAGCAGTATGTGCTGAACCCCACTGCGGATGAGCTGAAACAGTCACGCATGGATCTGGTTGTTGCTGGCACTGCGCAGGCGGTGCTGATGGTTGAATCTGAAGCCAGTGAATTGTCCGAAGAAGTGATGCTGGGTGCGGTCATGCACGGCCATGAACAAATGCAGGCCGTGATTCAGGCAATCAACGAAATGGCCGATGCTGTGGGTGCCGATGCGTGGGACTGGGAGCCGGCGGCCAAGGACGAGGCACTCATCGCCAAGATCGCCGAGCTGGCTGAAAGCGAGCTGACTGCAGCCTATGCCGTACGCCAGAAACAGGCGCGCACCCTGCAGGTAAACGCCATTCGCAACCGCGTTATCGATGCATTGTGTGCCGATGGCACGGTGGCCAAGAATCACATCAATGACCTGTTCCAGGCACTGGAATCCAAAATCGTGCGCGGCCAGATTCTGAATCGCGAGCCACGTATTGACGGCCGCGATACCCGCACGGTACGCCCAATTACCATCCGTACCGCAGTATTGCCGCGCACCCATGGTTCCGCACTGTTTACGCGCGGTGAAACTCAGGCCTTGGTTGTGGCGACACTGGGCAGCAGCCGTGATGCGCAAAAAGTCGATGATTTGCAGGGAGAATACTCTGACCGCTTTATGCTGCACTACAACTTCCCACCCTATGCCACCGGTGAAACAGGTCGTGTGGGTACGCCCAAGCGCCGCGAAATCGGCCATGGCCGTTTGGCCAAACGCGCCTTGGTGGCTGTGTTGCCCAGTGAAGAAGATTACGCTCAGGCAATCCGTATCGTGTCCGAGATTACGGAATCGAACGGCTCCAGCTCGATGGCTTCGGTATGCGGCGGCTGTCTGGCATTGATGGATGCTGGCGTGCAGATCAAGACGCACGTGGCAGGTATTGCGATGGGCCTGATCAAAGAGGGTAACCGCTTTGCCGTATTGACCGACATCCTGGGTGATGAAGATCACCTGGGCGATATGGATTTCAAGGTGGCCGGTTCCGAGCAGGGCATTACCGCACTGCAAATGGACATCAAGATTAACGGCATTACGCGCGAAATCATGCAGGCTGCCCTGAGCCAGGCACGTGAAGGCCGTATGCACATTCTGGGCATCATGAAACAGGCCATGCCAGCGGTGCGCACCGAGGTTTCCGTGCATGCGCCACGCGTCCTCAAAATGAAAATCAATCCGGAAAAAATCCGTGATGTGATCGGCAAGGGCGGAGCCGTTATTCGTGCCTTGACTGAAGAAACTGGCACATCGATTGATATCGATGATGAAGGTAATATCACTATTTCCTGCGTCAGCAGTGAGGCTGGCAATCTGGCCAAGCAGCGTATCGAGGGTATTGTTGCCGAAGTGGAAGTTGGCAAGGTGTACGAAGGCCCGGTTGTGAAGCTGCTGGATTTTGGTGCGATCGTGAACATCATGCCTGGCAAGGATGGCTTGCTGCATATTTCACAAATTTCCAACGAGCGTATAAACACGGTTGCTGACCACCTGAAAGAAGGCCAGATCGTTAAAGTGAAAGTGCTGGAAGCAGATGACAAAGGCCGTATGCGTTTGAGCATGAAGGCTCTGATACCTGTTCAGGCAGAAGGAGATGCGCCCGCAGCTGCCGAGTAAACACGGTTGATGCAGAATGAAAAACCCCGTTTCTACGGGGTTTTTTTATGGGCGCACTTTCAGCTTGATGCGTTAGAATTTACACTGTTCGACATTATTTAAGCCGCTGTGACCTCTACGCCCTTTGACCCTAAAGCTTTTCTTGCTTCACTGCCCCTGCTGCCGGGCGTGTATCGCATGCTGGATGATGCAGGGAAGGTGCTGTATGTAGGCAAGGCGGGGCAACTCAAGAAACGTGTCAGCTCTTATTTCCAGAAAACCAACATCTCGCCGCGCATCCGTTTGATGGTGTCGCATATAGCCTCGATTGAAATTACTGTTACGCCCACAGAAGCAGAAGCGCTGCTGCTGGAAAACAACCTGATCAAGAGCCTCAAGCCACGCTACAACATCCTGTTTCGGGACGATAAAACCTACCCCTACATTGTCCTCACCGGAGAGCAGTTTCCGCGCCTAGCCTACTATCGTGGTGCGACTGACAAAAAACATCAATACTTTGGTCCTTATCCCAACTCTTATGCAGCCAAGGAAAGCATGGCGCTGTTGCAAAAAATTTTCCGCCTGCGCACTTGTGAGGATAGTGTGTTCAAAAACCGCGCTCGCCCGTGTCTGCTGCATCAGATTCACCGCTGTACGGCACCTTGTGTGGGCTTGATTTCGCCCGAGGAATACGCCACTGATGTGCGCAATGCGATCCTGTTATTGCAAGGCAAGCATGATGAAGTGGAGGTGAAGTTGCGCACTGCGATGGAGCAGGCTGCAGAGGCGCAGCGCTATGAACAGGCCGCAGCTTTGCGCGACCAATTGCAGGCTTTGCATACAGTGCAACAAAAGCAATTTATGGAAAGCGGCCGGGCAACGGATGCCGACATTGTTGCGGTTGCCGAACTGGATGGGGCTGTGTGCGTGAATCTGGCGATGGTGCGCGGTGGGCGTCATTTGGGAGACAAGCATTTTTTTCCACAGAATGCGGATGGGCAGAATGCCGCTGAAGTGCTGGAGGCTTTCCTGGCGCAACATTACCTTAACCGCGCTATGCCCCCGCTGATTTTAACCAGCCAGGAAATTGCGCTGGAAGCGCTGGAAACATTATTCAGCGAACAGGCCGGGCACAAGGTGCAAATACGCCATAGCGTAAGTGGCGAGCGCAGGCAGTGGCTGGATATGGCATACAGCAATGCGCTGCTGGCACTGCGCCAGCAAGCCGGAATGCAGGCCGGCCAGGCGCTCAGGCTGGAAGCATTGCGCAACGTGCTTGCGCAGCCGGAACTATCGCGCATCGAGTGCTTCGATATCAGTCACACCATGGGCGAAGCGACTGTGGCTTCCTGTGTGGTGTATGACAACCTGGCCATTCGCCCCGCAGAATATAGGCGCTACAACATCACTGGGATTACCGGCGGAGATGATTATGCGGCGATGCGTCAGGCTTTGTTAAGGCGTTACCAGAAATTGCAGGCGGGTGAAGGCAAGCGGCCGGATTTAATCCTGATTGATGGCGGCGCAGGGCAGCTGGGCGTTGCGCTGGAGGTTATGGCCGAGCTTGGCCTGACGGATATGCAGCTGATGGGGGTGGCAAAAGGGGTAGAGCGCAAACCTGGCATGGAGCAATTATTGCTTCCACAGCAGAAAAAGCCGCTACAATTGCCGTCAGATAGCCCTGCGCTGCATCTGATTCAGCAAGTGCGTGATGAGGCGCATCGCTTTGCCATCAGTGGTCACCGTGCTCAGCGCGGAAAAAAACGCACTGCTTCCATGCTGGAAGAAATCAGCGGTGTAGGCGAAAAAAGACGGCGCAATTTGCTGGCGCGTTTTGGCGGATTAAAAGGGGTGCAGCAGGCAAGCATAGAAGAACTGGCACAGGTAGAAGGCATCAGCCGCATGCTGGCCGAAAAAATTTACCAACAGCTGCATTAAATATCGTTATAAATCGACATACTCATGCCATTGAATATTCCAATTCTGCTTACCTGGTTCAGGATCGTCATGATCCCGGTGTTTATCGGCATTTTTTACCTGTCCGATACCACACTGAGCCTGCATCACAAACACCTGTTCAGTGCGCTGCTTTTCGCATTTGCGGCAATCACTGACTGGCTGGATGGCTACCTTGCACGCACACTCAACCAGACCTCGGCATTTGGTGCTTTTCTGGATCCGGTGGCCGACAAGCTGATGGTGGCTGCTGCCTTGATTGTGCTGGTTAACCTGACCTACGTGGATGCGCTGATTGCATTTATTATCATCGGCCGCGAGATTGCCATATCAGCCCTGCGCGAGTGGATGGCGCAACTGGGCAATAGCAAAAGTGTTGCAGTATCCATGCTGGGAAAGTTCAAGACCACCTTCCAGATGGCTGCCATCCTGCTGTTGCTGTATCACGAACCGATAGGTGCATTCCCCACGCACATGGCCGGCACCATGCTGATTTATCTCGCGGCAGTCCTGACTTTATGGTCGATGATTTACTACCTGATGCTGGCGATGCCACAAATCACACAAAAATCTCGCGAGTAGAATTGATTTTTTTTCATGAGATAGGTATAGTGGCGGGCTTCGGGGTGTAGCGTAGCCTGGTAGCGCGCCTGCTTTGGGAGCAGGATGTCGGGAGTTCGAATCTCTCCACCCCGACCAGGTTTCAGTATTAAAGTTTTATTGATTTAACCGAAAGAATTGTGCCCGTAGCTCAACCGGATAGAGCACCAGCCTTCTAAGCTGGGGGTTGCAGGTTCGATTCCTGTCGGGCACGCCAGAGTATGGCGTCAGTTTCAATGGTGGTCGTAGCTCAGTTGGTAGAGCCCTGGATTGTGATTCCAGTTGTCGTGGGTTCGAGCCCCATCGATCACCCCATCTATTCTCGTAGTTTCTCCCGCTGATTATCAAGAACCGGCATTTAGCCTTCTGGCTTGTGCTTAATTGTTGCGCACTGATTGATCCAACCTGTTCAGGTTGATTGCACACTAAGCTGAAGCCAAATACTGCCTGGCAGTGGCGGGGCGGTTACAATGTCAGCCATATTAAATTGCTTGTTACCATGAACGAACCAGTCCGTCTTTCCAAACGCATTGCCGAGTTGCTCTCCTGTTCGCGCCGCGAAGCCGAGCAATATATTGAGGGTGGCTGGGTGCTGGTGGATGGTCAACGCGTTGAAGAACAGGGAGCCAGGGTGTTGCCGCAGCAAAAGGTCGAGTTGTTGCCAGAGGCCAGCCTTGCGCCCATCGTTCCCGTCACTATCCTGCTGCACAAGCCCGTTGCTGTCGAGATTGATGCGAGCTCAGCGGCGCAACTGATCACGCCTGAAAATCATGCTGCGGATGACAGATCAGGCATTCGTTTTATCAAGCACCATCTGACCGCGCTGAATCTGGCCATGCCTTTGGAAGCCTATGCCAGCGGCTTGCTGGTATTGACCCAGGATGGGCGTATTGCACGCAAGCTGGTCGAGGATGCGGCGAAGGTCGAGCAGGAATTCATCGTGGAAGTCAGCGGAGAAATCATCCCGGAAGGCCTGCAGCTGCTGAATCACGGGCTGAAGTTTAAAGGGCGCGAGCTGCCTCCAATCAAAGTCAGCTGGCAGAATGAAACCCGGCTGCGCTTTGCCCTTAAAGGGGCGCAAGCGGGTCAGATCAGGCATATGTGCGAGCAGGTGGGCTTGAGCGTCTTGTCGAGCAAGCGTATTCGTATCGGGCGCTTGCCGATGGCAGCGCTGCAGGCAGGCCAGTGGCGCTATTTGCTGGGCTACGAGCAATTTTAAAAATCAGCGCCTGGAAACAAAAAACTTCATGGAGCGTCCAATGAGCACGCAGCTTATTACTAACTCTCTTATTCACGTCGGTTTCATGCCGGATAGTGCCGAACTTAACCGGCAGATCATGGCTGGCTATCTGCCACTGCGCGAACAAGACCTGGTGCGACGCAGCCATTTCTTTGGCGGGCGCTACGAGAACCTATATATCGAGCGTAATCGCATTCCCGCAATCGCCTGCGTGCTGGAGCAGGCAGAACGCTATGCGCGCACGATTTTGCAGCCGGAGAAGCCCATCCGCAGCGGGTTCTGGGTCAACGATATGGGGCCGGGACAGACCACCAGTGAGCATGATCACGACGAGGATGATGAAATGCTCTCCGGGGTGTACTACGTTAAGGTGCCTGAAAACTCAGGCAAGCTGGTGATCGTGGATAAGCACAGCCGCACCGAAGTGACACCGCAACCGGGGATGTTCGTGTTCTTTGCTCCTGCGGTGGTGCACTCGGTCAGTGTGAATGACAGCGGTGAGAGACGTATTTCCATAGGCATGAATTTCGGCCCTGTTGCAGATCAAGCTAGATAATCTTTATGAACATAAGCGCTCAACTGGATAAGCAGGAACTCAAGATCGACATCTTCTCGGATGTCGTCTGCCCCTGGTGCTTTATCGGCAAGCATCAGCTGGAGATTGCACTGCGTGAACTCGCGCAGGAGCGCCCCGAGCTCAAGGTGACAGTGCGCTGGCTGCCGTATTTCCTTAACCCGGACGCACCGGCCGAGGGCGAGCCCTACCGCCCCTATCTGGAACAGAAATTCGGTGGCCCTGCCGCGGTGGACGCCATGCTGTCCAGGGTGACCGAGGCTGCACGCACTATTGGCCTGGAGCTCGCGCTGGACAAGATACGTCTGCGCGGTAACACGCTCAATGCGCATAAACTGATTCACCGCTTCCAGCAGCGCGGGGATGCCAATGCACTGGTGGAAAGATTGTTCTCCGCACATTTTCAGCGCGGCGAATTTATCGGCGATACCCGGTTGCTGGTCAAGATTGCGACAGAGTGCGGTGATGATGCAGACGAAGTTGCCGCCTATCTGGCCGCTAGCGATGAGAGCACCATTGCTGTGCTGGAACAGGCAGTCCGTGCCCGCAAGGCAGGCATCAGCGGTGTTCCCTTTTTTATCCTGAATGGCCAGCAGGCAATCGTGGGAGAACGGCCTGCACAGGAAATGCTGACCGTGATGCACCAGGTGCTTGCACAGGGAGCTGAAGCAGCCTAGCCCTTCAGCTTGGCAAAAGCCGCAGCCATGGCGCTATTGGCTGCCGGCTGCTGGCGCGATTGCTGTTGCTGGTGCTGCGACAGACGCTTGGCATCATTGCGGTCGCGTGGCTCAGGTTTGCCTCCCGCCGCTTGTGCTGCGCTGTCAGTCAAGCGCATGGTGAGGGCGATGCGCTTGCGCTTTTCATCCACTTCCAGCACTTTCACCTTGACCACTTGCCCGGCCTTGACCACGCTGTGCGGGTCTTTCACAAAGGTGTGGGAAAGTGCGGAAATATGCACCAGTCCATCCTGATGCACACCGATGTCGACAAAGGCACCGAACGCAGCCACGTTGGTCACAACGCCTTCCAGTATCATGTCCGGGCGCAGGTCCTTGATTTCTTCCACGCCTTCCTTGAAGGTGGCCGTGGTGAATTCGGGACGCGGGTCACGTCCCGGTTTTTCCAGTTCTTTCAGGATGTCGCTGATGGTGGGGATGCCAAATTTTTCGTCGGAGTATTTGGCCGGGTTGAGTGACTGCAGGAGCCTGCTGTCACCGATTATGGATTTCATGTCCTTGCGCAAATCGGCCAAAATTTTCTCGACTACCGGGTAAGACTCGGGGTGGACGGCCGAAGCATCCAGCGGATTTTCTCCACCCATGACACGCAGGAAGCCGGCTGCCTGCTCGAAAGTTTTCTCGCCCAGGCGCGGCACAGCACGGAGATCGGCACGCGAGGCAAACATGCCCTTTATGTCGCGAAACGCCACGATGCTTTGCGCGACGCTGTTGCTCAGGCCGGAAACGCGCGCCAGCAAAGGCACAGAGGCGGTGTTGACGTCTACGCCGACGGCATTCACACAATCTTCCACCACAGCATCGAGCGAGCGTGCCAGCTGGGTTTGCCCTACGTCGTGCTGATACTGGCCGACGCCGATAGACTTGGGATCTATCTTCACCAGCTCGGCCAGCGGGTCTTGCAATCGGCGCGCAATTGAGACCGCACCGCGCAGCGATACATCCATGTCAGGCAATTCGCGCGAGGCGAATTCGGACGCAGAATATACCGAGGCGCCCGCTTCCGATACCACGATCGAAGTCAGTTTCAGATCGGGGCGCAGCTTGATCAGGTCTTTCGCCAGCTTGTCTGTCTCACGTGAAGCAGTGCCGTTGCCGATGGAGATCAGCGACACCTGATGTTTCTCCGCCAGTTTGGACAGTGCATGCAGCGAGCCTTCCCAGTCGCTCCTTGGCTGGTGCGGATAAATCACTGCGGTGTCCATCACCTTGCCGGTGGCATCGACCACCGCCACCTTCACGCCGGTGCGCATGCCGGGATCCAGTCCCATGGTGGCGCGCGGGCCGGCGGGGGCGGCCAGCAGCAGGTCTTTCAGGTTGCGTGCGAATACCTGGATGGCTTCAACCTCCGAGCGTTCGCGCAGCGCACCCATCAGCTCAGTGTCCAGATGCAGGAAGCTCTTTACGCGCCAGGTCCAGCGCACGGTGTCAGACAGCCATTTATCGGCCGGCCGGTCCAGGTTCTTGATGCCGAAATGTGCGGCAATGCGCGCCTCGCACGGATTGTGCGGCGCATCCCACTTGGGTTTTTCTTCTTCTGTGTCGAGGCGCAACGTTACATTCAACATCTCTTCACGGCGGCCGCGGAATAGCGCCAGGGCGCGGTGCGAGGGGATGCTCTTGAGTGTTTCGGAGTAATTGAAATAGTCGGCAAATTTCTCGCCCGCTTCTTCCTTGCCTTCCATCACCTTGGATTCCACTACGCCATGTTCCAGCAGGTACTCGCGCAGCGATTGCAGCAACGTTGCATCTTCGGCAAAGCGCTCCATCAGGATCTGGCGTGCACCATCCAGCGCGGCCTTGGTATCGGGCACACCGGGGTTTTCGCCCTGCTCGGTGGTGAAGGCAGGCTTCAGGTAGTTGGCTGCTTCTGTTTCTGGATTCAGCGTGGGGTCGGCCAGCAGCGCCTCTGCCAGTGGCTGCAAACCGGCTTCCAGCGCGATTTGTGCCTTGGTGCGGCGTTTCTGCTTGTAGGGAAGGTAGAGGTCTTCCAGGCGCGTTTTGTCTTCGGCGTGCATGATGGCATCGAGCAGGGCAGGGGTCATTTTCTTCTGCTCTTCGATCGAAGCGACAATCGCACTGCGTCGATCTTCCAGTTCACGCAGGTAATTCAGGCGTTCTTCCAGCAGGCGCAGCTGTATATCGTCCAGTCCGCCGGTGACTTCCTTGCGGTAGCGGGCGATAAAGGGCACGGTGGCACCTTCATCCAGCAGCGTAATGGCGGCAGAGATTTGTGCCGGTTTGGCAGCGAGTTCCAGGGCAAGGCGTTGTTCAATGGATGGCAGCATAGATCAATAGAAATTAAAAAGCAGGTGTAAAAAAACGGGAAAGCTGTACCGCAGGATTGAATGCGGGGAGAGTTTCAGCGCAAGTGGAGCAAGAGGCGAATTATGCCGCAGATTGATACCTGAGGTAAAACTATGCCATGATGAATTGTAGGGGTACTGGATTGCAGGTGCTTACCGAGATGGCACTTGCAATCTATTGTGTGGCTGGATAAATATCTGAAACCTGAAACGAAAGTGAGTTGGATTTCTCGCTTGATCGTACTAAACTGAAAACGTTTGCAGCGTTAATGTCAGTAATACGGGCTACATTGTTCAGATGCCTGGTTTCTCCGGGAGCGATACTTTGCATGAGCCTTCATTGTTTTGATTGTTTTGGCGCATGAAAACAGGAACGAGCAATGGCAGATAGATTTGCGCGCATTTTTTATGTGGACGGTGAGCCTGATATACAGATGGTGGCCAAGCTGGCACTGGAAATGATCAGGGGGGTGACCTTGTCCGTATGCCGCTCGGATGTTAAAGCTTGGGAACAAGCAGCAGGGTTCAAGCCGCAGTTGTTTTTGCCGGAGGTCATGCTGCCGGGCTTGCCTCGGCAGAGCACACTTCAGTTGCGAACATTCCGGGGAAAATGTCATGGCTAGCAATACGCTACCTGTCATGGACCATGTGGCAAGCAAACGCGTGTTTATTGTCGATCATGACCATGCCGCCGGGCAGGAGCTGGCTTTACAGCTAGGTTATTTTGGCTATGAAGTACAGATATACACGCAACTGGAGACTTTTCGCCTGGCTATCAAACAGCCAACGGAAGTAATTGTTCTGGCAGATATCGTCTTCCCATCCGACAGTCTGGGAGGAGTGCATGCCATCAGGGCGATTCAGCGGGAACGCGATATGCCGGTAGCAGTGATGTTTGTTTCATCCCGCGACGATATTGTTGCCAGGCTGGAGGCCGCTCGTGCTGGCGGACTGGCTTATTTCACCAAACCGGTTAATCTTGGTGATCTGGTAGACAAGCTCGATCATCTGACTTCGGCGCAACCACAGGAGGATTTCCGAGTGTTGATTGTCGATGATTCAGTCTCGCTGGCGAATTACCATGCCGAGATACTGAAGCAGGCTGGCATGGCCACACGAGTGGTTAACAATCCGCTGGAAATCATGTCCCCCTTGCTGGAATTTGCTCCAGACCTGATTTTGATGGATGTATTGATGCCGGAGTGCAGCGGCCTTGAACTTGCCAAGGTAATACGCCAACTGGAGGCGTTTGTCAGTATTCCTATTGTCTATCTTTCTGCCGAGAAAGATCTGGATAAACAGTCCAGTGCCATGAGCCAGGGGGGGGATGATTTTCTGTTGAAGCCGATACAGCCGCAACATCTGATTGCTTCGCTTACCAACCGTATTGAGCGTTCGCGTCTACTGCGCTCCTTTATGGTAAGAGATAGTCTGACAGGCTTGCTTAACCACACGGCAATCAAGGATCAGCTGGAACGCGAGGTGGCACGGGCCAACCGTACGCGCGCGCCGTTGAGTTTCGCCATGGTTGATATTGATTTCTTCAAGACAGTCAATGATACCTACGGGCATCCAATCGGTGATCGCGTCATAAAAAGCCTGGCACGTCTGCTGAAACAGCGATTGCGCGAAACTGACGTGGTTGGGCGCTATGGAGGTGAGGAATTTGCGGTGATTATGAGCGGTACGGATGGGCACACGGCCATGAAGGTGCTGAATGAAATTCGCGCCGACTTTTCTCATTTGAGACATCTGAGCGCAGACCAGGAATTCCTGGTTACATTCAGTTGTGGCATTGCCGAGATTGCCAATTTTGTGGATGCCAACCGGGTGGCTGAAGCTGCTGATAAGGCCATGTATGAGGCCAAAAATGCTGGCCGCAATCAGTTGGTGCTGGCGCAAAAATTGCCCGGCATGTAGCGATTAAGGTGTAAGCGTGATGAGCAGAGAACTTGCGATCATTCTTGGCCCGGCTTATTGTGCGACTATATTAGTAATTGCTACTATCGTCCCTAAACAATCGAGGTGATTTATGTATTACATCGTGGAAAGCAACAAATCGTTCGAACAGGTATCGACCGATCTTGAAGCCGCAGTGAAGAACAACAGCTTTGGCGTGCTGCACATCCATGATATTGGTAACACCTTGCGCAGCAAGGGGATGAGTTTTGCAGATCAATGCCGTGTGTTTGAAGTCTGCAACCCTGGCCAGGCTGCCAAGGTTCTGGCTACTGATATGCGCCTTAATATGGCCTTGCCATGCCGCATTTCGGTGTACACCGAGCACAACAAAACAAAAATTGGCATGATCAAGCCGGCACAAATTCTGGCAGCACTTTCTCAGGATCCCGCTTTGGCACAAGTCGCCAAGGAAGTTGAAGCAACCGCCATCAAAATCATCAACGAGGCGAAATAAGCTGGTACTCTCCCTGAGCCCGTATCAACGGGCTCAGAGCTTGATATAGGCGTAGCCTTCCTGCTGTTTTCTCATTATTTCAACAACGGCGGCAGGGGTGTAACTCAGTGAGGGCAGCATGTCATCTCTGGTGAGATGCTTGCCTTTCATGGTGTTCTCGCAGGCAACAAATTGGACGCCAGCACTGATCGCTTCGGCGACCTCACTCCCCACAGGGGAATCGAAAGTAAGCATTCCCAAGCCTGCGCCATAGACCACGATTTCGATAATAACTTTGTCGGCGCCTAATTCTGCCTGCACATTTTTTGCATTGCTGAGGGCGGTGCGCCATTTGCCCGTGTTTTCATCACTTACCTGAAACACCAGTTTGTCACGTATAGCAGATCGCGCTGTATGTTTATCAGCGGCCTGTGCCGGGATGGTGAGCAGGCAGAGAGCGAGAGTGGCAGCAATGGTATTGATGAGGTGGGTGATTTTCATTTTGTTCTCCTGTGGGGCGGTTGAACATAGCCTGAGTGGAATTATAACGAGCTGGGAAGCTAAATTTATCCACACAGAGTAGTCTGCACGGGTTGGCTGTTATTTATTTTGGACTGGATTCCGCGAGCTGCTGTTCAATCAGTTCATGTTCCATCCAGCCGGGTTTGGTAAAGCCATCTTCAAAAATCAGGGTGGGGGTAACATATACACGCAGGCTTTTGGCCAGTGCGGCGATTTGACTCAGTGCACTGCTGTCGCAGCTGGATGTGCTTGCAGGCATTGTGCCTGTCAACATCTGATCCTGCCATGCTTTGAGCCTGTCGGGCGCACACCATATCAGCTTTGCTTTTTCTTCAGAGCCAGGCAGCAGTGCGAGAGGAAAGATGTAAATGGTGACATCATTCAGACTGGTCATTTCCCTTTCCAGTTTCATGCAATAGGTGCAATTAGGGTCAGTAAAAACGGCCATTCTTCTTTTGCCATTCCCCTTCACATTTTTCATGGCCAGTTTGAGTGGCAGGGTGTCGAATTTGACGGTGTATAGCTGACGTTCTCTTGCTTCCGTGAGATTTGCCATGGTTTTCAAGTCAATGACACTTCCTGAAAACAGATAGCTCATCTGTTCGTCTGTATAGAACAGCTGATCTTCGAATACGACTTCATATAGCCCCAAGTAAGGCGTTTTGCTGACGCTGATCAATTTTTGATAGGGAAACCTCTTTTCCATGGCCGCCTTGATGTTTGCCTCGCTAGCTTGGGCAGCATGAGTCATAAAAAAAATAGATAGTATTAAAAAGGTTAAGAATCTCATCTTCGCTCTGAAAAAAATTGTAATCCGGCTGTGTGGACAAACCGGTTCTAAATAAATATGGATGGCGGCATTAGCCGCCATCCATAATACCGCTGTTACTGCACTCTACAAATTGCTTTTATGGCTAGGTCTGCTGGCATTTCAATTGCCTAGAATTGATAAGTGAGCTGAATACTGAGGCGGTTTCCCATGGCATCGGCAATCAGGCCCGCATCCCTGAGCTGGGTTTGCTGAGCCGCTGTTGTGCCCACACCGATATCCGGTGTAATGAGTGTGCGAAACTCATAGTTCACCACAAAGCGTAATGCAGGGCTGTAGAAATATTGCCCGCCAACTGTCCAGGTCTTGGAGATGCGCTCATCAAAGGCAGAGTTCGACAATTTGTCAAACACGTCATAGCGTATATCCGCTTCCCATTCACGCGTAAATTTCCAGCCCATGTCCAGATAATAGCCGCTGGCTTCATTGCTGGATTCTACGGCCATCAGATCAACAGGCTCAAACGCTGGCGCACCAATGTCATTGAAAGGAGGGTTGCTACCTACATAGATCATACCTTTGCCACGTATGAATTCAGCACTTGCGCGCAAATGACTTTTTACATATTTCGCCCCCACCCCTTCGCGGACACGGCTGTAATTGCTACCTGCAAAGGCGCGATCTCCAGACTGACGCCATGCAAAGACAGTCACATCTTCTCGCTTCGGGCCTTTGCCGCCAAAAATGTAAGATGCTTGCAGACGGCCCGTGACATCATGATTGCCGCTGCTTGCATCCCGGTCAAAGCTGACTCCGTTGCCCTGACTGACCATCAGCGCGTAGGCATACTCCCATTGGTCATGCGTAAACCAGTCATAGATTTCAACACCCACATCTCGAAAAGCACCAACCGCTCCTGTGACCTTGGTTTGCTGAAATGGCACACCCAGTACCGGTGAGTGGGTGCGTGTAGTGTTGACATAGGGGATGACGAATCGCTCGTTGAGCAGGTTGTCGGTGACGTTGCTATAGTTAATATAATCTATGGCTGGCTCGCCCAGCATGGCTTCTTCGCCGAGTGGCAGTCGCCCCAGCCCCATCCGAACACGGGCACCGGGGATGTAGTTGAAGGATACGCTGGCATCGGTAAGGATGGCGGATCGTTCGCGCGTCAGGCCGTTATTGCCCAGTTCGCCCAGCACGAAATAGTTGATCTTTTCGTCCGTGCCCGGCACAACCCCGCGTATGCCGGGGCGTGCGCGGAAAATCTGCAATTTGTCACGGCTGTTCAGGTCAGGCCCCACCTCGTTGAATATTGGATTTTGTCCATTGTAAGCGGCCAGCCCGGCTGGTGCTGCAATGCCCTTGACCTCGCCGCCCGCGTTCTGGACGTATTGCGGCTGAATGAAACCCCACAGCTTGTATGTTTCTGCTCCGGAAGCTTCACTGTTTTGTAATTCGAACCAGTTTGCAGCAAATGCGCCGGGCGTTTGCGTCAAGGCGATGGTCAAGGCTGATGCTAATATTTTATTTTTCATTATTATTCCCTGAAATGATTGCTTCGCCCGAATCAGTGCGGCAGGCGAAGAAATATGAGAGCCTGGTTAAGGACGAATATAGGCATAGCCGGCTCTTTGTTTTTGCATGAGTTCAACAACGCCGGCAGGCACGTAAGCAATCGTGGACATCATGTCGGATTTGCTCAATTTCTGTGCTTTCATGGTGTTTTCGCAGGCAACGACCTTGATGCCGGCATTCAGTGCTTCATCAACACGGTTGGCGACAGTCGAATCAAACTTGAGCATGCCAATGCCAGGGCCATACACGACGATTTCAATATCGACATTCGCTGCGCCGAGCTCCTGCTGTATATTTTTTGCATTGTTGAGTGTCAGATTCCACTTCTTGGCGTCATCGTCGCTTACCTGGATCACTACCTGTTCACGTGAGGCTGCCTTGGCAGTTTGGGCTTCTGCAGCCTGCAACGTGGGGGAGCACAGAGTGAGGGATAGTGCGAATGCAGCCGCAATAAATTTCAACAGATTGGTATTTTTCATTTATTCTTCTCCTGATATGGTTTAGGGGGTAGACGAGATGTTTCACCCCAAGCTAGAGACGCGGGCCCCAACGGCTTTATTCCGAAAATGATTTTTTTGTAAAAAAATGAAAAAAGATGGAATAAACTCCCCAGCTGTTGCGTCTTAGTAGCTGTAACGGGCTTATACCGGTTTATGGATGACTACATTAAAGATGAATATCCTGTCCTTGTTTTGCCGTAGCAATGCCTTTCAGGATCAGCTGGAGGCGATCCGCCCCAAGTTGTATCGGGTGGCTTATTCCTGGAGTCATAACGCTGCGCTTGCCGATGATCTGGTGCAGGAGACGCTGGTCAAGGCAATCAAGAATGCCGGACAGTTGCGCGACCCTGAGTTATTTAACGGCTGGGTATTCAGCATTCTGGCGAATTGCTGGCGTGATCATTTTCGGCAATATCGTGAAATGGACGATATTGATGAGATTGAGGATTTCCAGTGCGTGCATGAAACGACGCCGGAAGATAGCCATGCACAGTCTCAACTGGTTTTGCGGGTGCGCAATGCTGTTGCCCAGTTGCCTTTGGGGCAACGCCAGGTGTTAACCCTGGTGGATCTGGAAGAGCTGTCCTATATCGAAGTGGCGGCAATTCTGGAGATTCCAATGGGGACGGTGATGAGTCGTTTATGTCGTGCGCGAGTCGCACTTAAAACATTATTGAACGAGCTGGCTCCGCAACAGCCGATTCAGGTCACTCGAATCAGGAGGGTTAAATGAAACGCACTCAAGATGTTTCGGATGAGTTTCTCAATGCTTTCGTTGATAACCAACTGGAATCGGCGGAAAAAAATCTGGTATTTGATGCTATCGATCAGGATGAGTCATTAAAAGAGCGCGTATGCGATTTGCGCGGGTTAAAGGAGATGGTGCAGCACGCTTATCACCAGCCACCTGCCAGCTCGTATTCGCCGGTTAAGCGCATGCGCTCGTGGCCACCCTATTTTCAGGCTTTGGCTGCCTGTCTGCTATTGCTGATTGGTGGCGCGTCCGGCTGGCTGGGGCATGCATGGTCTGCTGCAGATGGCGACCGTGAAATAACGCGCTTGTTTCAGACGACCCAGGGCGGAGATTTTGGTGAGGAGTCCAGAAAAATCATCGTGCAAGTCAGCACCGCTAACCCCGCCAGGCTTGAATCTGCCCTGGATGAAACCGAGCACCTGCTGGAATCCTCACGCCGCCAACATCGTCAGCTCCAAGTGGAAATTGTTGCCAATGGCAATGGTGCGGACTTATTGCGTGCGGATGTATCAGCCTATGGTGATCGCATAGGTTTGTTGCAAGCCAGCTATCCCAATCTGAATTTGATGATTTGTGGTCAGACGCTGGCCAAATTGCGCGATCAGGGAGTGGAAGTGCGGCTGCTGCCCAACATCGGCATTGCTGCGCCTTCCGCTGTGCAGCAGATCAGAAAGCGGCTCCTGCAGGGCTGGGACTACGTGAGGGTGTGAGGTAATTTAGTATTTGCTTATTTTGCAGGTGATTGTTTCTTGAGCAGAAAAAAATAATCAGAAAAAATGCTTGTCTCGATTTGAGACCATTAAGTATGCTTGGCGCTGCTGTATTTTTTGTAACAGTGTTTTACCCACGGCGTAAGCCAGACGAAGAGGAGGAGTTTGTAATGCGCATTAAAGCTACGATATTAGTTTCACTGCTGGCCTCACTGGGAATGGTCATTCCAGCTATGGCAGCAGACAGCACAGCTGCACCGGCTGCTGCGGCAGCAGCTCCCGCTGCTCCAGCTGCTCCGCAGATGACAGGTCAGCAATTGGCGTTTGACAAGAACAAGGGGAATTGTCTTGCCTGCCACGCCATACCTAATGATCCTAAAGCCACTGCACCAGGCAATGTGGGGCCAGCTTTAGTTGGGATGAAGGAGCGCTATCCTGATCGTGCCAAATTGCGCGCCCAGATCTGGGACGCAACCGTTGCCAATCCGAAAACTGCAATGCCTCCTATGGGCAGGAACAAGATCCTGACCGAGGAAGAAATCGATCTGGTGGTCGATTACATAGATAACATTTAAATCTGTTGATATTTGAAAGGGTAGGACATGAATCAATTGCGTAGAGCGTTTCTGAAGCAGGCAGGTACTGTTGGTGCGGTAGCTGTTGCGATCGGCGCAGGTTTACTCAAGCCGGGTACAGTGCTGGCTGCAACATGGAATAAATTGGCATTTACCGCAACCAATTCTGCAGATGCCATGAAAGAAGCGGGTTATGCAGGTGGTGCTGACAGCAAGGACATTATGCTGAAAGTGCCTGAGATTGCAGAGAATGGTGCAGTTGTACCCGTGGAAGTGACCAGCAATATTCCTGGCACAACTTCTATTTCGATTTACGTGGACAAGAATCCAACACCTTTGATTGCAGATTTTGCATTCTCCAATGGTGCCGAACCATTTGCATCCACACGCATCAAGATGCAGGCCACTTCCCAGGTTCGTGTTGCAGTAAAAGCTGCGGGCAAAGTTTACACACAAAGTAAGGAAGTCAAAGTAACAATCGGTGGCTGCGGCGGTTAAGCAAACTGGATTGATACTTAATATTTACCTTATTTAAAAATTTGACGAGGATACGAAAATGGCTGATGGAATGAAAATGCGCGCAACATTGCAAGGCAATGTCGCTGACGTGAAAGTACTGATTACTCATATTATGGAAACCGGTTTGCGCAAGGACCCCAAAACAGACAAGCTGATTCCGGCCCACTTTATCAATGAAGTAGTTGCTACATTGAATGGCAAGACAGTGATGGAAGCGCAATGGGGTGTGGGTATTTCCAAGAATCCGTTTATTGGCTTCAGGATCAAGGGTGCCAAGGCCGGCGACAAGGTTGCAGTGAATGCAGTAGACAATCTGGGCAACAAGTTTTCTGACGAAGCCGTCATTGCCTGATTTTGTTTGCGCAAGCTGCACTGAATAACTCATTCCAATAAAGGGAAGGTATAAAAATGAAACGGAAAATCGCACTTTTACTCGGCGGGCTGCTGGCTTTATCCAGCCTGGCCGCAGTTGCAAGTCCGGAACAGGATCGCAAGGTTTTGCTCAAGTATTACAAAGGGATTCTTCCTGGCATCAAGTTTAATGATTACATCTATGGCACGCTTGCCATGACTCAGGATGCGATGAATCAATATAACAGCATGATGGAGTTTCCTTCATTCAGCATGGATGTGGATGAGGGGCATCAAATCTGGGGTAAGACTTTCAAGAATGGCAAAAATTTTGCTTCCTGCTTTTCGCACAGCGGAAAAAATGCGGCAGCCAAATATCCCATGTTTGACAATGCGGCAAACCAGGTGGTGACATTTGAAAACGCTCTCAATGCCTGTCTGAAAAAGAATGGCGAAGATGAGCTTAAATATGGCAGCCGTGAAATGGGTGTGTTGAGCGCTTATGCCAAGAGTCTGTCGGACAATGCCAAGGTGGATGTCCAGGTGAAGGGTAAGGGGGCTGTTGCAGCTTATGACAAGGGTAAACAGTATTATTACGAGCGTCATGGGCAGCTGAATTTTGCCTGTTCTACTTGCCACGTGGACTACGCTGGTAAATATACACGCAGTGAGCTTCTTTCCCAGTTGCCCGGCCAGGCGAGTCACTTCCCTGTGTTCCGTGGTGGTACTGAGTTGGTGACCCTGCAAGCACGTTTCAAACAGTGCAACAAGAATACACGCATGCCTGTTCTGGAGTTCAACAGCGAAGATTCCAATAACCTGGAATATTTCATGACCTACATGAGCAATGGTCTGAAAATGAAAACACCAGTATTCCGCAAGTAACACTCAGCCGCATCGTAGTTAAACAACCGTAATAAGCATGGATTGACCTGGCGAAACCCAGGTTAATCCATACTCACAACCTTAAGAATCAACCCCATTCAGGAGTGTAGCCGTGTCCATGAACCGTCGCGAATTTCTACAAATGCTGGCAGTGGCTTCTGCTGCCGGCTTTGCGCTGAACAGCAAGTCTGCTTTATCTGCGGGCAGTGCCGGGAGTTTTTATGATCTGCCAGCATTTGGTAATGTCTCGCTGCTGCATTTCACCGACTGCCATGCACAGCTGCAACCCATTTATTTCCGTGAGCCGAATGTCAACATTGGCTTGGGAGAAAGTTTTAACCGTCCGCCCCATCTGGTGGGCGAGAGTCTGCTGAAAGCCTTCGGTATCCGCCCGGGTACGATGGAGGCGCATGCTTTTACCAGTCTGGATTTTGAAACTGCTGCGCGCACTTACGGCAAGGTAGGCGGTTTTTCGCATTTATCAACGCTGGTCAAGAAAGTCCGCGCCAGCCGCCCGGGCGCTTTGTTGCTTGATGGTGGTGATACCTGGCAAGGCTCCGCCACATCCCTGTGGACCAATGGCCAGGACATGGTAGACGCCTGCAACTTGCTGGGTGTCGATGTGATGACCGGCCACTGGGAATTTACCCTGGGCGCAGAGCGTGTACAGCAGATTGTGAACAATGATTTCAAGGGCAAGCTGGATTTTGTTGCCCAGAATATCAAGACCAACGATTTCGGCGATCAGGTGTTCAAGCCCTATGTGATCAAGCAAATCAATGGTATTCCGGTTGCCATTATTGGCCAGGCATTCCCCTACACACCAATTGCCAACCCGCGTTATATGGTTCCAGACTGGAGCTTCGGCATCCAGGATGACAACATGCAGAAGACCGTCAATGAGGCACGCGCTGCTGGCGCGCAGGTTGTGGTCGTGCTGTCGCATAATGGCATGGACGTGGATCTGAAAATGGCCAGCCGTGTCAGCGGCATCGATGCCATCATGGGCGGCCATACGCACGATGGCGTGCCTGCTCCTTCCATCGTGAAAAATACCGGTGGACAAACGCTGGTAACCAACGCCGGCTCCAACAGCAAGTTCCTTGGCGTGCTGGATTTCGATGTCAAAGGTGGCAAAGTCGTCGGCTACAAATATAAATTGATGCCGGTATTCGCCAACCTGATTGATCCTGATGCTGAAATGGATGCACTGATCAAAAAGGTACGTGCCCCATACGAAGCCAAGCTGGCGGAGAAGCTCGCCGTGAGCGAAGGCACTTTGTACCGCCGTGGCAATTTCAACGGCACTTTCGACCAGCTGATCCTTGATGCATTGATGGAAGTGAAGGGGGCAGACGCTGCATTCTCTCCAGGCTTCCGCTGGGGCACCTCGCTGCTGGCCGGAGATGCGATCACCATGGAGCATCTGATGGATCAGACCGCGATTACCTATCCGCAGACCACAGTGACTGAAATGACCGGAGCAACGATCAAGGACATCATGGAGGATGTCTGCGATAACCTGTTTAACCCTGATCCCTACAAACAGCAGGGCGGTGACATGGTGCGTGTTGGCGGTATCAGCTACACCTGCGATCTGCGCAAGGGAATGGGCGGCCGCATCAACAACATGATGCTGAAAGGCAAAGCGCTTGATCCAAACAAGAAGTACAAGGTTGCCGGCTGGGCGCCGGTTGCTGAAGGCGTGTCAGGCGAGCCGATCTGGGATGTGGTGTCAGGCTATCTGCGTGACAAGCAAGTGATTACGCCACGCAAGCTGAATCTGCCCAAGCTGATCGGCATAGAGGGTAATAAAGGCATCGTATGAGAATTGAATTTCTCGGCTAATGCGATGTGATAATAATTTTTGATGAGTTGGAAAATTTTTAGGAGAGATACATGGATGTGGCACATTTAACCTCCACCGTAGTCTGGTGGGGCTTGGCGTTGGGAACGATCTTCGGCTTTATCGCCAATAAATCCAATTTTTGTACCATGGGCGCCGTTTCGGATGTCGTCAACATGGGACACTGGGGCCGCATGCGCGCCTGGCTGCTGGCCATTGCCGTGGCGATGATAGGCACGAATATTCTGGCCTATATGGGTTACATTGATCTGGCTAAAACCATTTATACCGGCAGCAACTTCCCATGGCTGGCTTACATCGTGGGTGGTGCCTGTTTCGGTGTGGGCATGACACTGGCTTCAGGTTGCGGCAACAAGACGCTGGTGCGTGTTGGCGGTGGTAACCTTAAATCCATCGTTGTATTCATTTACATGGGCTATGCGGCGATGGTGACCCTGAAAGGCATTTTTGGCTCATTCCGCGTGAATGTATTGCAGGCACCGGCGGTGACATTGCAGCTTGAGCATGGGCAAACCATTCCGGCATTGCTGGCTGGCCTGGGCGGCCTTAATGCGCAGACCCTGCACGTGCTGGTCACCAGTGTGATTGCGCTGGCCATTCTGATTTTTGTGTTCATAGACAAGGAATTCCGCAAGCATCTGGACAACAACCTGGCTGGCCTGATTATTGGCCTGGTTGTAGTGGGCGGCTGGTACGTCACGGGTCATATGGGCCTGGCTGAAAATCCTGATACGCTGGAAATGACCTTCTTCGGCACCAATTCACATCTGGCTGAGTCGATGTCCTTTATTGCTCCAACTGCCTATACGCTGGAGCTGTGGGCTTACTGGACGGACACGTCTAACATCGTAACCTTTGCTGTTGCCACAGTATTTGGCGTAGGCATCGGCTCCTTCATCTACGCGCTGATTACCAAGTCATTCCGCTGGGAAGCTTTCTCCTCCTCGCAGGACATGTTCTATCATATCATCGGCGGTGTGCTGATGGGCTTTGGTGGTGTGACCGCCATGGGCTGTACCATAGGCCAGGGGATCACCGGCGTATCGACGCTCTCACTGGGATCCTTCCTGGTGCTGGCTTCGATTATCGCAGCATCGGCGATTACCATGAAAATTCAGTTTGCCATCATGATGCGCGATGCCTGATTGTATGGGGTGTGTAGCAGAAAAAAATACCGCATGAATGTGCGGTATTTTTTTGTCTATATCTTGTGATGTTCTTGTGAACCGCATGCTTTACGGCACTGTAATTTCCCGCTTGATGCAGCACTATCTGTTCAAATAGTTCGGCTACACTGTGCAGACAAAGACGGTGTTTCTTGGTATAAATCCTTCACCAAGGGAAACGGTCGTGCATGGTTGTTGATCGATCCACTGAAATAGATGCCGGCAGTCATACGGAGGGTAATATGTCCCATCTGACCCACTTGCTCAGTCTGTCCAGGGCTGCACGCCTGATCGGCGTGAATCGCAGTGAACTGCAAAAGAAAATCCAGCTGGGAGAGTTGCATGCTTTTGATGGCATGGTCAGCATAGATGATCTGCTGCGAGCCTATCCCAAAGCACAGCTGGAAGATGACAGCGAATACAGGCGTGTGCTGTACATCAAGGAAAAAGCCTTTGGCAAGCGCGTGTTTGAACGTGCCATGCCAGATGTGGAAACATTGGCTACCCGAGTCACCGAACTAAGCAAGGAATTGACCCTGAGTCAGAGCCAGGTCAGGCAATTCAAACTTCTGATTGATCGGCTGCGCGATAAACTGGCCGGCATCGGAAAACACCCGGAAGCGGATGCACAAGGTGCACTGAGTGAGCTGAAATCCTGGCTGGCCACAGAGCTGCAGGCAGCGATGGAGCCGGATTATGCCAATCCGCTGGCCGTTCGGGACAATCTGCTGCGTGTCATGTCTGCCCACGTTACGGTATTGCCCAGTGGCCACGATTTCTTTATCGATGGGCCTGATACGCTGCTGGAAGGTGCCTTGCGCGCGGGCGTGCCGCTCAACTACGGCTGCAGTGGCGGCAATTGCGGTTTGTGCCGGGCAAAAATTGTTTCGGGTCTGGTCAAAAAAACGCGCCACCATGACTATGCGCTGACTGAGTCCGAGAAGAGCCAGGGCTATGTGCTGTTATGCTCGAATACCGCGGTGACCGATGTGGAAATTGAAGCGGCGGTGGCGGGAGGGGTGCAGGATATCCCGTTCCAGCAGATTGCCGCCAAGGTCAAATCGATCACACCACTCAAACACGATATGGCACTGCTGCATCTGCAAACTCCGCGCAGCAGCCGCTTGCGCTTTCTGGCAGGGCAATCCGTCACCCTGCAATTAGGCAAATCTTTTACCGCCGAACTGCCGGTGGCCAGCTGCCCGTGCGATGAGCGCAATTTACTGTTTCATGTGCATCGCCGTCCGGGCAACCTGTTTTCGGATTATCTTTTCAACCGCCTCAAAGACAACGAGGTGGTGGATATCGAAGGCCCGCAAGGTGAATTCATTCTGCAGGAAAAAA
>JBGPPE010000006.1:0-32511 GCA_041488395.1 Gallionellaceae bacterium
AAAGGGGTGATCGCCGATTTTCTAAAATGTTACTTCGAGACGGACGATCTGAAGGTGCGTTTCCGCCCTTCATTTTTCCCGTTTACCGAACCTTCAGCCGAGATGGACATGAGCTGGGGGGATCGCTGGCTGGAAATTGGTGGCTGCGGCATGGTACATCCAAACGTGTTGAAGCACGTTGGTATCGATAGCGAGAAATACATCGGCTTCGCATTTGGTGTGGGCGTCGAACGCTTGGCCATGCTGCGCTACGGCGTGAATGATCTGCGGTTGTTCTTCGAGAGCGATCTGCAATTTTTGAAACAATTTGCCTGAACGATTATGCAATTTTCTGAATCCTGGTTGCGCAGCCTAGTAAATCCATCGCTCTCCAGCGAGAAACTTGCGCACCTACTGACCATGGCCGGACTGGAAGTAGAAGAGAATAGCCCAGTCGCCCCTGCTTTCGACAAGGTCGTGGTGGCACAGGTATTAACCAAAGACAAGCATCCCGATGCTGATCGCTTGAACATATTGACTGTAAACGTAGGCCAGGCTGAGCCTTTGATCATCGTGTGCGGGGCACAGAATGTGAGTGTCGGCATGAAGGCGCCCTGCGCGCTGGTTGGCGCCAAACTGCCTGGCATTGAAATCAAAAAGGCCAAAGTGCGCGGCGTTGCCTCTTTCGGCATGATGTGCTCGGCGAAAGAACTGGGACTGGCTGAAGAAAGCAGTGGGTTGCTGGAGCTGGTGGCTGATGCAGTAGTTGGGCAGACTATTCGCGAGCATCTTGATCTGGATGATCACCTGATTACGCTTAAACTGACACCAAACCGCAGTGATTGTCTTTCGCTCTATGGCATCGCCCGTGAGGTTTCTGCGCTTACCGGCACTGACATGGCGCAATTACCAGCACCGTCATTCGTGCAATCAGGTGTGGCTAAGGTTGATGTCAAGGTGGCTGCACCAGAGGCTTGTCCACGATATGTAACTCGCTCCATAACCGGATTGAACGCAAACGCAGCTACCCCAACGTGGATGGTGCAACGCCTGGAAAGATGTGGTTTGCGCAGCATTAGTGCAATCGTCGATGTAACCAACTATGTGTTGCTCGAGATGGGGCAACCTCTGCATGCTTTCGATCTGGCAAAACTGAATGGCGGTATTGAAGTGCGTTTTGCTCGTGCAGGGGAGCAGCTGAAACTATTGAATCAGCAAGGTGTGGCATTGCAGCCCGATATGCTGGTAATTGCAGACTCCAAACAATCCATTGCTTTGGCAGGGGTTATGGGCGGGGCGGATAGTGCAGTGGATGATGCAACAACTGGCATTCTGCTGGAGAGCGCATTCTTTGCACCGAGCGTGATTGTCGGCAAATCACGGCGCTTGGGTTTTGGCTCGGATTCCTCTTATCGCTTCGAGCGCGGAGTGGATTTTGCAATTACGCAAAAGGCACTGGATCGCGCGACGCAATTGATTATTGATATTTGTGGCGGACAGGCTGGCCCGCTGACTGAGGTGCTCGGTCAGCTGCCTTCGCGCCATCCGGTCAAACTGCGCGTGGAACGGGTGCAGCGGGTACTGGGCGTGGCACTGGATGCCGATGAGATTACGCAGATATTATCCCGCCTCGGTATGGCAGTGCAGCGTCAGGACGCTGAATTCAGCGTAATTCCTCCCAGCTATCGCTTTGATATTGCAATCGAAGAAGATTTGATCGAAGAAGTTGCGCGAGTGCATGGGTATGAGCAGATTCCCCCACTTCCGCCACAAGCAACAATGAGCATCTTGCCCGAAATCGAGGCACAACGCCCGTTGCCCAAGCTACGCCAGGCACTGGTATTGCGTGATTACCAGGAAACGATCAACTATGCGTTTGTGGAAGAAGCCTGGGAGCGCGATCTCTGTGCAAATGTGGCACCCATTGCACTGAAGAACCCAATTGCCAGCCAGATGAGTGTGATGCGCAGTAGCCTGCTGGGCGGGCTGCTTTCAGCATTGCGCACTAACCTCGCACGCAAACAAGCTCATGTCCGCCTGTTTGAGCTGGGTGGCTGCTTTGAGGCAGGGAATGATGACTATATTCAGCATGAGCGCGTGGCCGGCCTGGCTTATGGTTCAGTTCTTGCCGAACAATGGGCTGTTGCAGCGCGCAATGTGGATTTCTACGATGTGAAAGGCGATGTGGAAGCATTGTTTTCACCACGAAAATTATCCTTTAGGGCTGAGTCGCATCCTGCCTCACATCCCGGACGTTCGGCGCGCATTCTGCTGGATGATCACGCCATCGGCTGGATGGGCGAGCTGCATCCACAGTGGCAGCAACAATATGACTTGCCGCAGCCTGTGGTGTGGTTTGAGGTGGATCAAGCAGCATTGTTGCAAATTGGTTTGCCCAAGGCCGAAAGCATCTCGCGTTTTCCTCTTGTGAGACGTGATCTTGCTGTTTTAGTTGATGAAAATGTGACTGCTCAATCCTTGCTGGATGTCATGCAGGCTGAAAATGTGCCCAATGTAGTTGAGCTGGCGTTGTTTGACCTGTATCGTGGAAAAGGGGTAGGGGAAAACAAAAAAAGCCTTGCTTTCCGAGTGTTATTGCAAGATACTCAAAAAACTCTAACGGATGTTGAAATTGATCAAAGCATGTTGCGCCTCGTCGCTGTTTTACAGCAGCACGGTGCGCAGTTGCGTGTGTAAGAGGTAATAATGACACTAACAAAAGCAGAACTGGCCGATTTATTGTTTGAAAAAGTTGGCTTAAACAAGCGTGAAGCCAAAGATATGGTCGAGGCTTTCTTTGAAGAGATACGCTTGCAACTGGAGCAGGGGGAAAGCGTGAAATTGTCCGGTTTTGGCAACTTTCAATTGCGTGATAAACCCCAGCGACCTGGGCGCAACCCCAAAACTGGGGAAGAGATCCCCATTACTGCGCGTCGTGTGGTGACTTTTCACCCCAGCCAGAAACTAAAAAGCATGGTAGAGCAGAACTATCATGGAAAATCACATAGCTAATTCGGAACTCCCCCCAATTCCCGCCAAGCGTTACTTCACTATTGGTGAAGTAAGCGAATTGTGCGGGGTAAAGGCGCACGTTTTGCGCTATTGGGAACAAGAATTTGCCCAGCTTAAGCCCGTGAAGCGCGGGGGTAACCGCCGTTATTATCAACACCATGAAGTGTTGCTGATTCGGCGTATTCGCCAACTCTTGTATGAAGACGGTTTTACCATCAGTGGTGCACGCAGTCGTCTTGATCATCCGGATGATTCTTACGAAGAGACTCCTTCAACCAACATTACGCAACCGTTATTGAACGTGGCAGAGTTGCGTCGCGAGATTCGTGCAGTGCTCGCCATACTTCAAGCGTGATATTGCTTAGCAGAAAAATTTTGCTCTGCTATAATGCTGAGCTTCGGGGCGTAGCGCAGCCTGGTAGCGTACTTGCATGGGGTGCAAGTGGTCGGAGGTTCGAATCCTCTCGCCCCGACCAGGTTTCCTTCTTTTGGCTGAGTTTTTTGTCTATCAGCGCAAACACAATCCATTTTCTTAAGCCAGATGCGTATCCTGCTCAGTAATGATGACGGTTATTTTGCGCCGGGCCTGGCTTGCTTAGCTAAGCATATATCTGCAATAGCAGATGTGGTCGTAGTGGCTCCCGAACGCGACCGCAGCGGTGCCAGCAATTCCCTGACTCTTGATCGTCCTCTCAATCTGCGTAATGCGGCCAATGGCTTTTACTATGTGAATGGCACGCCAACGGATTGCGTGCATCTGGCGGTTACCGGGATGCTGGATACGCAGCCGGACATGGTGATTTCCGGGATTAATGCCGGTGCCAATATGGGTGACGATACAATTTATTCTGGCACTGTCGCGGCAGCTACAGAAGGATTTCTTCTCGGCATACCTGCCATAGCTATTTCACTGGCAGGAAAAGAGCTTGCTCACTATGAAACTGCGGCGCGTGTCGCGGTGGAGCTGGTAAAACGCTTCAAACAGGAAACCCACACTCAGCCTTGGCTGCTTAATGTAAATGTTCCGGATTTGCCGTATGAACAATTACAGGGCACGCGTGTTACCCGCCTTGGAAAACGCCATAAAGCCGAACCTGTAGTAAAGGGAACTAATCCACATGGGCAGACTGTTTACTGGGTTGGTGCGGCTGGCAAGGCGCAGGATGCTGGAGAGGGTACTGATTTCCACGCCATTTCCCAGCGACAAGTGTCCATTACACCGCTCCAGATTGATCTGACGCAGTATAACCAGCTTGAGGCCGTGCGTTCCTGGCTCGGCGCTACTGAGCTGAATGGAGTGAATCCCGCAGCAGGAGTTGGTGCAGCATGAACTCTTTGCGCCAGAGTGGAATTGGCATGACCTCGCAGCGCACGCGAGGCCGCATGATTGAGCGCCTGCGCGCGCAAGGCATACGGGATGAGGTGGTACTGGCAGCAATGAACGCGGTGCCACGTCATATATTTGTCGATGAAGCCATGTCTCATTTGGCTTATGACGACAAGTCTCTTCCTATCGGTTTCGCACAAACAATATCGCAACCCTACATTGTGGCGCGCATGTGTGAAATCTTGCGTGACGGTAAACCGCTGAATCGAGTTCTTGAAATTGGTACCGGCTGTGGTTATCAAGCTGCCGTGCTGGGGCAACTGGCGCGAGAAGTATATTCGGTTGAACGTATCCTGCCTTTGCACGAACGTGCTACGGGCTATCTGCAGGAGTTACAAGTTTCCAATGTCAGATTGAGCTATGCAGATGGCGGGATGGGACTGCCTGCAGTAGCACCGTTTGACGGGATTATCATGGCAGCAGCAGCCACGCACATTCCCCAATCCTTGCTGGATCAGCTGGCAGTAGGTGGGCGCATGGTGCTGCCTTTGGGAGCGCAAGAGCAGACGCTATGTCTGATTGAACGCGATGCGAATGGCTACCATGAGAGTCATCTGGAGCCAGTGAAATTTGTGCCATTACTGACAGGAAAAGCATGACACTGAAATATTCCACAATATTCTGGCTATGTGCTGCACTGACCATCCTTATGCTGAGTGGTTGCCGTGCCAGTGGAAACCGTCGGGCACCTGTAGAGGATCGCGGTGCCTCGAGTGGTTATCGTGCTCCAGTTGAAGATCGCGGTGACACTGCAAGAAGGGCTGCATCAACTAGCATTGCGAGTAAAACACCGGTGCAACGTGAACCTGAAAGGCACATAAAAACTTATGTGATCAAGAAGGGGGATACGCTGTACAGCATTGCCTTTGAGCATGGTCTGGACTATCGCGAAGTGGCAGATCAGAACAACATCAAGAATCCAGGTGCCATTCAGATCGGCCAGGAAATTCAGCTGGCCGAGGCGGATGCTGGAGCCATCGGTAGTGCGCAGGTGTCTGCGTCAGCTGTAATTGAAACAAAAAACCAGCCCAAAGTGGCTAAGTTGCCCTATTCCGAGCAGGCTGTCGCTCAGATCGAAAATATTCAGCAAGAACCTGGTCGGGTATCGCCGGTAGTAGTGCCGCCTGTTGCATCCAAGGTGACAATTGACAATGCTCCAGAAAAAGATACTGGTGCAGATGATGCTGTGCAGTGGGCTGTACCGACTCAGGGTAAGTTGATTGGCGGATATTCAGAAAGTGCCAATCGCAAGGGGATAGATATTGCAGGAAACAGGGGGCAGCCGGTACTGGCCAGTGCGGCAGGCAAGGTTGTATATAGTGGCAGCGGTTTGCGTGGTTATGGCAAGCTGGTCATTATCAAACACAACAAGACTTATCTCAGTGCTTACGCGCACAATGACAAAATTCTGGTAAAAGAAGGTCAGAGCGTAAATAAAGGGCAGAAAATTGCCGAGATGGGGAATAGCGATGCGGATCAGGTGAAACTACATTTCGAGATCCGTAAATTTGGCAAGCCGGTTGACCCGGCCAAGTATCTCAGCCTGCCGAAGTCTTGAACACCGCTAATCTCAATGTAACTGACCATAATCGTGACAGCGCTGGTCTGCGCTATGTCTACCCTGTAGTTTCGCGCCGCGCTGGCGGTGTGTCGATCGGCGTTAACCTAAACCCCAATAACGCCTGTAATTGGCGTTGCATTTACTGTCAGGTACCCGATCTGAAGCGGGGCACAGCTCCACCTGTTGATATGGCCTTGCTTGAGCGGGAACTGCGCGGTTTTCTGCACGAGTTATTGCATGGTGATTTCATGCAACAACGAGTACCTGAGGATGCGCGGCGAATTAACGATATTGCATTGTCTGGTAATGGAGAGCCCACCAGTGCGGAAGAATTTGCTCAGGTTATTTCGCTGCTCGGGAAGTTAAAACAGGAGCTGCTGCTACCGGATGATCTCAAGCTGGTGCTCATCACCAATGGTAGCCTGCTGTACCGTGGCAGTGTGCAGCAGGGTTTGCGCGAAATGGCAAAACTAAAGGGTGAGGTTTGGTTCAAACTGGATCGTGCCAGTGAGGCCGGGATGATGCTGGTCAATGACACGCGTACCACGCTCGCAAAAGTTCGCGAAAACCTGTGTGCTGCCATTTCTTTGTGTCCAACCTGGCTGCAAACCTGCTGGTTTGCGCTGGATGATAAGCCTCCAGGCCTGCAGGAGGAGGACGACTATCTGGAGTTTCTGGGGGCACTGCTGCGGGACGGTATCAAGCCACAAGGCGTACTGCTATATGGCCTGGCCAGGCCATCCATGCAAGCTGAGGCGGCAAGGTTGAGCGCATTGTCAGTGGAACAGCTTGAATCATTTGCAGCACGCATCAGGGCGCTGGGTGTCGCTGTGAAAGTGAGCAGCTAGGCTGTTTAGCCTATTTCCAGCGGTAACCTATATGCATGCGCAGGCCCGATAATCCAACATCAGCATTGTCATAATGTATTTTGGCCTTGTCCACCTGGAGGGCAACAAAAATTCCGCCGAATGCACTGGTCCTGGAATTATTCTCCCAGCCGACTGTTAAGCCGAATCCCCCGCCTGAAGCGCTGGTACTGACATTGCTCGAGTTTGACTGCAGCACTTCAGAGTAGGAGCCAACATGAGCGCCGAGGAAATATTCACTATTGATCCAGTAGCGACCTTCAACTCCCAGAATTCCGTGACCGGAAGTGGCGTCAGAAATACCTCCTGATACGCGCTCACCCGCACTCATAAGAAATGGATTGAGTGAGAAAGAGTCTGCCAAACCGAATTGGTAATCAATGCCAAGGCTGACGCCAGAACTTGAGTAATCAGCTGCGGCGCTATTCTGGGGGGTCATGGAGTGGCTGGAAATGCCGCCGAACAGGCCAAAACCGTTAGCTGGCTGCTCCGCCTGTGCTTGAGCGGAAGTGCCTAATAAAACAATCAGTGTTGCGGCAATGAAATTTGTTCGAATGAGCATATCAAGAATCCATGATGAATGGGTTGCCGGATTATAGCGAATGGAATCTTTGCTAAGAATAGGCCTGGGTTAAAGGGGGAAAATTATTTTTCAGATGATTCCGTGTCTTTTTTTGCTTTATGCAATTTCACGACATTGGTTTTTGTGGGGCTGCCAGCGTATACAGGTTTTTCATTAATTTGTTTGCCGGATTCTTCAGCCAGTTCAGCCTCTCGCTCCGAGATCAGGCCAAAGAGATCGCGAATATCATGCACTGTGCTTTCAGTTAATGGGTGAGGCATGCCAGGTGCTGGCGTGGCGTCTTTGACAATATTGGCTAACACTTTGCGCAATACGCGCAAAATGCGCTGTTCTTTGGATAAGGTTTGTTCTTTCACAGGGTTGCTCCAATATCTTAAGTAAAAAAAGTATGAAAACTTGCGGAATAAAGCTTTTGAGTGCGAGTTCGGATGGAATGTAAGGCTCTTTGCTGGCGGCTTACAACATTACCTTCATTCTCCGTGCCGTCTCTTTCATCTGTCAAGCATGGCGTCCCCAGTATACGGATTTTGAGCAAGGTTATACTCTTCGGTTGGAGCAAGTGAATCCCCCATTAAACGCCTGTTTATTGGTTGAATTAGGTGCTTGCTTGGGTTATAATTCGCGCCCTGGTTATTCGGCGTGGTGCTGAGTAACAGGAAATTCGCACATTCGTTCATGTTGGGGTGCCCGCGAGGGTCAGGCTGACGAATGGAGGAACTTAACCCTTAACAATTGGAGTTGCTATGTCTGGTACTACTATGCGTGAAATGTTGGAAGCGGGTGTTCATTTCGGACATCAGACCCGTTACTGGAATCCCAAGATGGCCCCGTTTATCTTCGGTCATCGTAACAAGATTCATATTATCAACCTGGAAAAAACTGTTCCCCTGTTTAACGATGCGCTGAAATTTGTGCGCAAATTGGCGGCAAACAAGGGCAATATTCTGTTCGTGGCAACCAAGCGTCAGGCTCGTGAAATTATCAAGGAAGAGGCCATGCGTGCCGGGTGTCCGTACGTTGATTACCGCTGGTTGGGCGGTATGCTGACAAACTTTAAGACTGTGCAATTGTCGATCAAGCGCCTGAAAGATCTGGAGGCCATGATGGCTGATGGCAGTATCGACAAGTTTTCCAAGAAAGAAGCGCTGATGATGAAGCGTGAATTGGAGAAGCTGGAGCGTAGCCTGGGCGGTATCAAGGATATGACTGGCCTTCCTTCTGCCATTTTTGTCATCGACGTGGGCTATCAGAAAGGAACAATTACTGAAGCTCAAAAGCTGGGCATTCCAGTAATTGGTATTGTCGATACCAACCACTCGCCTCTGGGTGTGGATTATGTGGTGCCAGGTAACGATGACTCCAGTCAGGCGATCCGCCTGTATGCTCGCGGAATGGCAGATGCAGTGCTTGAAGGTCGCGCACAGGCGCTGACTGATTTGGCTGCGCAGGTTGAAGAAAGAGCGGCGTAATAAGCCTTCTCTGACCAGAAGGGGCGCAAGCCCCTTTTTTTATAGATCAAGTTTTGAAGGAGTTTGGCATGGCAGAAATTACGGCAGGTATGGTTAAAGAGCTGCGCGAGGCAACTGGTCTCGGCATGATGGATTGCAAAAAGGCGCTGGTGGAAACCAATGGCGACTTCAAGGCGGCTGAAGAATTGTTGCGCATCAAGAGCGGCGCCAAGGCCAGCAAGGCTTCTTCGCGTGTGGCGGCAGAAGGTGTGATCAGCTCGTTTGTGACACCGGATGGCAAAATTGGCGCAGTGGTAGAAGTGAACTGCGAAACAGATTTCGTGGCAAAGAACGATGATTTCATCGCTTTTTCCAACAACGTGGCACAAACTGTTGCCAAGAATGATCCCGCCGATGTGGCAGCACTCTTGAATCTGGCAATCAGCGGCGGCACTGGCTCGGTTGAAGAAACACGCAAGGCGTTGGTGATGAAGCTGGGTGAAAACGTTGCTATCCGTCGCTTTGCGCGCTTTGCCACATCTGGCAAGCTGGCTACTTATCTTCATGGCAGCAAAATCGGTGTGTTGCTCGACTTTACCGGCGAAGATGCGCTGGGCAAAGATTTGGCCATGCATATTGCGGCCAGCAAGCCAAAATCTGTTGACGCCACTGGCGTAAGCGCCGAAGAAATCGCCACTGAGCGCCGCATTGCCATTGAAAAGGCGCGTGAAGCCGGCAAGCCGGAAGCAATGCTGGAAAAAATTGCAGAGGGTACTGTGCAGAAATTCCTCAAGGAGGTTACCTTGATGGGGCAGGTGTTTGTGAAAGCTGAAGATGGCAAGCAAACCATTGAGCAGCTGCTCAAAGCTCGTAATGCCTCCGTCAAGACTTTCCAGATGTACATTGTTGGTGAAGGCATTGAGAAGGTTGTAGAAGACTATGCTGCTGAAGTGGCTGCAGCTGTTGCCGCGATTAAGGGTTAAACCATGAGCGCTACTCCCGCATACAAACGCATCCTGCTGAAACTTTCCGGTGAAGCCCTGATGGGTGATGACAGCTACGGTATCAACCGTACTGTGATTGAACGTATCGTGGCCGAAATCGGCGAGGTTGTTGCGCTGGGTGTGCAGGTGGCGGTGGTGATTGGCGGCGGCAATATCTTCCGTGGCGTGGCTCCTGCCGCTGCAGGCATGGATCGCGCCACGGCCGATTACATGGGTATGCTGGCTACGGTAATGAATGCAATGGCCTTGCAGGACGCGATGAAGCGTTCTGGCCTGGATTGCCGGGTTCAGTCTGCGCTGAATCTGGAACAGGTGGCTGAGCCATTTATCCGTGGTAAAGCCTTGCGTTATCTGGAAGAGGGTAAGGTCGTGATTTTTGGTGCCGGTACCGGTAACCCATTTTTTACGACCGATACAGCTGCCGCATTGCGTGGTGTAGAAATGGATGCGCAGGTAGTAATCAAGGCGACCAAGGTGGATGGTGTTTATACCGCAGACCCCAAAAAGGACGCGAAGGCAACGCGTTACCTGAAGTTGAGTTTTGATGAAGCAATTGCCAAAAATTTGAAAGTTATGGATGCAACCGCACTTACGCTGTGCCGAGACCAGAACTTGCCGATCATTGTGTTTAGCATCTTCAAGGATGGTGCATTGAAACGTGTAGTGATGGGGCAGGAAGAAGGCACATTAGTGAGCTGCAATTGATTGGAGCCAAGCGATGATTCCTGAAATCAAAAAAACCGTAGAGCAAAAGATGACCAAATCGCTGGAAACGCTGAAAGCGGATTTCGGTAAAGTGCGTACAGGGCGTGCGCATACGGGTATTCTGGATCATGTGATGGTCGATTATTACGGCAATCCAACCCTGATTTCCCAGGTTGCCAATGTAACTCTGATCGACGCGCGCACCATAGCAGTACAGCCTTGGGAAAAGAACATGATTTCCCCTGTTGAGAAAGCAATTCGTGATGCTGATCTGGGATTGAACCCTTCGACCAATGGTGACGTGATTCGAGTACCCATGCCGATGCTGACAGAAGAGCGCCGTCGCGACCTGATCAAGGTAGTTCGCGGCGAAGCGGAAAATGCGAAGGTCGCTATACGTAATGTGCGTCGCGAAGCCAATGAGCAACTTAAAAAACTGCTCAAGGAAAAAGCAATTGGCGAGGATGATGAACGCCGAGCTCAGGAAGATGTGCAGAAATTCACCGATCGTTTTGTAGTGGAAATTGACAAGGCGTTACAAGTCAAAGAAGCTGACCTGATGGCTGTTTGATGAACGTCAGGCGCTTCGTTCATTTTTTGATCGCCATATTTTTCTCGGTTTGATCCTCGTGGGGGTATTGAAATAAGTGGCGTTATTCCAAAGTTCTACTCGTGCCGTTCCGCTTGCATCCAAGGTTCCGCGCCACATTGCTGTCATCATGGACGGCAATGGCCGCTGGGCCAAACAGCGTTTTCTTCCTCGCGTAGCCGGGCACCAGCGTGGCGTAGAATCGCTGCGTGAGGTTGTAAGAACCTGTTTGGGTCTCGGAGTAGAATACCTCACCGTATTTGCATTCAGCAGTGAAAATTGGCGTCGCCCGGCCGATGAAGTTTCCTTCCTGATGCAGCTGTTTATCAAGATGTTGCAGCGAGAAGTCAGCAGGCTGCACGAAAACAATGTGCGAGTGAAAATCATTGGCGATCGTTCCCGCTTTGATGCTTTGCTCAACCAGCATATTGCAGAGGCTGAGCGGCTTACTGCAAACAACTCCGGACTCACTTTTACGATTGCTGCCAACTACGGCGGCCGTTGGGATATCCTGCAGGCAGTTCAAGCGATGCTGCACGCTCGCCCGGAATTGGCTGGCAACTTCAGCGAAGCGGATCTGGAACCCTATCTTTCGATGCACTATGCTCCAGAACCGGATTTGTTTATTAGAACAGGCGGTGAACAGCGCATCAGCAATTTTCTGCTATGGCAACTGGCCTATACCGAACTATATTTTACCGATACGCTTTGGCCGGCTTTTGATAGCGCTGCGCTAAAGGAGGCTATCGGGTCGTACCAAAAACGAGAACGCCGCTTTGGGCGGACCAGTGATCAGTTGCTGGGCGAATAACTAGCGAGATCCCACCCATGCTGAAACAACGTGTCGTTACTGCAATCATTTTGCTGCTGATTTTTCTTGCGGCCCTGTTCATGCTGCCCCCATTGGGATGGGCTGTACTTGTTACACTGATGGTGATGCAAGGAACTTCAGAGTGGACGCGCCTTGCCGGGATGCAGGGGCGTCAGGCAAATCTGTATTGGGCTATGACACTAATCCTGTTTATTGCCATGGTCTGGATGTCAATTAACCTGTCAGCCAAACAGCAACTGCTGCCGCAATTGCTGATCTATGGTTTGTCCGTGGTGTTCTGGGTGCTGGTGGTGCCAGCTTGGCTGATGATCGGCTGGAAGCCACGAAATCCCTTGCTGATGGGCGTGGTGGGATGGCTATTATTGCTTCCTACCGGTTTGGCGATGCTGGATTTGCGTACGGAAAACCCGTGGTGGTTGTTGGGGGTGATGGGGCTGGTATGGATGGCTGATATATCTGCCTACTTTGCCGGACGTAGATTTGGGAAGAACAAGCTTGCGCCCAGTATTAGCCCGGGCAAAACTTGGGAAGGGGTATTCGGGGCATTGCTTGGTGTCGCTGTCTATGTTGTGGTGATACTTGTGGGGAGTGGCGAACCACGCTATTACGGGCTGATCCCTCACGCCATTGTGGCAGCCTGGTGGTGGGCAGGCTTGGCTATCATTGGTGACTTGTTTGAATCAGCAATTAAACGTCAGGCTGGGGTAAAGGACAGTGGCGCGTTGCTGCCTGGCCATGGCGGCTTGCTGGATAGAATAGACGCGCTGACTTCAACCTTGCCACTGGCCGCGCTGGCACTTGTTTTGCAACGCCTGGTATGAGCGCGATGTTGAATAAAATTTTAAACCTGACAGTTCTGGGAAGCACTGGAAGCATAGGCACCAGTACTCTGGATGTGGTTGCGCGCCACCCGGATAAATATCAGGTGCTGGCTTTAACTGCATTTCGTCAGGATGACTTGTTGTTTGAGCAGTGCCAACGCTTTAATCCGCGCTATGCCGTGCTACTGGATGAAGCTGCTGCTGCGCGACTGTCACAACGCATTGCTGCGGCCAAGCTGAAGGTTGAAGTCCTGAGTGGCGTAGAGGCCCTGGAGCGGGTTTCCTCATTGCCCGAGGTTGATGCCGTGATGGCCGCAATAGTTGGTGCGGCGGGTTTACGTCCAACGTTGGCAGCAGCCCATGCCGGAAAGAAAATTCTGCTGGCCAACAAAGAAACGCTGGTGATGGCAGGGCGAATTTTCATGGATGCGGTGCGTCTGCATGGAGCCTCCCTGTTGCCCATTGATAGTGAGCATAACGCCATTTTTCAGGCGTTACCGCAGGGGTATAACGGGGAGCTGGCGGCAAGCGGGGTCAGCAAGATTCTATTGACGGCTTCCGGTGGTCCGTTCCGCAGCACCCCTTTATCCGAATTGCAGCAAGTGACTCCAGAGCAGGCTTGCTCCCACCCCAACTGGGTGATGGGGCGCAAAATTTCTGTTGATTCCGCCACCATGATGAACAAGGGGCTGGAGGTTATCGAGGCACACTGGCTATTCAATGCATCGGCCGATGATATTCAGGTGGTTGTGCACCCGCAGAGCGTTATTCATTCCATGGTGCAGTATGTCGATGGATCGGTATTGGCGCAATTGGGCAACCCGGATATGCGCACCCCGATTGCTCATGCACTGGCATATCCTGAGCGCATTGATGCCGGCGTTGCTGCGCTGGATCTGTTCAAGGTGGCAACACTTAATTTCGTTGCTCCTGATTTTGAGCGCTTCCCCTGCCTGGCCTTGGCATATCAGGCATTGCGCGCAGGTGGAACCGCACCTGCAATATTGAATGCGGCGAATGAAGTAGCAGTTGATGCCTTTCTAAATCTGAAAATTTCTTTCCTGGACATTCCCCGACTCATATCTGACGTACTGGATAAGTTGCCTGTTACTGCCGTCAATGAACTGGATGATGTTCTGGCAGCTGATGCGGCTGCGCGCACTGCTGCCTCAGCCTGGGTCTTGAAATGATTACAGCTCTTGCATTCATCATTGCGATTGTAATTCTGGTTGTGTTTCACGAACTGGGACACCTCTGGGTGGCGCGTTGGTGTGGTGTCAAAGTGCTGCGTTTTTCCGTCGGCTTTGGCAAGACTATCTACAGCAAGCGCTTTGCCGATGGTGAAGTGGAATGGGTACTCTCTGCAATTCCGCTGGGTGGCTATGTCAAGATGCTGGATGAGCGTGAAGGCGAGGTATTGCCTCATGAATTATCGCGTGCATTCAACCGGCAACCGGTGTTGAAACGCATGGCCATTGTTGTGGCCGGGCCATTGGCCAATCTGCTATTGGCGATTGTGCTGTATTGGGGACTATTTATTTATGGCGTGCCAGGCTTAAAGCCGATGTTGGGTGAGATTGACGCCGGTTCTCCTGCTGCAGTAGCGCAATTGCAGGCCCAGCAGACAATAGTCAGCATCAACGGCAAAGAAACTCCCAGTTGGCAGGAGGTGCGCTGGATATTGCTGGAACTTGCGCTGCAACGAGAGCCAGCCGAGCTGGAAATTCGCGATAATCAAGGAGGTCTGTCCAGAAAGATGCTGGATTTAAGCAAACTGGCGCCTGGCGACCTGGACGGCGACTTCATAGGCAAACTCGGTTTGCGCCCATATCAGCCCATCGTACGCCCCGTTATCGGCGAGGTGATTGAATCCGGCGTCGCTATGCAGGCAGGCATTAAGCCTGGCGATCACATTTCTCGCATCAATGGCCAGCAGATCGTACGCTGGGATGAGCTCGTCGAACAGGTGCGCAGTCATCCGGGGTTACCACTTGAGCTGGAAATCGATCGTGCCGGCACATTGTTTGCGATCAGTTTGAAACCCGCTAGCGTAGATGAAGGCGGGAAACAGGTAGGCAAGATTGGTGCAGGGCCGAAAATAGATAGCGCGGAATTTGATGCTTTGTTTACTGAAGTGCATTACCCGCCTCTTCGCGCATTGGCTGAGGCCTTGCGGAAAACCTGGGAGACTGGTGCAGTGAGTTTGCAAATGATCGCCAAGATGGTGATAGGGCAGGTTTCCCTCAAAAACCTGAGCGGCCCGATTACTATAGCTGACTATGCAGGCCAATCGGCACACATGGGAATTGGCGCCTACCTGTCCTTTCTTGCGCTGATTAGCATCAGTCTGGGAGTCCTGAATTTGCTGCCCATCCCCTTATTGGATGGCGGCCATTTATTGTATTATACGGCCGAGATGATCAAAGGTAGCCCGGTGTCCGACAAGCTGTGGGAGGCTGGCCAAAACATAGGCATTGCGCTATTGGTTACCATGATGGCTTTTGCGTTGTACAACGATATAAGCCGACTGATTTTGGGTTGAAATAATAATGAAATTAAAAAAATTGGCGGGGCTTATCCCGCTGTTGTACGCCACCTCTGCAGCGGCGATGGTACCGTTTGTCGTGAAAGACATTCGTGTAGAGGGTATACAGCGTACCGAGCCAGGCACTGTCTTCAGCTATCTTCCCGTTAAAGTGGGCGATACATTGAATGACCAGCAAGCTGCGGCCGCTTTGCGTGCCTTGTTTGCCACTGGCTTTTTCAAGGATGTAAGACTGGAAGTGGAACAGGGTGTACTGGTTGTGATCGTGCGTGAACGCCCCTCTATCGCCAGCATTGAAATCAATGGCGTCAAAGATTTTCCAAAAGATCAGATGCGCGACAATCTGAAGTATGTAGGACTGGCAGAAGGGCGCATTTTTGACAAAGGAGCGCTGGAGAAGTCTGAAAACGAACTGAAGCGCCAATATGTGGCACGAGGCAAGTATGGCGTGAGCGTTAAAACTACGGTCACCGAGCTGGATCGCAACCGGGTTGCAGTCAGTTTTGATGTTGTGGAAGGCGATGTATCCAAAATACGCCAGATCAATATTGTCGGAAACAGGGATTTCAGCGAGAGCGATCTGCTGGACTTGATGAAACTGACTACCCCCACCATGTGGACATGGATGACCAGTAACGATCAGTACTCCAAACAGAAGCTCTCTGCTGATCTGGAAACCATTCGATCCTTCTATCTGGATGGCGGTTATCTGGAATTTACTGTGGACTCGACTCAGGTGTCGATTTCGCCAGACAAGAAGGATATATTCATCACAGTGAATATCACGGAGGGTGCCAAGTACACTGTTTCTGATATCAAAGTGGCGGGCCCTGAGAAAATATTGCCGCATGAGGAAATGCGCAAGTTGATTGGAATAAAAGTTGGAGATGTGTTCTCGCGCAAGGAGTTAACCGAATCACAGAAAAATATTTCTGATCGATTGGGGGATGATGGTTATGCCTTTGCCAACGTCAGTGCTGTCCCTGAACTGGACAAGGAGAAACATCAGGTAGCCTTTACCTTTGTGGCGGATCCCGGGCAGCGTGTATATGTCAGGCGTATCAATATCGTGGGCAATGCAAAGACACAGGATGAAGTAATTCGACGCGAATTCCGGCAAACGGAAGGAGCATGGTTCGCTACAAAAAAGATACAAAAATCGAAACAGCGCGTAGACAAGCTGGATTACTTCAGCGAAGTTAATCTTGAAACACCTCCAGTTCAAGGCACCAAGGACCAGGTGGATTTGAATGTGAGCGTAAAGGAAAAACCGACGGGCAGTTTCAATATCGGTGCCGGTATTTCCAGCGGCGAGGGCTTGGTACTGACCGGTGGTATTACTCAAAGCAATCTGTTCGGCACCGGCAAGATACTCTCCACACAGGTTAATACCAGCAAAATCAACCAGGTATATTCTGTTTCCTATACCAATCCCTATTACACTGACGATGGTGTCAGCCGCGGATTTGACGTTTACAAACGATCTCTGGATGCAACCACAACTTCTATCAGCCCCTACAAGTCCGATACGCTGGGCGCCGGTGTGCGCTATGGCGTACCCATTGCAGAAGATGAACGGATCAATTACGGTTTGTCGGTTGAACGCACGGCACTGACCATATTTGACACCAGTTCGCCGTCCCTGCTGGATTACGTAAATACATTTGGCGATACTAACAACAATCTGATGGGAACCGTCGGCTGGACCAGGGATACCAGGGATAGCGCCATCTACACCACAGACGGCACAGTACAGCGTGCCATTATGGAGATAGGTTTGCCGGTTTCCCCGCAACGATATTACAAGATGACTTATCAGCATCAATGGTTTTACCCGGTTAGCCGTAACTTCACTTTGATGCTTAATGGCGAAGCGGGTTATGCAGCTGGGTATGACGGTCAACCGCTACCCTTTTTCAAGAACTTTTATGCGGGTGGTGTAGGTTCGGTAAGGGGCTATGATCCAAGTTCCCTGGGACCCAGAGACATTAATAATTCGTCATTGGGCGGAGATAAGCGCGTCGTAGCGAATGCAGAGATGTTATTTCCTATGCCCGGGTATGAGAAAGAGCGATCAGTACGCTTGAGTGCATTTATTGATGGTGGTGCTATTTACGGCCAGCCGACACAAGTTCCGGCCTCAACAGGGCCACGTTTTTCCACGGGTATTGCACTCACCTGGATATCGCCTGTTGGACCATTAAAGTTGAGTTATGCAAAGCCCATTAATGAGCAGCCAGAAGATAAGCTGCAACGCTTCCAGTTCACTCTGGGACAGGTATTTTAAGGCAGGCGTTGTTAACGTTTGACAAGGAGCCGGGAATGAAAAATATATTTAATGCCGTCATACTCCTCACGTTGCTTAGCGCCGCATTTTCAGCGTGCGCGAGTGATTTCCGAGTGGGCATTGTAGATACCGAGCGAATTCTGCGCGAATCGGAACCTGCAGTTCAGGCAGAGAAGAAAATCGAGAAGGAATTTGCTGCGCGCGATCTGGAGATCAAAAAAATGGCCAAGCAGGCCAGAGATATTCAGGCATACCTGGAAAAAGAGGGGATGACCTTGCTGGATGCCGAGCATCGCAGTAAAGAGCGCGAACTGGCTAACCTCAATGTCAGTTTGCAACGCATGCAGCGCGAGTTTCGTGAAGACCTGAATTTGCGCAAGAACGAGGAGTTGGCTCTGGTGCTGGAGCGCGCCAATAAGGCGATTCAGGCGATTGCTGAAAGCGAGAAATATGACCTGGTGCTGCAGGAGGCGGTATATCGCAATCCCAAGATTGATATCACTGACAAGGTATTAAAATACCTGGCTGCTGAAAATAATAAATAAGCATGAATCGAACTGCCTATCGCCTGGATGATATTGCAGCGCGCTTTGGTGGGCGCGTGCTGGGTAATGCCGGGGTAGAAATAGTCCAGGTTGCCACACTGGATAGCGCGCAGGCCAACAATATTGCCTTCCTGGCCAATAGCAAGTATCGCGCACAGCTTGCCACCACCTCTGCCGGCGCAGTGATTGTTGCAGAGGCTGATGCAGAGGCAACAGAGTTGCCACGTATCATCTGCGACAATCCCTATTCCTATTTTGCAAAACTCTCTGCATTTCTGAATCCCTTGCCCTCAGCCCCGGCCGGAATTCATTCCAGCGCAGTAGTGGGCGAGGGCGCGCGTATTGCTGCCAGCGCGCACATCGGCCCCAATGTTGTCATCGGGGCGGCGGCTCAAGTGGGGGCTGATTGCGTGGTGATGGATGGCTGCAGCATTGGCGCCGGAGTTGTGATCGGCGAAAATGTGCGTTTATATCCACGTGTGGTGATCTACCACGGCTGTGTGCTGGGGAATAATGTCATTGCGCACTCCGGCGTGGTGATCGGTGCTGACGGTTTTGGCATTGCCATGGAAGAGGGCCGCTGGTTGAAGATCCCCCAGATTGGGCGCGTAGTCATTGGCAATGACGTTGAAATAGGCGCTAACACCACCATTGATCGCGGTGCACTGGATGACACAGTGATTGAGGAAGGCGTCAAGCTGGATAACCAGATTCAGGTGGCTCATAACGTACGCATCGGTGCACATACGGCGATAGCAGGCTGTGTTGGCATTGCCGGTAGCGCCACCATCGGCAAATATTGCCGCATCGGCGGCAGTGCCGGCATTCTGGGGCATCTGCAAATTGCCGACTATGTGGAGATCGCTTCTTTTACCTTGATTGGAAAATCAATCAAGGAGCGCGGCAGCTACAGTGGCATCTTCCCATTCAGCAGCAATCAGGAGTGGCGCAAGAATGCAGCCCACCTGCGGCATCTGGATAAACTGGCCGATCGAATTAAACAACTGGAACAACAAATGGCTGCACTCAGTTCGGCCGGTGATAAATAAGGAGAAGTTAATGAGTATACAAATGGACATACACGAGATTCTGGAACACTTGCCGCACCGTTACCCATTTCTCCTGGTTGATCGCGTGCTCTCGATAGACCCGAATAAGAGCATTGTTGCGCTGAAAAATGTATCAATGAACGAGCCATTTTTCCCCGGTCATTATCCGCATCATCCGGTTATGCCAGGTGTGCTGATCATCGAGGCGATGGCTCAGGCTGCTGCACTGCTGACTTTCAAGAGCCAGGGCACCAAGCCGGACGACAAGACCGTGTACTATTTTGTCGGTATCGACAACGCACGCTTTAAACGTCCGGTCAGCCCCGGCGATCAGTTGATCTTCAAGGTGGCGATCATGTTCAACAAACGCGGTTTGTGGAAATTTTCCGCCGTGGCGGAAGTGGACGGACAGGTTGCTGCCGAAGCAGAAATCATGTGCACCTTGCGGGATAAATAATGCGTCATCCGACAGCCATCATTCACCCCAATGCCAAGCTGGCGGACGATGTCCAGGTAGGTGCTTATACGATCATCGGCGAGCACGTTGAAATCGATGCGGGCACGACGATAGGCCCGCATGTCGTGATCAATGGCCACACCCGCATAGGCAAGAACAATCGCATTTTTCAGTTCAGTTCGCTGGGGGAAATCCCGCAGGACAAGAAATATGCGAATGAGCCGACTCGCCTCGAGATAGGGGACAACAACACCATACGTGAATTCTGCACCTTCAACCTGGGCACTGTGCAGGATGGTGGAGTCACGCGTATTGGCAACAACAACTGGATCATGGCCTATGTGCATCTTGCACATGACTGCCATGTCGGCAACAACACCATATTTGCCAATAACGCCCAGTTGGCCGGGCATGTGCTGGTAGATGATTACGCCATACTCGGCGGCTTTACCGTCGTGCACCAGTTCTGCCAGATTGGTGCGCATGTGATTACCGGTATGGGCACGATCCTGTTTCAGGATATCCCACCCTACGTGACCGTGTCGGGTAGCCCGGCTGCACCACACGGCATTAATTCAGAGGGCCTGAAGCGCCGTGGCTACTCAAGCGCTGCCGTGATGGCCATTAAGCGTGCCTACAAGACACTTTATCGCTCTGGTTTGTCACTGGAGGAAGCTAAAGCGGCCATCAAGCTGCAAATCTCCGAACATCCAGAACTCGAACTTCTGGCTGATTTCCTTAACAGATCGCAGCGCGGAATCGTGCGCTAATTTCAGTTTATGTCTAAAGCAATCAAAACCATTGCCATGGTGGCAGGTGAAGCATCCGGGGATCTGCTGGGCAGTCACCTGATGGAGGCAATCAGGCAGGCGATGCCGAATGTGCGCTTCGTAGGCATCGGCGGCCCCAAGATGCAAACTGCCGGCATGGAAGTGCTGTATCCCATGGAGAAGCTGGCGGTGATGGGCTACATCGAAGTGTTGCGCCACTATCGCGAGATCGTGGGCATACGCCGTCGTTTACGCGAAAAATTCATTGCTGATCCGCCCGATTTGTTTATCGGTATAGATGCACCGGATTTCAATCTTGACCTGGAACTTGCGCTTAAGCAGCGCGGCGTTCCAACCGTGCATTACGTCAGCCCATCAATCTGGGCCTGGCGCGGCGAGCGCATCCACAAAATCAAACGCGCGGTGTCGCATATGCTGGCGTTATTCCCGTTTGAGCAACCGCTGTACGAGCAGGCTGGCATTCCGGTAACGTATGTAGGCCATCCTTTGGCAGACATCTTGCCTGCGGTTCCGAATCGTGATGCCATGCGCGAACAGATGCGCATACAGCCCAATGCCAAGGTGTTTGCATTTTTGCCAGGCAGCCGCCAGAGCGAAGTGCGCCAGCTGGCCAGAACTTATATTGATACGGCCAAGCTGATTCTGAAGAAATTGCCGGATGCGCAATTTCTGGTACCGCTAGCCAGTCGCGAAACCCGCAATATTTTCGAAGAAGCCGTCTGGTTTGCCGAGGCACGCGAGTTGCCCATTACATTGCTGTTTGGCCATGCGCATGACGCGATGATAGCCGCGGATGGAGTACTGGTTGCATCTGGTACGGCAACCCTGGAAGCAGCATTACTGAAGCGCCCCATGGTCATAACTTACAAAATGCCGGCATTCTCCTGGTGGCTGATGAATCGCAAGAAATATCTGCCTTATGCGGGATTACCCAACATCATCGCCGGAAAATTCATTGTGCCCGAGCTCCTGCAGGAAGATGCCACGGCAGAAAATCTCTCTCAGGCGCTGCTCAATCTGGTTGCCAATAAGAAGGCTGTGAGTGAGCTGGAGGAACAATTCGGCGATATGCATGCCATGCTCAAGCAAGATACCAGTCATCAGGCTGCTCAAGCCATACTGCCATTTTTGAGTGCGGGGCAGTGAGCTCGGCCTTGTTGATCTGCGGTGTAGATGAGGCGGGGCGGGGCCCGTTGGCGGGCCCGGTTTATGCGGCAGCGGTTATTCTCGACGACAAGCATCCGATTGCCGGCTTGGCTGATTCCAAAAAATTGAGTGAGAAGAAGCGTGACGCACTGGCCATCGAAATCCGCAAGCATGCGGCAGCATGGGCTATTGCCACGGCCTCTGCTGCAGAAATAGATGAAATCAATATTCTGCGCGCCAGTTTGCTGGCAATGAAACGTGCCGTTGAAGCCTTAACCCTGCGGCCGCATGAGGTATTGGTGGATGGCTTGTACTGCCCGGACACAGGCCTTCCCAGCCGTGCTATTGTTAAAGGTGATAGCTCTGTAGCGGCGATCTCGGCGGCCTCGATTCTGGCCAAGACTGCGCGCGATAGCGCCATGCTGCAACTGCACGAAGTTTATCCGCAATATGGTTTTGCCGAGCATAAAGGCTATCCTACAGCATCGCATCTGGCAGCATTGAAGTTGCACGGGGTATCGGCTGAACATCGCAGAAGTTTTCGGCCCGTACGTGAATTATTACAAGGAGAAAATTAAGTCATGGCATACATCAAGCTCTTGCATCTGTTATCGATTGTGGTCTGGGTTGGCGGTATGTTCTTTGCGTACGTCGTGCTGCGCCCGAGCGCGGCAGAAGTATTGCAGCCACCGGAGCGGCTACGCCTGTGGGACAAGGTGTTCAGCAATTTCTTTAACTGGGTATGGGCTGCGATTTTCTTTGTGTTGGTCAGCGGTTTTTACATGATTTATCTGCTGGGCGGTTTCGCGCATGTGCCGCTTTACATTAATTTAATGTTGACGCTTGGCAGTGTGATGATGCTGATTTATGTGTACGTATTCTTCAAGTGCTACGTGCCGTTTAACCTGCTGGTTGGCAAGCAGGATTGGCCCAAGGCGGGCGCAATGCTGGCTACGATCCGCAAGCTGGTTGCGGTGAATACGACGATAGGTTTGCTGACAATTGCTGTGGTGATAATCGGCAGAGGATAAGGTCAAACAACGGGTGGGGCAGAACCACCCGCGCCATCTGGCAATAACAGGATGCACCTGACTTAGCGGCGCTCTTTTTTCATGGCTTGTTGGGCATCACGCTTGGCTTCGCGTTCTTTTTCGGTTGCGCGTTTATCGTGTTCCTTTTTGCCTTTAGCCAAGCCGATGTCGAGCTTCACCCGCCCGCCTTTATAGTGCATATCCAGCGGCATGATGGTGTAGCCGGCACGCTGGACTTTGCCGACCAGCTTGTCGATCTCACGCTGGTGCAGCAGCAGCTTGCGCGAGCGTGTGGCATCCGGGACGATGTGGGTAGAAGCATTCAGCAATGGGCTGATATGCGAACCGAACAGGTACAGCGCGCCATCGCGAATGATTATGTAGGCTTCCTTGAGTTGCACGCGGCCGGCACGTATGGCCTTAACCTCCCAGCCTTCCAGCATGATGCCGGCTTCGTAGCGCTCTTCAATGAAGTATTCGTGAAATGCTTTTTTGTTTTGGACGATGCTCATATCTCGTATATTCTACCAGCTTTGTTTGCTCGTCTTGCATGGGCTTGCTTTATTGCCGAGGGTTCTTTCTGGAATTGCAGTGTCGTCGAAGCAAGTTTGTAGAGGTTTTTAGAACATGGCCATAGTTGAAAAAAAGGTGCTGGTTCCATTCAGCGCAGAACAGATGTTTGTCCTGGTGGATAACGTCGACGATTATCCGAAATTCCTGCCCTGGTGCGGCGGGGCAAGCTCCAGTGCAGCTGAGGGTGACAAGGTGAAAGCAACGGTACATATCAACTATCACCACATCAAGCACAGCTTTACCACCGAAAATACGCGTCTGCTGCCACAGCGGATTGAGATGAAATTACTGGATGGGCCATTTAAACATCTGGATGGCAGCTGGAGTTTTATCGCGTTATCCCCAACTGCCTGTAAAATAGAATTCCGGCTGCATTATGAGTTTTCCAGCAAATTGCTGGAAAAGGTTGTCGGGCCGGTGTTTCATTACATCTCCAACAGCTTTGTGGATGCCTTTATTCACCGGGCTGAAAAGGTTTATACAAATAAATAAGCGGTCATGAGCGACAAAATTAAAATCGAAGTGGTGTACGCGCTGCCCCATGAACAAAGCTTGCTTACTCTGGAATTGCCGCAGGGCATTACGCTGGGCGACGCCATTAAAGCTTCCGGGATGCTGGAAAAGCACCCGGAAATCGATCTGGCCAGCAACAAGGTGGGGATATTCGGCAAACTGAGCAAACTGGATGTGCAGTTGCGCGACAAAGACCGTATTGAAATCTACCGGCCGCTGATTGCCGATCCCAAGGAAGTGCGGCGCAAGCGCGCTGAAGAAGGCAAAGTCATGAAAAAGGGCGGCGGCGACGCATAATGCTGGATTACGACTTACATTGCCACTCAACTGTGTCAGATGGCCTGCTTACGCCGACTGACCTGGTAGCTCGTGCCGCCGAGCGAGGCGTAAAAATTCTCGCCTTGACTGATCATGATGATTTGGGTGGTCTGGCAGAGGCTGCACAGGCTGCGGCGCAACACGAAATTCAGCTGATTAACGGGGTGGAAATTTCGGTGAGTTGGCGCAGCCACACCGTGCATATTGTCGGCCTGCATATCAATCCCGAAGATGCGGCGCTGCGGGCCGGTCTGGAAAGCATCCGTGCCGGGCGCGGCGCTCGTGCCAAGCTGATGGCGGAATCACTGGCGCGCTCGGGGATTGGCGGTGCTCTGGAGGGCGCGTATCGTTACGCCGCCAACCCCGGCATCATTGGGCGCACACATTTTGCGCGTTTTCTGGTTGAAAGCGGGCATGCCAGAGATGTACGCAGCGTGTTCAAAAATTATCTGGTCAAGGGCAAGCCGGGTTATGTGCCGCATCAGTGGGCGTCTTTGGCGGATGCTATTCAGTGGATACGCGGCAGTGGCGGGGTGGCTGTGTTGGCGCACCCAGGACGCTACACGGCCGGAAAAAAACCGATGGGCCGCACTACCCTGCGCGAGCTGCTGGCAGAGTTTGCGGAGCTGGGCGGGCAGGGGTTGGAAGTCGTTTCCGGCAGCCATACGCCGCCCCAGTATGCCGAGTTCGCACGTTATGCGACTGAATTTGGCTTGCTTTCTTCCTGTGGCTCGGATTTCCATGGCCCCGGTGAAAGTTATCGTGATCTCGGGCGCTTGCCCGATCTGCCGCTGGAATGCCAGCCAATCTGGCAGGCATGGGCAGATATGCCTGCCCCGCAACGTCAAGCCTAATTAATCAGTTCCTTATGTCACAATTATTTGTCATTCACTCGGCCAACCCGCAGCCGCGCCTGATCAAACAGATCGCTGAGCTGGTGCGGGAGGGGGCTGTTATTGTGTATCCCACCGATTCAGGTTATGCACTGGGTTGCCATCTGGGCGACAAGGATGCGGTAGCACGTATCCGCCAGATACGGGGAGTGGATGACAAACACCATATGACCCTGGTGTGCCGCGACCTCTCTGAAATTGCGCATTATTCGCGCGTCGATAATATGCAATTCCGCTTACTGAAGAGTAATACGCCAGGCAGCTATACCTTTATTCTTGCCGCCACCAAGGAAGTGCCCAAGCGCTTGCAGCATCCAAAACGCAACACCATAGGCCTGCGCATTCCCGATCATCCGGTCGCCCTGGCATTGCTGGAGGAACTGAATGAGCCATTGCTGAGCTCCAGCCTGATATTGCCTGGCGAAGAGGAGACCATGCATGATGCAGAGGAAATAAATCGCCTCCTGTCGCGCCAGGTTGATCTGGTAATAGATGGCGGGCCGGTAGGTATGGAACCCACGACAGTGATAGACTTAACCGGATCAGCCCCGGTGTTGGTCAGACGCGGAAAAGGCGACATCGCCCCGTTTGCCATTGAGGAATAAATGCAACTAGACGAATTGATACAAACTATCGCTCTTGCCGCGATTCCTGTGCTGTTTGCCATCACCCTGCATGAGGCAGCGCATGGTTACGTGGCACGCCATTTTGGAGATATGACCGCCTATCAGCAGGGGCGCATCAGTCTTAACCCGTTGCGCCATATAGACCCAGTGGGTACTGTGTTGTTGCCGCTGCTGACATTGTGGCTGGGCGGAATCATATTTGGCTGGGCCAAGCCGGTTCCAGTTAATTTCGCTGCATTGCGCAACCCCAAGAAAGACATGTTGTGGGTTGCATTGGCAGGACCAGCCTCTAATTTACTCATGACAATGTGCTGGGCATTATTTGCCAAAATTGCCTTGGTATTTCCTGAGAATTATTATTCTGCGCCGTTGCTGGAAATGGCGATGATAGGCATAAAAATTAACGTCGTTCTGATGGTGTTGAATTTATTGCCGCTGCCGCCGCTGGATGGCGGACGCATAGCCATTAGCTTGCTGCCTCATCGCGAGGCTTACAAATTGGCGCAGATTGAGCCTTATGGCATGTTTATCCTGATCTTCCTGGCAGTTACGCCAGTGCTGTGGTGGATACTCAGACCGTTTATGAACGTTGTGTATTACCTAATTCAACTAATCTTTGGTATTTAGAATAAAAAATATGTTTGCTGATCGCGTGTTATCCGGAATGCGCCCCACGGGGAGCCTGCACCTTGGGCACTATCATGGCGTGCTGAAAAATTGGGTGGAAATGCAGCACGAATATGAGTGTCTGTTTTTTGTGGCGGACTGGCACGCACTCACCACACACTATGACAATCCGCAAATGATTGAGCAAAGCAGCTGGGACATGGTGGTCGACTGGCTGGCAGCAGGTGTTGACCCTGCGCGCGCGACCCTGTTTATTCAATCCAGAGTGCCTGAGCATGCCGAACTGCATTTGCTGCTGTCGATGATCACGCCACTGGGCTGGCTGGAACGCATGCCTACATATAAGGATCAGCAGGAAAAACTCACCGAGAAGGACTTGAGCACTTACGGTTTTCTGGGTTATCCGTTGCTGCAAAGTGCTGACATCCTGATTTACCGCGCAACCCATGTGCCGGTTGGGGAAGATCAGGTGCCGCATATTGAATTCACCCGTGAAATTGCGCGCCGCTTCAATCATATCTATGGCCGTGAGGTCGGGTTTGAGGAAAAAGCTGAAGCCGCAGTCAAAAAACTGGGCGGAAAAAAGGCCAAACTGTATAGCGAGCTGCGCACGCGTTATCAGGAGCAGGGCGATGATGAGGCGCTGGAGGCGGCAAGATCCTTGCTTGATGAACAGCAGAGCTTGAGCCTGGGGGACCGCGAACGCCTGTTTGGCTACCTGGAAGGTGGTGGCAAAATGATACTGTCCGAGCCACAGTCCATTCTGACAGCCGCTTCCAGGATGCCAGGGCTGGATGGGCAGAAAATGTCCAAGTCCTACCACAACACCATCTCTTTGCGTGAAGATGAAGCAAGTGTCAGCAAGAAAATTCGCACCATGCCGACCGATCCGGCGCGTGTACGCCGCACTGACCCGGGCAATCCGTTGCATTGCCCGGTGTGGCAGCTGCACAAGGTGTATTCAAACGAGGCGACCAGGGAATGGGTGGAGCAGGGCTGCAAGAGTGCTGGCATTGGCTGCATTGAGTGCAAACAGCCAGTGATTGACGCCGTGCTGGCAGAGCAGAACCCGATGCGTGAGCGTGCACAGCAATATCTTGATGACCCGACACTGGTGCGCAACATTATTGCCGACGGCTGTGAAAAGGCGCGCAAGCTGGCCGGCGAAACAATGCGTGATGTACGCGAAGCGATGGGTTTGAGTTACAGCTAATAAGATGCTTTATTACACAATAAAAATTTTACTTTCGGCCGCCATCCTTGTGGCAGTGAGTGAAATTGCCAAGAGGAATAGTCTGTTGGGGGCGTTTCTGGCCTCGCTGCCGCTAACATCTTTATTGGCATTTGTGTGGCTGTATGTAGATACCGGTGATGCGCAAAAAATCTCGGCCTTGTCATTAAATATTTTCTGGCTGGTGTTGCCTTCTCTGGCGTTATTTCTGGTACTCCCCGCATTAATCAAGCTGGGCTGGGGATTCTGGCTGAGCCTGAGTGTGGCCGCACTTGCCACGGCAGCCTGTTATGGCATCATGCTGCTCATGTTTAAACAGTTGATGGTACAGCCATGAGTTTAGAAGAGCTCCAGGTGGCGCCCGCAGAACAGCAAGTGACACCTGTCACGGAAGCGCTCGCCGCTCCGCTGGCGCACATCCACGGCGAGCCCATGCTGGAAATGCCATCTGATCTGTACATTCCACCAGATGCGCTGGAAGTGGTGCTAACCACCTTTCAGGGACCGCTCGACCTGCTGCTGTACCTGATACGCAAACATAACCTTGATGTGCTGGATATTCCGATGGCACAGCTCACCCAGCAATACATGAGCTACATCGAGCTGATGCAGCGTAACCGCCTGGAGCTGGCGGCAGAGTACTTGCTGATGGCCGCAGTGCTGATCGAGATCAAATCACGCATGTTGCTGCCGCGCCCCGCCAAGGTGAGCGAAGAAGAGGGCGAAGACCCGCGCGCCGAGCTGATGCGCCGCTTGCTGGAATATGAGCAGATGAAACTGGCTGCGCAGAAATTGAATGAGTTGCCGCAAGCCGGGCGAGATTTTGAGCTGGTGCAGGTGTTGATCGAGCGCACAGTAGTGGAGCGTTTGCCCAACGTCAGTGTGGAAGATTTGCGCCATGCCTGGCTCTCCCTGCTGGCGCGCGTCAAGGTGAATGCACATCACAAGGTTCGCCGTGAAGAGCTGTCGGTGCGCGAACAGATGACGCATGTGTTGCGCCAGTTGCGCCATGGTGAATTTGAAGCTTTTGAAAACCTGTTTGACGTGAGTGGCGGCATTCCTAAACTCGTGGTTACCTTCATCGCGATACTTGAATTGGCCAAGGAGACCCTGGTCGAGATCACCCAAACTGAAACCCTGGGAAACATTTATGTCAGAACCAGCAGCAATGTTAACGCAGAGTGAAATGACGGCTACTGAGGGTGTCCCCGATGCATTGGAAGCAGCGCAGCCTGATGCATCGGCTATGGATATGTGTTTACTCAAGAATGTACTGGAAGCTGCTCTGTTAACTTCACAGGAGCCGCTATCGCTGGCCGAGCTGAAAAAACTGGGCGATGTACCGCTGGAAAATGCAGTAGTGGAAGTAATCCTGAACCAGCTTGTGGAGGAATATAGTACGCGCGGCATAGAGCTTAACCGCGTGGCCAGTGGCTGGCGCTTCCGTGCACGCCCTCAAATGCAGGTTTACATAGACCGCCTCAATCCGCAGAAGCCGCCGCGTTATTCACGTGCGGTGATGGAAACACTGGCCATTATTGCCTATCGTCAGCCGGTGACTCGTGGTGATATCGAAGAAATTCGCGGCGTGGCAGTCGCCTCGCAAATCCTGAAGACGCTGGAAGCACGTGCCTGGATCGAAGTCATCGGTACACGCGATGTTCCCGGGAAGCCGGAGCTGTTTGCTACCACTCAACAACTGCTGGATGATCTAAATTTACGCTCATTGCACGAGCTGCCTGCACTGGCAGAGATGGGCAGTCTGCTGGAGTCGCAACCTTCCGAAGTTCAACCAGGACAATCCAATACCGTTGAATTGGTGGATTTGGAATCCGAGGCGCCTGTAACTGAGGAACTACAACCTGCAGGTGAGGCAAGCTCGACTCCTCAGCTATCCGCAAACCAGCCAGATTGACGCCAGGCGTGAAGCACATCACCTCGCCCGACAACCCGTTCTACAAAGAGCTCGGCAAAATCTCCACCTCAGCACGCCAGCGCAGCAAAAGCGGGCAAACCCTGCTGGATGGCGCTCATTTACTGGCAGCCTATCTGGCTAGCGGCAAGCAGCCGCTGCATCTCATCACAAATGCAGCCGCGCAGCGCGATGCGGAAATCATGGGGTTGCTCGCAAAACTCCCTGGCACGCCTCGGACGCTGCTCGATGATGCCCTGTTTGGCAAACTTACCGAGCTTAAAACGCCCAGTGGCATACTGACACTGATAGCGCTGCCACAGCCCGAAGTTACACCGCAAACCAGCAACTTCTGTCTGTTGCTGGAGGATATTCAAGACCCGGGTAATCTTGGCTCCATGCTGCGCTCTGCAGCAGCAGCAGGTTGCGATGCCATATTCATGTCCAAGGGCTGTGCCGATGCATGGTCCCCCAAAGTACTGCGTGCCGGCATGGGCGGACATTTCGTGCTGAGCATTCAGGAGCAGGCAGATTTACTTGGCGTTACAGCATCCTTTCCCGGGAAAATCTATGCTGCATCGCTCTCGGCCCGATTGAGTCTCTATGACAGCCCCTTATCTGGAGAAATTGGTTTTGCTATTGGTAACGAAGGGGCAGGGCTATCACAGCCTTTGCTTGAGCGAACACAACCTTTCATCATCCCGATGCCTGGGCAGGTCGAATCATTGAATGCCGCTGCCGCTGCCGCAATATGCCTGTTCGAAGCAGTGCGGCAACGTGCATGAGTATTTGCAGGAACTAATTCGGCAATTACCTCTCTCATGCGGTACAATTTGCAAAGTTTCGGTTGTGGCGTAAGCACCGAAACAGCCTGTTGTAGCAAATCGAAACGAAACCGGGGGCGACTTGGCTTCGACGTAGGTTGCAAAGCAGTGTAGGGCATACCGAGGACCCGCAACCTCGTAAATCAGCTGGAAAACCAATAGTCGCAAACGACGAAAAGTACGCTTTAGCCGCTTAGTCGGTTAGACCTCACACCCTGCTGTCCGTGGAGGGGCTCAAGGCCGCAAGGCCGCGATGAGTGAGGTCATTTACACGGAATCGTGTTGTGCAGGGTTACTTTGCACAGCCCTAAACTTAAGGTGACTCGTCTGGTAGCAGCCTGTCGGTTGGCGTCTGCCAGATAAAATTAAATAACTAGACTAAGTATGTAGAACTGCCTGTAGAGTGCTTGCGGACGCGGGTTCAATTCCCGCCGCCTCCACCAATCTCTAGGTCTCCATAAACCACGTGAGACTAATACAGCCAAGCCTTTAAACGGGCTTGGCTGTTTTCTTTTTAAACAGCGGGTTTGTCCTAAATGGGTTAATTCGGCCTATGTTTGGTCACAGTGGCATCAACCTGAGCCTAAACAAAAAGATCATTGCATTCACGGCTGACCTGGACATGAAGGATTAGGATAAGACAGTCAAGAATTCGGCAATCAGCATGAATGCCTTCTTCAGTGAAAATGGTTACGGGGTGTCGACCAAATTGCTGATCTTGGCATTTGATGAATGGGCCAAGACTCACATAAAGGAAGAAGATGGTACACAAGCGAGTGCAATACCTACAGTGGCAACAAAGATGTAATTTGCAAATGGAATCGGTTGCTGGATGAATGGTGAGCTACCAAAAGTTGTCCCTTTGCGGAGCAATTGAACTTGGCATGCATGTCGGGACGTTGGCCGCAATTCAGCAGATTAATTCATTGCGCATAAACTTTTGCTCCCATCTTATCGATATGCGATTCGCATAAATATTGATAGACATGGCACCAGACAAGGTTTTGCCGAATATCTCAGCGATACATTCCTCTCGCAAATGGCTTGAAGTCATAGATTTTCTTTAAATAATCGTTTAGAGTTCTGCCCCGAAAATCACATGGTTGTAGAGTCAGTTGTTGAATTTTATCGACCATGACCAGATTTATTCAGAGCTAATAGATTTAAAGTGAAAAAAATAGCTTGGCGCTTGTTGCGTGTGCGCCAATTTTATTCACCCGCTTCATGTTGCCATTGCATCAGTTACTTTGCCTCAAGCATTTGTCTAAGCTGTACCAAGCACGGGCTGTGAGTTTGAACGCATAACTGAAATTACTTAGTCGAGCGCGTTAAGCCATACAGGTCGCCCATGCCACAATATCAATATCTGGCTCTTTCAGAGAGCGGTGCGCTTATTGCTGGCGAAGGTGCAGCAGCCTCTCCGGAAAGTCTGAAAGCCGAGCTTGAGAGCCGCGGACTGCGTGCACAACGGATCAGTCTCAAGCGCAATTTGATCAAGTTCTGGCGCAGCAGTACGGTCAAACCTGAAGATTTCATTTTATTTGTGCAAGAAGTGATGGCGCTGTTGCGTGCAGGATTGCCGTTGCCCGAGGTTTTATCCTTGGCCAGCGATCGTCCCTCCAATCCCGAGCTGGGTGAGGTGATCGGCAAGGTACTCAAGGACGTGCGGGAAGGCATGCTGTTTTCCCAGGCGTGCGCAAAACATCCGGATATATTTGATGCGCTGTTCCTGGCTGCGCTGCGCATCGGAGAAAAAACGGGCGAGCTGTCCACGGTCTTGGGTCGTTACCAGGAATTCCTGCGGCGCAAGGTTGCACTGCGCAAGAAGATTTCACAGGCGCTGGCCTACCCATTATTTTTGCTGGTAGCACTGCTGGCCATTCTGGGCGTGCTGTTTGCCTTTGTCATGCCGCGCTTTGTGTCGATGTATGCCAATTTCGACGCAAAACTGCCGGCGCCGACGCAATGGTTGCTGGCGGCGGTCGAACACTTCCCGCTTGTTGCAATCGCATTTTCCACACTGGCGGTGGCAGCATGGTCTGGCTGGCGTTCATACATCGCCACAGCCGCTGGCCGAATGAAGATCGATCAATGGAAGTTGCAGGCGCCTTTTCTCGGCGGCGCGGAGCAGACTGCCAACGCCGCATATTTTTCCCGCTCGCTTGCCACCTTGCTGGCAGGCGGAACGCCTCTGCTGGAAGCACTGCGCGTGGTGCAGGAATCCTTCCCCAATCGTGCTTATGCGCTGCGTATCGGCATGGCCGCAGACCAGATCATGCAGGGCGAGCCGCTGGCCAAGGCTGCGCGTGCCTCTTCCCTGTTGCCGGAAACGGCGCTCAAGATGATACAGGTGGGA
>JBGPPE010000007.1:0-32004 GCA_041488395.1 Gallionellaceae bacterium
CTACAAATAATTCAGTGCCCACCCGTTACGGCTTAATCATGTTCAGATGTTCGATTACCGGTCCCAATGCAAGTGCAGGCACAAAGTTCAGTGCCCCCACCAGCAGCACCGTGCCGATCAGCAGCCAGACGAACAGCGGCGTATGTGTCGCCATGCTGCCCACACTGGCGGGTGTGCGTTTCTTGGCCGCCAGTGAACCGGCCAGTGCCAGTACCGGGATCATCAGCCAGATGCGTCCTGCCCACACGGCGAAGCCCAGTACGCTGTTATAGAACGGCGTGTTGGCGGAGATGCCGGCGAAGGCGCTGCCGTTGTTGGCGACCGCCGACGAGAAGGCATACAGCACCTCGCTGAAGCCATGTGCACCAGGGTTGTAGATGCTGCTCTTGCCCACCCCGAGCATGACTGCCAGTGCCGTTCCACCCAGAATAAGCAGCGGCGGGATGAGGATCACCAGCGAAGCCATCTTGATGTCGAACGCCTCGATCTTCTTGCCCAGGTATTCCGGGGTGCGACCTATCATCAGACCGGCGAGGAACACTGCGATTACGGCGTATATCAGCATGCCGTACAGGCCGGAACCGACGCCGCCAAAGACCACCTCTCCCAGCTGCATTTGTGCCAGCGGCACCATGCCGCCCAGTGGAGTGAAGGAGTCGTGCATGGCGTTCACCGCACCGCAGGAAGCTGCCGTGGTGATGGTGGCAAACAGTGCGGAATTGACGATGCCGAAGCGAGTTTCCTTGCCTTCCATGTTGCCGCCGGATTGCGTAGCGGAAACGTTCTGGTCCACGCCCAATGCGGTGAAGGCGGGGTTGCCCTGCTGTTCGGCGTACTCAGCCACGGCAAGGAAACCCACGAAGAGGATCGTCATGGCAGCGAGAATCGCCCAGCCCTGGCGGGTATCGCCCACCATGCGCCCGAAGGTGTAGCACAGCCCGGCGGGTATGATGAAAATCGCCAGCATCGCCAGGAAATTGGCGAACGGCGTGGGGTTTTCGAACGGGTGCGCCGAGTTGGCATTGAAGAAGCCGCCGCCGTTAGTGCCCAGCTGTTTGATCGCTTCCTGCGACGCGACAGGGCCCATGGCGATAGTCTGCTCCCTGGTCGTTACCTTCTCGGTGACCGAGTTGCCGGCAGCGTCTTTCACCGGATTGCCTGCGGCATCCAGCTTCGGCGTGTCGTAGGTGACGGCTTCCATGGTCGGCACAGTCTGATAAGCAGACAAGTTCTGCACCACGCCCTGGCTAACCAGCACCAGTGCCAGCACTGTGGAAATGGGCAGCAGGATGTACAGTGTGCTGCGGGTCATATCCACCCAGAAATTGCCGATGGTCTCCACGGTATGGCGGGCAAAGCCGCGGATCAGCGCAATGACCACTGCCATGCCGGCGGCGGCGGAGAAAAAGTTCTGCACCGAGAGACCCAGCATCTGCGTCAGGTAGCTCATGGTGGTTTCACCCACATAACCCTGCCAGTTGGTGTTAGTGACGAAGCTCAATGCCGTGTTAAACGACGAATCAGGCGTGACCGCGCCGAAACCTTGCGGATTCAGCGGCAGCAAATCTTGCAATCGCTGCAAGCCATACACTGCCAGCACACCCAGCAGGGCGAACCACAGCATGGCCAGCGCATATTGCGTCCAGCGCATTTCCTGTTTGCTGTCCACCCCGCACAGGCGATAGAAAAAATTCTCGGCAGGCTGCAGCCAGCGGACAAATGCCGGCAGCTGCCCCTCGTAAACGCGCAGCATGTAATAGCCCATGGGCTTGGCCAATGCCAGTAACACCCCCAGGTACAAAACAATTTGAAACAGACCGTTAATCATGAGAATAACTCCGGTTTAAGTAAGGCTACAACGAGGTAAACCATCAACAACACGGCCACAATGGCACCGACGATATAGAAAGTCATGACGGCCTCCCCAACAATTTTTCGATGCCGCGAATCAGCAGCACGCTCAGGCCGAAAAAGGCCGCAATCAACAATAGATATAACCAGTCCATTCTTTTACTCCCAGTGTGAAAAGACGGTGAGTATGGTAAAAAATGGCGAATTAAAACGGTGTAAAGATGAATCCGGTGCGCATAAAGAATGTGTAAAGATTCTGCATGAAAGGGCGCCTGCCTGGCTTTGCAGACAGGCAGGCTTGCGCGGTTTCTGCAGTGTGCCCGGTTCCGGGCTGCGTAATAACAGAATTGAATGACCGCACCACTTGGCGGCAACTTGATCGAACTGCTTCCTGGTCGGGTTCAAAGTGCAAAATAAAGCGGCCTGCACATCATCTGTGCAGGCCGCTGGTCAAACGATAACCGGGCTCTAAATCATGCCCGTGTTGCACTTATCATTTGCTGACGTTCAGGAACGGGATGGGTGCGCCAGCATAAATTGCAGTTGGCAGCGCGCCATTCCATTTTTCCGCCTTGATCTTTTCCACCTCGATGCGGCGCAGTTCGAGCACGTCCTTGTTGTGCGTGAGCGCGGCATTCTGCACGCGTAGCGCTTCGGCCTGTGCCTTGGCTATGGTCAGGTTGGCATAGGCTTCGCCATCAGACTGTGCCTTGAGTGCCTTGGCCTCGGCTTCGGCAACGGCCACTTTCTGCTTCTGTTCCGATTCGACCGTTTTCAGCCGGTTTTCAGCGGCAAGGCGCAGCTGCTCCTGGGTGACCTTGTCGTTAATGGCGTGCATATACGAGTCGGAGAAGGAGAAGTTGCGCATGTCGATGTTGATCACCTGGGCGCCATAGAGGGACAGCTTTTCGCGCAGGGCGGCATTGATGTCGCTGGACACTTTGGAGCGCTGGGCGATCAGGTCGGGGGCGGTGTATTTCGCGGTGACGGCCTTGAAGATTTCCTGCGTGGCGGTTTGCACGTAGGACGACAGGTTGCCGTCGTGCGAATATTTTTCAAACACCTCGGCCACGCGATCGGTCGCGATGCTGTAGCGCACGGTCATGCTGACCTTTACCGGTTGCGTGTCGCTGGTGCTGCCTTCCGCATTGTCGATATCGGCCGTTTCGGCGCGAATGCTGAAATTGGACAGTTTCTGCCACGGCGGCAGGATCGCCAGGCCTTCCCCTTCAATTCCCACGATCTTGCCGAACTGGGTCACGACGCCGCGGCTGCCGGTGGGCACCGAATAAAACGGCCACAAGATGACCAGCAGGATGAACGCTACGATGACCATGCCAATCCGGCTAAATGGGAAGCTCGGCACGCTTACTGCGGGAAGTTTCATGTCTATTCCTTTTACACTGAGTGGTGCTGGTTCGGGAACACCACAGACCCGTTACTTCATTCTGTGCAGGCGCTGGCGGAATAATGCCATTGAATTTTTCTGGTGTCAGGTTTTGAAGAATACTGAAACATTAAATTAATACCAGTTTCACGACGTTGTAGCAGTTGTCCGTCACCATGCGCTGCATGGGAAAAACCATTACTTTCATCGTATGGCTGATTCCGCTCAGCCTTTATAGTGCCAGTGCGCATGCGTGGGGACTGTTTACCCATGTCTATTTCGCCCAGCTGCTGGTCTGGGCAGTGCCGCTGGCCGATCCGCGCCTGCGCCACATTGTCAGAAAATTTCCGCAGCTGGTGATGAGCGGTGCCTGTTTGCCCGATCTGGCAATCTTTGCCAAATACGCGAATACCGACGCCTTCGCCGCCAACCACCAGTGGGAAACTGCAGAAAAACTTTTCCGTGACGCACGCGATGAGCGGGAAGTGGCATTGGCCATCGGTTACGGCAGCCATTTGCTGGTGGACGTGATTGCGCATAATCATTTTGTTCCAGCACACGAAATACTCTGGCTCGACCTGCCCATGGCCACGCATATCGCTGCAGAGTGGGCGATGGATGCACATATCCGCACACACATTTTCGCTGCGCCCGACACCCTGTTGCAGCGCGAAATTGCCGGCCTGGTTCCCTATGTGGCCCGCCAGTTTGGCTGCAGCACTGAGCAGTCGCATGCGGCGATCAGCGCACTGGCCACCGGAGATGGCTGGCTGCGGCGTGGCCGCATCCCGCAATTGCTGTATCAGGTGGCGCGGCGCATGGACAAGCCGTTGCGCCGCCGCTTCGATCACTACATTGGCGCCACCGCAGAGCTGCTGCCGCAGCTGGAACGGGTGCTGCAGGGAGAAACGCCATTTCTGCAAGCAGAAGCGGCGTGTCGGCTCAAAGCGCAAGCGCACGTCGGGCAGCACAAGAAGCGGCAGATCAGGCTGCGTTTGCCGCTGCCGCGCGACTTGTTTGCCCGGGTTGAGCGAGGGAGTGAGATGGCGGAGGCGCCTGGCGTGCCTGTACAGGTCTAGCGGGAGATGCGGCACAAAGCAGGGGCTGAGAAGGCGGACATTGGCCCCCGGCCACGGCGCGCCTGCTCAGCTTGAGAATAAATTAGCTTGCTATATTGGTATATACAGCGTACAAGACGGGCTGGTATTTGATTCAGAGTCTCTGCAGTACTGGTTTTCCATGCGCAATCCTCGATTCAAATATGTTTGCGGGAGATTTCCCGTGTTTTTTAAAAAAGGAAGTAAACATGGCAACTGGTACAGTTAAATGGTTCAACGACGCTAAGGGTTTTGGTTTTGTAACCCCTGATGATGGCGGCGATGATCTGTTCGCACACTTTTCAGCAATCAATATGAACGGTTTCAAGACCCTTCAGGAAGGCCAGAAAGTCAGCTTTGAAGTGACTCAAGGTCCTAAGGGCAAGCAAGCCTCCAACATTCAGGCAGCCTAATCGCTTCCTGAGTTGGCAAAAAAGCCCGGCACGCAAGTGCCGGGCTTTTTTTATGGTTAGCCTGCCAAAGGTCGAGGCCGTGAGATGCCGAAACCCTGTGCAAAATCGACGCCTATTTCTTTTAACTTGGCGATGGTTTCTTCACTCTCCACCAGTTCCGCAATGGTTTTTACCCCGATCTTTTGCGCCACCTTGTTGATGGCAATTATTTTGGCGAGATCCACCGGGTCGCGCAGCATATCGAAAATGACGCTGCCGTCGATTTTCAGAAAATCCACCTGAAAGCCCCGGAACAGATCGAATAATATGCGGTCTCGGCCAAAGCCGCTGATGGCAATGCTGCAGCCGCACTGGCGGATATTCCGCGCAAATTCGGCAACCACCGCCGTGTTTGAGGCGAGCTCGGTGTCCGGTATCTCAAAGCACAGGGCTGAGCCCTGCAAGCCGTGTTCCAGCAGAGTCAAGCCCAGCAATTCCGGGAAGCCGGCATCTGCAATGGTTGCTCTCGACACGTTGATGAAAAACATTGAGTTCTTCTGCCTTTTATTAAGCGCATTCTGGCGGGCAGCCCATTCCGTGATTTGCCGCAAGACCCAGCGATCCAGTTGCAGCATGAGGCCATACTTTTCCGCCAGCGGAAAAAAAGCACCGGGCGGCATCATGTCTTCTTCCTCTTCGGTCAGGCGTACCAGGATTTCATAGTGCTCGGCTTCGTCTGCATTAGCGGAGATGGGTGTGATGAGCTGGCAGAACAAACGGAAGTCGCCCTTCTGGATTGCGGACATGATGATGCTTGCGTCCTTTTGTCCAAAGACCTGCTCAGAAAAGGAATCAACAAACAGGTCCTGATTGTCCTGCTGAGCTAATTCAGAAGCAGCAGTATCGACAGCGGCAGAGGTTGCCACTCTGGCTTTGTCCTGGCCTGGCATCTGCACATCACTGGGCAAGGTGATGTCATTCATCAACATGTAGAATCCGGAAACTTTGCCATCCAGCTCAAATTGCGGGATGTGCTCGACGTTCAGCTTGAAGACCGCACCATTCGGCATCTTCTGTGAGCGTATATAGCTCACCGGATGTCCATCCAGCGACTGGCGAACTTCGGTTGCCGTTTCCTGATAGACCTTGTTCCCCAGTACCTCACGCATGTGCCGGCCATGAATTTGTTCCGGTTTCAGACGCAACCATTCCATAAATGCGCGGTTGTGATATTTGCAGCGCCCCTCGTTATCGATCAGTGCAATCATGGTTGGCAAGACCTCGTCGATGAGATGCAGCCTGGGTTTGCACTCTGCAATAACAGACTCCGCTCTTTTGCGCAGGTTTGTTTCACGCTCGAGCCTGTCTCTTACATTCGCCAACTGGCTGGTGCGCCGCATGGAAAGCCATTCAACACGGGACAAACGGGTGGCTTCTGCAAGAATTGCCGCCACCAGGATGCCGGCCAGGAAGGTAATCCACTCGATGCCAAGCGCGTTGGCGTAAATCGCAAAGACCAGTATGGCAGCGGTGACGATGACAGCCAGGGCCGTAAAAATTGGTGCAACGACATGAAAGAAATTGCGAACTTGCATAATTCACCTCCCCATCAAAGGTATGTCATTTCAAGCGCCAGCAAAATCAGATTTATGAGCTCCCGGAATTTTTTGTAGCAGAAATTTTTTATTGCGGTCCATCATCTCCAGCAGCATGGCGGAACAGCTAAAGGTGGCAAGCAGCGCCGATGCCTCACCACCACAGGGCGCACTGCTGTGCTAGCTGCCAAACGCAGCCTTCATCGCGCTAATCATGTAGCCCACGTCCTGCACGCCCGCGCTTTCACGCAGGCTGTGCATGGCCCACATCGGCGCGCCGACATCCACGCTGGCCACGCCCAGGCGCGAGGCGATGATGGGGCCGATGGTGCTGCCGCAGCCGAGGTCGCTGCGGTGGGTGTAGTTCTGGCAGGGCACGCCCGCGCTTTCGCACAGGGTCATGAAGCGTGCAGCGCTATCTGCGCTGGTGCTGTAGCGCTGGTTGGAATTGGTCTTGATCACCGGGCCGGCATTGACCAGCACGCGGTGATTCGGCTCGTAGGCATTGGGGAAATTGGGCTGGTAGGCGTGCGCCATATCGGCGCTGATAAAGAAGCTGTGTGCCGCCGCGCAATGCTGGGCTTCTTCATCCAGACCCAGGCACAGGGAAATGCGCTCGATCACGTCATAGGCAAAGCTGCCGCCCGCGCCGGCTGCGCTCTCGCTGCCCACTTCCTCATGGTCGAAAAAGGCGCAGATCGCAGTGGCGGCAGGCGCGTTGCAGGCCAGCATGGCAGTCAGCGCGGCATGGCAGGAGGCCAGATTATCGAGCTGGCTGTTGGCGATGAACTCCTGCCCGGCGCCCCAGAAGGTGCCCGGCTGGGTATCGAAGACATTGAGTTCGTAGGTCAGGATGTCGGCAACGCTGACACCCAGTGCCGCAGCGAGGTGTGCCAGAAACTGCGCGCGTGCAGGCTGCTTCTCATCCGCGATGCCAAACAGCAGGGGCAGTTCGGTCTGCTTGTTCAGCTTGAGGCCTTGCTCGTTCACCTCGCGATTCATGTGGATGGCCAGGTTGGGCAGGCGCAACAGTGGCGCATCGAACTTGAGCAAGCGTGTGTCAAAGCCACTGCTGGTGCGGATGTTCACGCGCCCGGCCAGGCTTAAATCGCGGTCGGTAAAGGTTGCCAGTATCGGCCCGCCATAGATTTCCACGCCCAGGCGCAGCATGCCATCGCTCGCATGGGCCGCGTTGGTCTTGAGGCGCAGGCCGGGCGAATCGGTATGCGCACCGATCATGCGGAAGCCGCTTTGCGCCAGCGGCTGTTGCCCCAGCTTGAAGGCGATGATCGAAGAGCCGCCGCGCACCACATAATAGTGCCCGCCCTTATCCAGCTTCCAGCGCTGTGTTTCCTCCAGCCTGGTAAAGCCCTGCGCCAGCAAGCGCTGTTCAATGGTGAGCACTGCATGCCAGGGGCTGGGGCTGGCATCGATGAATTGCAAAAGATCCTGAGCCTGGGCTCTTGTTTCGGCAGATATCGGCATGGTGGTTTCTAATCCAACAGGTTACGGGTTTGTTCGCTGCAAGCGAGCAGCGAGCAAGGGTATGACACAAACTTTAGCATGAAATTGCTTGAGAACCGCGGGGCTACATAGCAACCCGCATTAGACTCTACAGCAGACTGCTGAATGCAACCGGGTTGAGAATCGGTGCCCAACAGCGCGCTGGCAGCATTAAATTTTATCGCTCCAGTGAAAGCGGTGCAGCAAGCGATGCAGTATCGGAGTGAACAGCAGCGCGGCGGTGACAATGAAGACCAGGCCGGCATAGAGCGCATAAAATCCGGCGAAAAGCTTGCCAGCGTCAGTCTGCGGCGGGTTGACCGGCCCCATGCCGCCGAGCAGCATGGCGGCATTGAGAAATGCGTCCAGCCACGGCAGGTGTTCAAACACGGCATAGCCCAGCATGCCGCAGGCGAGTGAAGCGGCGAGCAAGCCAAGGGCGACCAGCGTATGGCCGAGCAGGCGCTGTGCAAACTTTGCGCTGCTGAGAGGAGCCTGCTGTTTTGATTCGTACATGGCGTGGTTCCGGTTTCTGCCCGTCAAGCGGGGGCTGCAGGCAGAAGCTGGCAGATCACTTTATGGGCGGATATAAGCGTAACCGTTTTTTTGTTTTTGGATGAGCTCAATGACACCAGCGGGCACATAAGCTATGGAAGACATCATGTCGGCTTTGCCCAGCTTTTGTGCTTTCATGGTGTTCTCGCAGGCGACGATCTTGACGCCCGCTTTAACTGCGTCGTCCACACGGTTAGCCACGGCAGAATCGAATTTGAGCATGCCGATGCCGGGGCCGTAGACGACCACTTCAACATCGACGTTTGCCGCGCCCAGGTCCTGCTGCACATTTTTTACGTTGTTAAGTGCCAGATTCCATTTCTTTGCGTCATCGTCACTCACCTGGAATACCACCTGGTAGCGGGTGTCGGCGCTGGTTTTTTGTGGAGAGTCTGCCGCTTGCAGACTGGGGGCGGACAATGCGAGAGAGAAGGCCAGAACGGAAGAAACATATTTCAACAGTAGTGTGCTTTTCATGCGGTATTCTCCTTGAGTGTGGCGGGTTGAATGCGACAGTGCTGTTTCATGCTAACCGGAAGATAGCTTATTGTGAAGGTGTCCTGGTGGTCAATGCGCGCGCAGGATAAATTTGCCTGCGCAAGCGAGGGTGCTTCCGCTCATTATTTGCTATCCGGTTTCTGCGGCTTGTTGTCGGATTGTTCGTGCACCTCCATGAGATCAACCTGATCCAGGCGGACAAAGACGAAGCCTTTTTTTAGCAGATAAATCAATCCGGCAGAAAGACCTTCAGCCGAGTCGGATGCCGGTTTGTTCATGTGCGCGATGATGACATCCCCTTCTTTGACCTGCGCCAGCCTTTTCTCGATGGCACCTTTTTTCAAGGTGGCCCCGGCATCAGCATTCACAGAAAAGCCCGCAATCTTGTAGCCCAGTTTGCCGATTTCCTCTATGGCCTGGGCATCGTATTCGGCTGTAGCTCCCCTGTACCAATGGGGCGCAATGCCGGTAGCCTGTTCTATGGCACGTGCCCCTGCGGTAACTTCGCGGCGGAGATGGATCACGTCCGGTTCTCCGGGAATGCCATAAACCTTCCTGCCAGCGCCAATCACGGCCGGGATATGTTTTTCTCCATGGTCCTCGACATCAAACAAATCGAGGTGAGCCTTGATCACTGCAAGGCCTGACGGATTCTCGTCCAGCCATTTTTTCGTGGCAAAAATAGTGGCAGGTATCCGCTTGCGGATCAGAAAGTTGATCAGCTGGTCATCGAATTTTCCGGAGCACGCATCAAGGGTCAAGACCAGCTTCATGTTGGGCTCAGGCTGCAAAGTGAGCTGATCATGAATTTCGACAGGCTGTTGTTCGGCACCTGCCAATAAGGGAGCTAACGACAATGCCAGAATAACAGTGAGTATCGGTTTCATTACATCTTCGCGTGCAAAGAATTTTGCGTTGACCTGAATCTACCACAACCTTGCTGCAAATAACGGCAAACAGCTTGCCGTTCTGCTTGCTGCAGGCAGCAACAAGCTTGGATATGCAACAAGCCCTGGCATGCAATGGAAAAACACTGGCGGGGTCAGATATTGCAGGCAAGCGCAGCAATAGCCTCTGGGCTATGATAGGCGCGGAATACTGGAAAGTATGTATTTCATTTCGCTCATTATGGCTTTAGCCTGCTGGCGTGGGGCTGATGGCAATCCATTATCAGCGGCCCGGAATCCGCGCTGACAACTTTCATGTGAAGGAAGTGGTGGCGCGGGAAGTTATATTGTTGGCGTACAAATGGAGGTTGATGTGACCTCATCACAAAAAGAAATCGCCGCAAGCAGCACAGCACGAGTGAATCCGTTGCCGCCGCGACCTTGTTGGATCAGCTCCGTCCGTTTGGTCTGGCGTGCCAGGCAGTGGCTGCACGAGCGGCCTGGAACGGGCTCAACCGTGGAGGCCTGAGATGCGGAAAACTCTGGCCCAGATGTCACCGCGCGCCGTTCTGGCCGCGGCGATTCTTGCCGCGCTGTTGCCGTTCCTGCTGACGGAATTTTTTGCCGCTCAACTGTATGGGGTGATGGACATCGCCTCATACCTGGTCTTTCACAACATTGCCGAATTCTTCAGTGTCATGGTATCACTGTCCATCTTTGGTGTCGGATGGTTTGCCTACGCGCAATCCGGTAACCGGCACACGCTGTTCCTGAGCGCTGCCTTTCTCGCCATCGGCCTGCTGGACTTCATGCACACCCTGGGTTACGCCGGCATGCCCGCTTTCGTCACGGTTAATTCCGCCAACAAGTCCACCCAGTTCTGGCTAGCGGCCAGGCTGTTTTCGGCGTCGGCCTTCCTCGCCAGCGCCTATGTCTATCCGGATAATCGTGGCCCCTGGCTGGCTAAGGCACCGCTGATGGTGGCAGCACTGGCCATACCGGCGCTGGTTTTCAGCGCAGTTACCTTTTTCCCCTCCCATGTACCGGACACCTTCGTGGCGGGCGTGGGGCTTACCCCTTTCAAGAAGGTCGCCGAGTACTTGATCATGTTCCTGCTGCTGCTGGCATCCGCGGCTTATTGGCGACGGATGTCGATAAGCGGGGACAGGGTGCTGGTGTACTACGTGGTGGCGTTTGTCATCTGCATCTTCAGCGAGGCGGTCTTCGCCATTTACACGAGCGTGTTCGACACCTTCAATGTGCTGGGGCACGTCTACAAGGTGGTGGCCTTTATCCTGATCTACCAGGGCGTATTCGCCAGGTCGGTGCGACAGCCCTACGTGGAGCTGTCTGCGGCCAATGACAAGCTTCATGCGGAAATTGCCGTGCACCAACAGGCGCAAAAATTATTGCGTCAAAGCGAGAGCGGGCTGGAAGAAGCGCAACGCATCGCCCATTTGGGCAGCTGGAAGCTGGATGTGGCAAGCAACCAGGTGGTCTGGACGGAGGAACTCTACAAAATGTACGGTTTCGACCCGGCATTGCCACCGCCCCCCTACACCGAGCACATGAAACTCTTCACCCCAATGAGCTGGGAGAGATTGAGCTCCGCCTTGTCCAATACCAGAGAAACCGGCATCCCCTATGAGCTTGAACTGGAGACAGTGCTGAAAGATGGCAGCCATGGCTGGATGTGGGTGCGCGGGGAGCGAGAGCTGGCTGGTACTGCTGTCCGACTCAAAGGTGTGGCGATGGACATCACCGAGCGCAAGCAAGCGGAAGAAAAAGTGCGCTCAGCCTCGTTGTATGCACGCAACCTGCTCGAAGCCAGTCTGGACCCGCTGGTGACCATCAGCCCATTCGGCAAGATTACCGACGTGAACGAGGCGACGGTGCAGGCGACCGGAGTGTCACGTGTGGCGCTGATCGGCAGCGATTTCTCGGATTATTTTACCGAGCCGGACAAGGCGCGTGCGGGCTATCAGGAGGTGTTTGAAAAAGGCCAGGTCACGGATTACCCGTTGACCCTGCGCAACGTGTCCGGGCAGCTGAAGCATGTGCTCTACAACGCCAGCATATATCGCAACGACATCGGCGAGGTGACGGGAGTATTTGCCGCGGCGCGCGACGTTACCGAGCGCAAGCGGGCCGAAGAAGAGCTGCGCGCGGCATCGGTGTATGCCCGCAACCTGCTCGAGGCCAGCCAGGACCCGCTGGTGACCATCAACGCAAAGGGCCAGATCACCGATGTGAACGAAGCGACGGTGCAGGCTACCGGATTGAGTCGCGCAGCGCTGATCGGCAGCGATTTCTCGGATTATTTTACCGAGCCGGAAAAGGCACGCGCTGGCTACCAGGAGGTATTTGCCAAGGGACAGGTTACGGATTACCCGCTTAGCCTGCGCAATGTGTCCGGCAAGGTCAAGGAGGTGCTCTACAACGCCAGCGTATATCGCAACGAGGTTGGCGAAGTGACCGGAATTTTTGCCGCGGCACGCGACATCACCGAACGCAAGCGGGCAGAAGAAGCGTTGCACAAATCCCACGAACATCTGGAGGAGCTGGTGCGGGAACGCACCGGCGAACTCGAAAATGCCAACCAGGAACTGGAAGGGTTTGCCTATTCGGTCTCGCACGATTTGCGCACGCCGCTAAGGGCGATTGATGGTTTTTCGCAACAGCTGCTGAAGCGGTATGCAGACAAGCTGGATGAAGAAGGTAAGCGCTACTTGAATGTAGTGCGCGACAACACCAAAAAAATGAGCCAGCTCATCGACGATATCCTCGCCTTCTCGCGCATGGGGCGTGTGGGGATGGGAGCTGCCGAGATCGACATGGGGGCATTGGCGCACGCGGTATTCGAGGAGCTCAAACTGACTGCCTCCGGGCGCGAGTTGAGCATGGAGCTCCCGCCGCTGCCGCCTTGCCGTGGCGATCTGGCCATGTTGCACCAGGTCTGGATCAACCTGCTGGGCAATGCCATCAAGTTCACCCGGCCCAGCGCGGCGGCACTGATCGAAGTGGGAGGACACAGCGTGGGCGCGGAAAATATTTACTACGTCAGGGACAACGGGGCGGGCTTCGATATGCAGTACGCCGACAAGTTATTTGGCGTGTTTCAGCGCCTGCACGGGATCGAGGAATTCGAGGGGACAGGAATTGGCCTGGCCATCGTCAAGCGCATCATTACCCGGCATGGCGGGCGGGTGTGGGCGGAAGGCAAGGTTGGTGAAGGCGCGACATTTTATTTTGCATTGCCGATTTAATGGAGGAACGCATGATGACTCAGACTGATGACGTGGAAATCTTGCTGGTGGAAGACAATCCTACCGACGCCGAACTGGCCATAATGGCGCTGCAAGAGCGCAATCTTGCCAACAAGCTGGTGTGGGTGAAGGATGGAGCCGAGGCGCTGGATTTTATCTTCGCCAGCGGCGTCTATGCCGACCGGCAGAGTGCGACTACGCCGAAAGTGGTGCTGCTCGATTTGCGCCTGCCCAAGGTGGACGGCCTGGAGGTATTGCGCCGCCTCAAGGCGGATGAGCGCACCAGGAGAATTCCGGTAGTAGTGGTGACCTCATCCAAGGAGGACCGGGATGTGCTGGCCAGCTACGACCTCGGCGTCAACAGCTATATCAGCAAACCGGTGGATTTCGATGAATTCGCCAAGGTAGTGTCGGAAATGGGATTCTACTGGCTGCTGATCAACCGTCCTCCCGTTAAGCTAAATATCCCTGGATAAATGGCCATGGATAAGCAAGCCGAGGCGCTGCGCATCCTGATGCTGGAGGATGTTCCATCCGAGGCAGAGTTGGTGGCGATCGAACTGCGCGATGCTGGACTGGAGCTCACCTCGCTGCGGGTGGACACGCGCGCGGCGTTTGAGCAGGCGCTCGATGAATTCAAGCCCGATATCGTCCTCGCCGACTACAACCTGCCTGCCTATAACGGACGCGACGCCCTGGAATATTCGCGCCGCACGCATCCGCAGATTCCGGTGATCATGGTGACCGGGGCAATGGGAGATGAAGCGGCAGTGGAGCTGCTCAAGCTGGGCGCGCGCGACTATGTGCTGAAGGATCGGCTGGCGCGGCTCGTGCCCGCCATCAAGCGCACCCTGTCAGAAGAGCGTGGCATCCACAACCGCAAACTGGCCGAGGGGAAATACAAGGCATTGTTCAACGAAGCCATGGATGGCATCGTGCTGGTCGATTGCGCGACATGGCAGGTGGAGGACTGCAACCCTGAATTCGAGAAGCAAGCCGGCAGGACGCTGGCACAGATCAAGGCGTTGCAGGTGTGGGAGCTGTACCCCAAAAAACACCATGAACTGGTCCGGCACAGGTTTATCGAAGTCAGGAAAACCGGCAAGGGGCACGGCGGCGACATTGAAGTGCAAAGGCCAGGCGGGGATACCGTCCCGGTCGAGTATGCAGCCAATTTTTTGAGCCTCCAGCAGCGGAGTTTCGTCCAGGTTGTCACCCGTGACATCAGTGAGCGCTTGCGTGCAGAGCGTGCGCTGCAGGATAGCGAGGCACGCTACCGGCGCATCACCGAGGGAATCACGGATTACCAATATACCGTGCGCATCGAAAATGGGCGTGCAGCAGAGACCAGGCAAAGCCCGGCCTGTGTGACGGTGACGGGGTACACGGCGGAAGAGTTCGCCGCCAACCCCAACCTGTGGATACAGATGGTCGTGCCAGAGGATCGCGAACGGGTGATCGAGCGCGTGCGGCATGTGCTGGCGGGAATGGATGTTCCGCCCATGGAACATCGCATCATCCGCAAAGATGGGGAGTTGCGCTGGGTGCATTGCACGATCATCCAGTTCAAGGACGCCTCCGGGAAGTTGCTGTCCTATGACGGTGTGATCAAGGACATCAGCGAGCGAAAATACATCGAACAGGTTATTCAGGAAGAGAAGGCATTCTCGGACATTTTGATTCAGAACCTGCCGGATGTGTTCTATCTGTTCGACTCGCAAGGCAACATGTTGCGATGGAACAGGATGGCGGAAAAACTGCTGGGGCTTTCCGCGGATGAAATATCGAAGACTAATGTCATTAGTTTCATTCATGAAGAAGACAGACCATTAATCATCCAGACAATACGCGATACTTTTGATTACGGCTCTGCGCAAGCAGAGGCACGCCTGCTCTCGAAAGATGGCCTGCGCGATTACGTGTTTACAGGGATAAGGGTCATTACGAAGCTGGGCACGAATGTCATCGGCATGGGCATCGATATCACCGGGCGCAAACAGGCTGAATTAGCGTTGCGCCGCGCCAACCGGTCGCTCAAGACGCTGTCTGCGGGCAATCTGGCGCTGGTGCGTGCGAAGAGCGAGGATGAATTGCTGCGGGCGGTTACGAACGTTATCGTGGAAACGGGCGGCTACCGCCTGGCGGTGGTGGACTATGCCGAGAACAATCCGGAAAAGAGCCTCACGCCCATGGCATGGTCGGGCATGGAGGAAAACGACTGCTGGGCGAAGCACCTTAGCTGGGCCGATACGGAACAGGGCCAATTGCCCGTCTCCATGGCCATCCGCAGCGGAACGTCGCAGGTATGCCATGACATCGCCAGCGCCCCGATATTCGAACCCTGGCGGGCGCTTGTGCTGGCGCGCGGCTACGCTTCAAACATCGCGCTACCCCTTTCCGGCGGCGGCAGGATTTTCGGCGGTTTGAGCATTTTTGCAGCCGTGGCGGACGCTTTCGACGCGGAGGAGGTACGCCTGCTGGAGGAGCTGGCCAATGATCTGGCTTATGGCATCGTCAGCTTGCGCACCCGCGCCGAGCACGAGCAGCAGGCGATGATCCTGCTGCAGAGCCTGGAACAATCCATCCAGACCATCGCGAACACCGTGGAAGCGCGCGACCCTTATACCGCCGGCCATCAACGCCGCGTCGCCGAGCTGGCGGCGGCCATCGCGCGGGAAATGGGCTTGCCGGATGAGCAGGTCAATGGCCTCCATCTTGCCGCCACCATTCATGACCTGGGGAAGATTCATATTCCGGCGGAAATTCTCTCCCGGCCCGGCAAGCTCAGTGAGATCGAATACATGCTTGTCAAGACGCACCCGCAGGATGGCTATGACATCCTGAAGAATGTGAACTTTCCCTGGCCGATCGCACAGATGGTGTTGCAGCATCATGAAAAGCTGGATGGCTCGGGCTACCCGCAAGGGCTCAAGGGTGACCAAATTATTATTGAAGCACGCATTCTGGCGGTGGCGGACTTGGTTGAGGCGATGTCCTCACACCGCCCCTATCGTCCGGGGCTGGGCATAGACGCGGCACTGAGCGAGATTGTCCGTATGCGCGGCACGCATTTTGATCCAGTAGTGGTAGATGCCTGTGTGGCACTGTTCCGGGAGAAGAAATATGTCATCCCCAGCTGAATTATCGCCGTGGCGTCTGGAGTGGACGGATGAGTTGAGCGTTCACATCCCGGAGATAAATGCCGAGCACCAGCACTTTATCCGGCTCGTCAACGAACTGAACGAGGCTATCATCAGTCGCATGGATGTGGCGGAGATCCAGAGGCGCATGCAGTGCATTCTGGACGATGCCGTGGTGCACTTTGCCGATGAGGAAGCCTTGTTCAGGAAGTTTGGCTACCCGGCAGCGGCAGAGCATGCGCAGATACATGCCAAAATCACTTCGGCCTTGCGCGAGATCAAGAGAGGTTTTGAGAGCGATGTGACGGAATACGAGTGCATCGAGGCGGGCCTATCGGTCAAGAAAACATTGATCGAGCATCTGTTGAACGAAGATATGAAGTACCGCGACTACTGCCTGAAAAATAACCTGAACAGGTAACAGCTGTGCGTCACCAGATTCTCGTAACTCATCATCAACGCAATGGCTGATCGATAGCCAATCCAAAAAACACCATCGTTCCCGTTTCGTTGTTGTGCAGCCGCGCCTTGAGGCGGCTCTTGTGTGTGGACGCAGGTCTGGACTGAGGTTCGATCAGCCTGGACTGCAACAGCCGGGAAGCAGTCGGGGCGGATGCTGCATGTTAGAATTATGCACAAAGCATAATTCCAATCACGTTGCACGCACGTCACAAGTATTCTTAATTTATGGCTTCATCGGACCTGGTAGTAACAAAGCGAACCCGCTTTTTCTGGCTGCTTGCGAGCGCTGTGATGGTGCTGAATCTGCTCGTCATTGCAATTGTAGTGGCGGCATTGCGCCAGAGTGAGGTGCAGTACCATGAACAGGCTCTGATTGATTCGCAGAATCTGACGCATGTCCTGGCGCAGGATATTCAGGGTACCTTGCTCAAGATTGATCTGGCGCTGCTGGATGCCGCCGACGAATATTCAAAGCAGCTCGCCAGCGGCCACATTAACGCGCACGAGATGAACGAGCATCTTGCCTTGCAGCATGCTCGCCTGCCAGAGACTGTCGGCCTGCGCATAGCCAAAGCGAATGGCCTCATCGAGTACGGCACGGGCCTGCCGGCAGGAGCCAAAATCAACATTGCAGACCGCGATCATTTCCAGTTTCCGCGCGATAATCCGGACATAGGCCTGTTTGTCTCCAAACCGATCATGGGACGGATCAGCGGGTCATGGATTGTGATATTGGCCAGGCGTCTCAGTAACCGCGATGGCTCCTTTGCCGGGGTGGTTTTTGCGCCCATCGAACTGCAGCAGTTTATCAACAGCTTTTCCGCGGTCAATGTGGGCTCGCGCGGCTTTATTACTTTGTTAGATCGCCAGTTTGGCATTGTTGCGCGCTACCCTGAACCCAAAGGCGTCGGCAGCAGCATCGGTGTAAAAATCACAACACCGCAATTTCAGTCCTTGCTGCAGGCAGGCAAGGAAGCCGGGAGCTACCAGGCCAGGTCGGTCGTGGACGATATCGAGCGGAGTGTGTCATTCCGCAAGATTCCCGGGCAGCCCCTGTATATTTTTGTGGGGCTGGCATTCGACGACTATCTCGGCGAGTGGCGCAAGATGGCCACCAACGCGGCTATCTTGCTTGCATTCTTCTTGCTGTCGACGCTAACGGCAGCGTGGCTGGCATGTCGCGGCTGGAGAAGGCGCTTGTTGGTCGAGGAGGCGCTGCACGAGAGCGATGCACGCCTGAAAGCGGCACAGCAACTGGCGCAGTTGGGCAGCTGGGAGCTGGACTTGACAAATAACGCGCTGACCTGGTCGGATGAAATTTTCCATGTATTCGAGATTGACCAGGCACAATTCGGTGCTTCCTATGAAGCCTTTCTGCATGCGATTCATCCGGAAGACCGCGAACTGGTGAATACGACCTACTCCGAATCGGTCAAGAACCGCACTGCATATCACATCGAACATCGCTTGCTGTTGCCTGACGGGCGCATCAAATATGTTGCCGAACGGGGCGAAACATCTTACGGCCCGAATGGAAATCCTGTTCGTTCTATTGGAACGGTACAAGACATTACCGCGCAGAAAGAATATGAAAAGCGTATCCAGTATCTGGCGCATTTTGATGCACTCACTAACTTGCCTAACCGCGAGTTGTTTTATGATCGCTTGCGCCAGGTAATCGCCCAGGCCAGGCGCGATGGCCGGATATGCGCGCTAATTTTCCTGGATCTGGATCGCTTCAAGGCGGTGAACGATACCCTGGGCCATCATGTTGGCGACCTGTTGCTGCAGGCCGTGGCCATTCGTCTGAAATCCAGCGTGCGTGAGACAGATACCGTGTCGCGTTTTGCCGGAGATGAATTCACCGTGCTGTTGCCACACTTGAACGAGAAACATGGCGCAGAAGTGGTGGCTGCAAAAATTACCGCCGCGCTGGCGCAGCCATTCATGCTGGATGGCCACGAGGTGCATGTTGGCAGCAGTGCTGGTATTGCCTTTTATCCAGCGGATGCTGACAGCGATGAGGCGTTGATCAAGTGTGCCGATGCGGCGATGTATGAGGCCAAAAAACTCGGGCGCGGCATGTATTGCGTGTATCAGCCACTCAAGAGCCTGGAGGCGGCAGGGTGAGCGCCTAGGCGCGCAACAAAGACTCCAGCGCAATCCCCGCAAATACCGCAGCGCCAAACCAGTTGTTATGCAAAAAGGCCTTGAAGCATAGCTCGCGCTGGCGTCCGTGTATGAGTGTGTAGTGATGCAGCGCGATGCCCGCAGCAACTGCCAGACCCGCGTAGTAAATCCAACCCAGACCAATTATTTCCCCTGCCGCTGCGAGCATGACCAGCGTGATGACATAGCAACTCATCACCGCTGCCACATCGTATTTGCCAAAGAACAGCGCAGAGGAGTGGATGCCGAGGTGAATATCGTCGTCCCGGTCGACCATCGCGTATTCGGTGTCGTAGGCGATGCACCAGAAGATGTTGGCGAGCAGCAACCACCAGGCGAGGGCTGGCACGCTGCCCTGTATCGCAGCGAAGGCCATGGGAATGCCGAAGCCGAAGGCGATGCCAAGATAGGCCTGGGGAATGGCGAAGAAGCGCTTGGTGAACGGGTAGCTGCCGGCCAGAAATACGGCGGGAATGGACAGCAGCAGGGTGAGCGTGTTGAGCGGCAGGATCAGCAGCAGTGCCGCGATAGCCAGGGCTGCAGCCAGCCATAGCGCCTCGCCGCGCGACACATGCCCGCTGGTGATGGGGCGGTGCTGGGTGCGCTTCACGTGTTTGTCGATGTCATGATCGGCGTAGTCGTTGATCACGCAACCGGCGGAGCGCATCAGCACGGTGCCGGCGACAAAGATAAGCAGGATGAGCAGGGATGGATGGCCGTTGCTGGCGATCCACAGCGCCCACAGCGTGGGCCACAGCAGGAGCAGGATGCCGATGGGGCGATCCAGGCGGGTGAGTCTTATGTAAAGGGAAAGTCGTTGTTGCAGAAACATTATTGGTCTAGCCTCAAGTCTTTTACAAAATTGCTGCTGTGGCTAATTTTTTCAGGTGCTATTTTAAATTCAGCAACGAGAAATTTCTTGATGCGCTCAAAAATTTCTGCCTCGGAAGTTGCGTTTGATCCATGTATCTCGATTAGCTTATGGTGAACATATGTGCTGAATTGACCAACAGTCAAAATATTTTCCGCATCTCGATCCGGGATTTCAATTTCAAATGCCTGCTCGGACCACAAAATAAATTCAACTGTATCAAGCCCCATGGATGCCTCCATGCAGCTGCAAAATCCCCGGCAGAAACACTTCTGTCACCAGCAACGGTGCGCCATGCAGGTAGAACAGCGAGCGGCGCGCCCACAGGGTGTGCGGCATGGGGCCGGACGCGGCGGCGCTCCGGTACAGCGGGTGCTGTGCGCGCATTGACTTGAAGCGTAGCGGCCGGCGCTCGACCAGCGGATGGGTAAACAGCATGGCGCCCAGCGGCCTGTGGCCGAGGCCGCCGAGTGCCGCCCAGGCACCGTGCAGGTGTTCGGTGGCGCAGGTGCTGTGGGCGAACACCACGTCCTGGCCGTTGGCCTGCAGGAACACTTCGCGCGAATAGGCGAGCTGGCGCGGGGCGATGCCGAGCAGGGCGGATTCGTCCCAGGCGATGCGCGCCAGGCCGCTGCGCACGGGGCGCACGGCAAACTGCCGGCAGCGCTGCTGGATGCGACGCGTCAGCGAGCCGTGGTCGTGCAGCCAGGGCAACAGCGCCTGCTCGCAGCCGATGCTGGTGCCGTTCCAGAAGCTGTCGTTTGTGCTCATGCTTGCAGGTAATCCGGTTTGTTGGACATCCAGCGCTGCAGGTGCGCGCGCACGGCTGCGGGAAAGTCGCGCAGCATTTCGTCGGCCAGCGTGCGGGCGGTTTCTATCATGAGAGCGTCCTGGTTGATATCAGCAAAGCGTAGCATGGCTACGCCGCTTTGTTGCGCACCGAGCAGTTCGCCAGGGCCGCGCAGTTGCATGTCCTGGCGCGCGATCTCGAAGCCATCAGTGTTTTCAAAAATTATTTTAAGGCGTGCGCGCGCCAGTTCCGACAGCGGTGTCTGAAACAGCAGGATGCACAGGCTTTGCGCCGCACCGCGGCCGACGCGGCCGCGCAGCTGGTGCAGTTGCGACAGCCCCATGCGTTCGGCATGGTCGATCACCATCATGCTGGCGTTGGGCACGTCCACGCCGACTTCGATGACAGTGGTGGCGACCAGCAGCTGGATCTCGTTGGCCTTGAAGGCGGCCATCACGCGCGCCTTCTCGGCGTTGTCGAGCTTGCCATGCACCAGGCCGACTTTCAGATCGGGAAAAATTTCGCTCAGTGTGGCGTGCGTTTCCAGTGCGGTCTGCAGCTGCAGGGTTTCTGATTCGTCGATCAGCGGGCACACCCAGTAGGCCTGGTGTCCTTCCAGGCAGGCGTTGTGCACGCGTTCGAACACTTCATCGCGGCGCGCGTCGTTGACCAGTTTGGTCAGCACCGGTGTGCGCCCCGGTGGCAACTGGTCGATCACCGACACATCCAGATCGGCGTAGTAGCTCATCGCCAGCGTGCGCGGGATGGGGGTGGCGCTCATCATCAGCTGGTGCGGCTCGCTGCCTTTGCCCCTGAGGGCGAGGCGTTGCTGCACGCCGAATTTGTGCTGTTCGTCCACGATCACCAGGCCGAGCTGCTTGAATTCAACCTGGTTCTGAAACAGCGCGTGGGTGCCGATGGCAAGCAGGGTGTCACCCATGGCGATGCGTTCGCCGGCGGCACGCTTGTCCTTTTTCTTCAGGCTGCCGGATAGCCACACCGGGCTGATGCCGAGCGGTTCCAGCCAGTCGCGCAGTTTCAGATAATGCTGCTCGGCGAGGATTTCGGTGGGTGCCATCAGCGCCACCTGGTAGCCGTTTTCTATTGCCTGCAGTGCGGCAAGGGCGGCTACCACGGTCTTGCCGCTGCCCACATCGCCCTGCAGCAAACGCTGCATCGGATGAGCCTGCGCCAGGTCATGGCTGATTTCGTGCAGCACTTTTTGCTGTGCCGCTGTCAGTGCAAACGGCAGCGCTTGCCGCAGCGCTGAACTGTAATGGCCGTGGGCAGACAGCTGCGGCGCGCTGCGCTGGTGACGCTGGCGGTAATGCACACGCATGGAAAGCTGCTGCGCCAGCAGCTCATCAAACTTGACGCGCTGCCAGGCCGGATGCGCGCGCTGCAGCAAGGCGGCTTCATCGACATCCGGCGGCGGGTTGTGCAGCAGCTTGACGCTGTCGGCAAAGCTGGGTAGCTGCAGACGTGCCAGCAGCTCGGGTGGGAGTGTATCGGGCAGTTCCAGGTCATGCAGCGCGGCGTGAATCTGCTTGAGCAGGGTGGCCTGCGGCAAGCCGGCAGTGGTGGGATAGACCGGGGTGAGTGCCTGTTTCAGCGGGGTGTTTTCGCCGGCCACGCGGCACTTGGGGTGCACCATCTCCATGCCGAAATAGCCCATGCGTGCGCTGCCCAGTGCGCGGATGCGCTTGCCGATGGCGAGCTGCTTCTGCTGGCTGGGATAAAAATTCAGGAAGCGCAGGAACAGGATGCCGCTGTCATCCTGCAGCTGGCAGATCAGGCTGCGGCGCGGGCGATAGGCGACTTCGGTGTGGATGATCTCGCCTTCAACCTGGCTGTCAGCACCCGCTTCCAGATCGTCAATGCGCACCAGCTGCGTTTCGTCTTCATAGCGCAGGGGCAGGTGCAGCACCAGGTCAAAACGGTTGTGGATGCCGAGCCTGGCCAGTTTGCCCAGTGTGGCCTTCTGCAGTGTGGCGGGCAGGGAGTGCGGCACTGCGCTTGCTATCAGCTTTGCAGATACATGACGCCGTCTGCTTCCACCAGCGCATTGCGTGGCAGCGAGGCGACGCCGACCGCGGCGCGCGCCGGGTAGGGCTGGTGAAAGTAGGTGGCCATTATTTCGTTCACCTTGGCGAAGTGCGCCAGGTCGGTGAGAAAGATATTCAGCTTTACCACGTCGTCCATGCTGCCGCCGGCGGCGTAGGTGACTGCGCGCAGGTTCTGGAACACGCGGTGAATCTGCGCTTCGATGCCATCCACCATCTGCATGGAGATGGGGTCGAGGCCGATCTGGCCGGACAGGTAAACGGTGTTCTCGACGCGTACGGCTTGCGAATAGGTGCCGATGGCGGCCGGTGCGTCAGGGGTTTGTATCGTCTTCTTGTTGGACATGATGTGCTCCTTTTAAGAGTTAAAGTGCCAGGCCTGCCGCCTTGTAAAAGGCATTCAGGTTGCTCAGGTCTTCAAACACGGCTGCGGCACCGCTGAAATCCTGGTTGCGCGTGTAGTGGTTGGTGGTGATGTAAGTCTTGATGCCGGCGGCCAGGCTGGAGCGCAGGCCGTTGTGGGAATCTTCCAGCGCGATGCAGTTGGCGGCGGGGAGCTTGAGTTCGTTGAGCACCCAGTTGTAAATGTCCGGGGCGGGTTTTTTCTGCGGCACGATGTCGCCGCAGCCGACGGAGGCAAAGTAGCTGCCCCAGTCCTTGCCCAGGCCCGTTTCCAGCAAGGCACCCACGTTCTCGGGTGAGGTGGTGGTGGCGATGGCCAGGGTGAGACCGGCCTTGCGTGCGTCGTTGATCAGCTGCTTGACGCCGGGGCGCAACGGCACGCCGCCGGCACGCATCATGGCGGTGTAGTGGGTGGTTTTTACCGCGTGCAGGTGTTTGACGAAATCGTCGAAGTTGTCCGGCCTGGTGTAGCCGGTGAGAAAGTCGGAAACAAAATACTTGATGCGCTCCTTGCCGCCGGTGACCTTGAGCAGCTGGTCATACAGGGCGACATCCCAGTTCCAGTCCAGCTTGTTTTCGGCAAAGGCCTTGTTGAAGGAAATGCGGTGCGCGTCTTCGGTATCGGCAAGAGTGCCGTCCACGTCAAAAATAATGGCTTTGATGGTCATGGTTGATAATTTTTGGTTGAAAAACAGTCGGCCGCAGATTACACCGATTGCACAGATAACCAGAAAAACCCGTATCGAATTTTAATCTGTTTGATCTGCGCAATCTGCGGATGAAGGGTTAACGCTTGCCCGGCATCATGCCCTTCATGCCGCGCATCAGTTTGGCCATGCCGCCGCCGCTGAACATTTTCATCATTTTCTGCGTCTGCTCGAACTGGTTCAGCAGCTGGTTGACGTGCATCACCTGCACGCCGGCACCTGCCGCAATGCGGCGTTTGCGCGAGGCCTTGATCAGTTCCGGCTTGCTGCGTTCCAGCGGGGTCATCGAGTTGATGATGCCCTCGGTGCGGTTGATCGCGCGCTCGTCGATCTTGGCGCCGGCGGCGGCCTGGCTCATCTGTGCGGGCAGCTTGTCCATCATGGCGCTGAGGCCGCCCATCTTGCGCATCTGCACGATCTGCATCTTGAAGTCGTTGAGGTCGAAGCCGTGGCCGCTTTTGACTTTTTTCGCCAGCTTCTCGGCTTCAGCCATGTCGACGCCGCGCTGCGCTTCCTCGATCAGCGACAGCACGTCGCCCATACCCAGCACGCGCGACGCCATGCGCTCGGGGTGGAAGGCTTCGAGGCCGTTCATTTTTTCGCTGACGCCGACAAACTTGATCGGCTTGCCGGTGACGTGGCGCACCGACAGGGCGGCACCGCCGCGTGCGTCGCCATCCAGCTTGGTAAGGATCACGCCAGTCAGCGGCAGCGCCTCGCCAAAGGCCTTGGCGGTGTTGACCGCATCCTGGCCGGTCATCGCGTCGACCACGAACAGGGTTTCGATCGGCTTGAGCGCAGCGTGCAGGTCCTTGATCTCCGCCATCATGGCTTCGTCCACGGCCAGGCGACCGGCGGTGTCGACGATCAGGATGTCGTGGTGATGCTTGCGTGCGTAATCGTGCGCGGCGAGTGCGATGTCGTGCGGTTTCTGGCTGGTGTCAGAGGCAAAGAAATCGATGCCGAGCTGTTGCGCCAGGGTGCGCAGCTGCTCAATCGCGGCGGGGCGATACACGTCGCAGCTGACTAGCAATACTTTCTTCTTGTTCTGTTCGCGCAGCAACTTGGCCAGTTTGCCGCTGGTGGTGGTTTTACCGGCACCCTGCAGGCCGGCCATCAGGATCACGGCGGGCGGCACGGTGGCGAGGTTGAGCGCGTCGTTGTGTTCGCCCATGAGGCGGGTCAGCTCGCGGTGCACCACGCCGATCAGGGCCTGGCCGGGGGTCAGGCTGCCGACGACTTCCTGGCCGAGTGCGGCCTGCTTGACCTGGCTGGTGAATTCCTTGACGACGGGCAGTGCCACGTCGGCTTCCAGCAGTGCCAGGCGTACTTCGCGCAGGGCATCCTGGATGTTGTCCTCGCTCAGGCGCGCCTGGCCGCGCAGATTTTTGATCACGCCGGAAAGGCGCTGTGTCAGATTGTCCAACATGATTTGCGTACGATTACTATGGTGTAGAATTCGTGAAGTCTAAAACATCCTGACTCAAAATGCCTAACCTTCCTCTATCTCTGCTCACCTTTTTTGCCTACGGCGTGCTGGCCATTTTCTTCTGGCGTGCCCAGGCAGACGGCAAGGGTGAGGCCTTTAATCATGGCTGGCTGGGGCACGCCATCCTGCTGCCACTCTTGCTGCATGGTTATTTGCTGTGCACCAGTCTGTGGGTGGGCGGCGCGCTGAGCATGGGCCTGGTGAATGCGTTGTCGCTGATTCTGTGGCTGACCATGCTGGTGTACTGGCTGGCGCATTTTTTCTATCCGCTGGCCAGCCTGAAGACGCTGGTGTTGCCGCTGGCGGCAGTGGCGGCTGTGCTGCCCGCCGTTTTTCCCGGCCACCGCGTGGCGGCCCAGGCCACTTCCTGGGCATTTGACGCGCATGTGCTGGTGGCCATGCTGGCCTACAGCCTGTTTACCATCGCGGCGCTGCATGCGGGACTGATGTCGCTGGTTGAGAAAAGCCTGCATCGCGCGACCTTGCCGCGGGTTTTACGTTCATTGCCCCCGCTGCTTACCATGGAAACGCTGCTGTTCCGTATTATCGGGGTGGGGTTTGTGTTGCTGTCCTTGACTCTGGCATCGGGCATCCTGTTTTCCGAGCAGATCTTCGGCAGGGCTTGGCAGTTTAACCACAAGGTGCTGTTCGGCTTTGTCTCGTGGGCGGTGTTTGCGACCCTGCTGGTCGGGCATCGCTTCCGCGGATGGCGCGGGCGCACCGCAGTGCGCTGGACCATGAGCGGTTTCATCTTCCTGCTGCTGGCCTATATTGGCACCCAGTTTGTACTGGAAGTGATCCTGCGGCGCTAAAGACACCTTGATTGCTGGCGATAACCGCTATTGGGCCGTATAACCCCATTCTACGGGGCTCCCCGGCGCCTATTACGTAACTTCTTGCCATGGCACGACAAAGTGTCGTAGAATTCGCGCCCTTTGGCATTGGCTAAATCACAACACAGTAGGTTTTGACTATGGTTATCATTCGTCTATCTCGTGGCGGTTCCAAGAATCGTCCTTTTTACAACGTCGTAGTAGCTGATTCGCGCAATCGCCGCGACGGCCGCTTTATCGAGCGCGTGGGTTTTTACAACCCGCTGGCTCCTGAAGGTCAGGAATCAATGCGTTTGCAGATGGAGCGCGTTACTCACTGGCAAGAAAAAGGCGCGCAATTGAGCGACGCCGTTGCCAAGCTGGTTAAGCGCTCTGGTGCAGCAGCAAAAGCCTGATGCAGATAACCCCATGGTAGTCATGGGGCGTGTGGTAGCGGCACAAGGCTTGCAGGGCTCGGTGAAGGTACAGGCTTTTACCGAGTATCTGGACAGCCTGTGCGATTACGACACCTGGTATCTGGGCAACGACAAGCATCCCTGGCGCGAATTCAAGGTGCAGGGATGCAATGTGCATACCAAGGTGCTGGTGGCCAAGCTTGAGGGTTTGGCAGACCGCACCGCTGCGGACAAATGCAAGGGTTTGCTGGTTGCGGTACCGCGCAGCAGCTTGCCGGCGCAGGCAGAGGACGAGTATTACTGGTCTGACCTGATCGGCATGAGGGTGGTCAATCTGGAGGGCGTGGAGCTCGGCACGGTTGAAAGCCTGATCGAGACCGGTGCGAATGATGTGCTGTGCGTGCGCAACGGGGAGGCGGAAATTCTTATTCCTTTCCTCGCCAATGTAGTGCAGCAGGTAAGCCTGGATGAAAAACTGATCCGCGTCGATTGGCAAGCGGATTACTGAGCGGCAATCATGCGCTTTGATGTTGTTACCCTGTTTCCCGAGATGTTCGATGCGCTTACCCGTTATGGCGTAACGCGGCGCGCGGTGGAACAAGGCAAGTTTGTGTTGCAGACGTGGAATCCGCGCGAGTTCACCAGCGACAATCACCGTACGGTAGATGATCGGCCGTATGGTGGTGGTCCCGGCATGCTGATGATGGCCGAGCCGCTGGCGCAGGCAATCACGGCAGCCAAGCAGGGTCAGGCGCAGGCGGGCGTGGCAAAAAGTTGTGTGATACACCTGTCGCCACAGGGCAGACCTCTCACTCACGAAGTGGTGAAAGAGCTGCTGGCAAGGGATGAGGGATTAATCCTGCTGGCGAGTCGTTACGAAGGCGTGGATGAGCGCCTGATTCGCCGCTATGTGGATGAAGAAATTTCCATCGGCGACTATGTGTTGTCCGGTGGTGAGCTGGCAGCGATGGTGCTGATAGACAGTGTGGTGCGGCATTTGCCCGGGGTGTTGGGTGATGCGGATTCCGCACAGCAGGATTCCTTTGTGCAAGGCCTGCTGGACTGTCCGCACTACACGCGCCCGGAAGTTTTTGAAGGCGAGGGGATCCCCGAGGTGTTGCTGTCGGGGCACCACGCCGAAATAGAAAAGTGGCGATTGAAACAGGCGCTGGGACGCACCTGGCAACGTCGCCCTGATTTGCTGGCACAGCGCCAGTTAACAAAACAGGAAGCTCGGCTACTGGCAGAGTACCAGCAGGAACAAGCTTCCGTACAACAAGAGGAAACAAAATGAATCTGATCGGAATTCTTGAAAAAGAAGAAATGGCCCGTCTGGGTAAGGTGATCCCTAATTTCGCCCCTGGCGACACCGTGATCGTTAACGTGAACGTAGTTGAAGGCGAGCGCAAGCGCGCCCAGGCTTTCGAAGGCGTGGTGATTGCCAAGCGCAACAAAGGCCTGAACTCTTCGTTTATCGTGCGTAAAGTATCCTCTGGCGAAGGCGTGGAGCGTACTTTCCAGACTTATTCGCCAACTATTGCCAGCATCGAAGTCAAGCGTCGCGGCGATGTGCGTCGTGCCAAGCTGTACTACCTGCGCGATCGTTCCGGCAAGTCTGCACGTATCAAGGAAAAGCTGGTTGCACGCAAAGTCGGCTAAGACTTGCGCGCAAGCTGCATCAGAAAAATGGGGAGCCGCGGCTCCCCATTTTCATTGTTGGTTTATGATGCGCATCATGACTGTGTTGCCCATCTATCAAGCCAGGTTCCCGGCCCCCTTCGGCGTGCTTGGCATACGCTGCGGTGATGAAGCGCTGACCGGTATCGACTTTCTCGCGCCCGACACCTTGCTGCAAGCGCCGGCCAGCCCGTTTGAGCAAACGGTTTGCCAGCAGCTGGCGGCGTATTTTGCGGATCCCGATTTTCATTTCACCCTTTCGCTCAGGCTTGCTGGTACGCCTCATCAGAACAAGGTCTGGCGAGCCATGTGCGCCATTCCGCGCGGGCAGACCCGGCAGTATGGCGAGCTTGCGCGCGAGCTCGCTTCCAGCGCTCGTGCCGTGGGTCAGGCCTGCGGTGCGAACCCCATTCCCATCGTCATTCCCTGTCATCGCGTGGTGAGCAAGGCTGGCATGGGCGGGTTTGCGCATCACCGTGACGGTTATGAGCTGGATATCAAGCGCTGGTTATTGACGCATGAAGCGAACATTCCCTCTCCTCTCCCACAAGGGGCGAGGAGAGGGAGGTGAGCAACGCTGAACTGCTCGATGAATTCAGCGATACGCTGTGGCTGGAAGATGGTTTGTCGCGCAACACGCTGGAAAGTTACCGGCGTGATCTGAACAAGTTTGCGCTGTGGCTGGAGCAGCAGCGCAATGCTACCTTGCTGCAAGGTACGCACGCAGACATTCAGGGTTTTCTCGCGCATCTGGTGGTGGAGCAGAAGGCGCGGGCCACCAGCACCAGCCGCGCCATCTCCAGCCTCAAACGCCTGTACCAGTATCTGCTGCGGCAGAACAAAATCAGCGCCGATCCGACGCTGCAGATTGCCGCGCCCAAGCTGCCGCGCAGCCTGCCCAAAAGCCTCACCGAGCAGGATGTCGAGTTGCTGCTGAAGGCGCCCGACCTTAACACTGCGCTGGGCCTGCGCGACCGCACCATGCTGGAGGTGCTTTATGCCTGCGGCTTGCGCGTGTCCGAGCTGGTGGGGCTGAGCATTGCCCAGGTCAGTCTCGATATGGGCGTGGTGCGTGTAATGGGCAAGGGCAGCAAGGAACGGCTGGTACCGCTGGGCGAGGAGGCGCTGGACTGGCTGCGCCGCTACCTAGCTGAGGGGCGGCCGGCGCTGCTGAATAGCCAGGTAAGCAACGCGATGTTTGTGACCGCGCGCGGTGAGGGCATGACGCGGCAGATGTTCTGGTATCTGATCAAACGTCACGCAAAACATGGCGGTCTGCACAAACCGCTATCACCGCATACCCTGCGTCATGCTTTTGCCACCCATCTGCTTAACCACGGCGCCGACTTGCGCGTGGTGCAGCTGCTATTAGGGCATGCGGATATTTCTACGACGCAGATTTATACCCATGTGGCGCGCGAGCGCCTGAAGCAGTTACACGCTACGCATCATCCGCGCGGTTGAGTGCTTGCTGGTGAATGTTGCAGGTGAGAGTTATTTAACCTGGCCGCGCTCAATGCAGATGCCAACCATCTTGCTGCCGCGTATGGCCTGCAGCTTGGCGACACTGACCTTGACCCAGGGCGCATTAAAGTCCTTGAGCAGAATTTGCGCGATGTGCTCGGCAAGGGCTTCGAGCAGGTTGAAATGGCGGCTGGCCAGTACGCCTTTCAGGTGTTTGACGATTTCGGCATAGTCCAGTGCATCAACCAGATCGTCGCTCTGACAGGCGCGGCTGTTGGGCATGCCGATATCGAGGTCGATTTGCAGGGTTTGCGGCACGATGCGCTCCCAGTCATAGACGCCGATGAGTGTGTCGACCTTGAGTTCGCGCAGAAAGATGATGTCCATTGTTGCTGTTGTGAGTAGTCGGGATTCGCGTAAAATTCGCGCCTTCACATTTTAAGGTATTCCAGATGATGACCCTAGCTTTTGTTGTGTGCGCCTACCTGTTGGGCTCGGTTTCCTTTGCAGTGCTGATGAGTCGTGTCTTCGCGCTGCCTGATCCGCGCACCTACGGCTCGCAGAATCCGGGCGCAACCAACGTGCTGCGCAGCGGCAAAAAATCGGCGGCGGCATTGACACTGCTGGGCGATGCGGCCAAGGGCACGGTGGCGGTGCTGCTGGCGCAGCATTTCGCAGCGGGCAGTACTGCGCTTATCGCACTGGTAGCGCTGGCGGTATTCCTGGGGCATCTGTTTCCGGTATTCCTGCGTTTCAAGGGAGGCAAGGGCGTGGCCACGGCGCTGGGCGTGTTGCTGGCGCTGAACCTGTGGCTGGGGCTGGCGGCTTTAGCAACCTGGTTGCTGGTGGCGCTGGTATTTCGCCTGTCTTCGCTGTCGGCCTTGCTGGCGGCAGCGGCGACGCCGATATACGCCATTCTGTTAACCATGCCGCGCGAGTACGTGCTGGTGTCGGCCGTGCTGTCGCTGCTGTTGATCTGGCGCCACAAGAGCAATATCCAGAATCTGCTGGCAGGCAAGGAAAGCAAAATCGGCAGCAAGAGCAAAGCTGGCTAAAAGCCGGCAGGACGGCGCGGCTCAGGCGGCGCTATTCAATTCCTGCAAATTCCAGCGCGGCTTGACGTTGAAGCGGTAGTCGCGCCTGGCTTCCTGTTGTTTTAATCGTAGTGCGCCGGCGAAGGCGATCATCGCACCATTGTCGGTGCAGAATTCCAGATCAGGATAAAACACGCGACAGCCGCGCTTGCTGGCCGCTGCATTGAGCTGCGCGCGCAATTGCTGGTTGGCGCCCACTCCGCCGGCTACCACCAGCTGCTTGAGGCCGCTTTGCTTGAGTGCGGCCATGGCTTTGCTGGCCAGCACTTCCACAATGGCTTCCTGTGCGGCACAGGCGATGTCTGCCCTGGTTTGCTCGCTCAGTTCATGTTGCTTGCTCAGCGTGAGTACGGCCGTCTTCAGCCCGCTGAAGCTGAAATCCAGGTCGCCGCTGTGCAGCATCGGACGCGGTAACTTGAAGCGGCCGGGCTGGCCGGCCTGGGCAAGCCGGGAAAGTGCCGGGCCACCGGGATAACTCAGACCCAACAGTTTTGCGCTTTTGTCGAAGGCCTCTCCGGCCGCATCGTCCAGAGTTTCTCCCAGCAGGGTGTAGCTCCCTACGCCATCTACGCGCATCAGTTGTGTGTGTCCGCCGGAAACCAGCAGGGCAATAAAGGAAAAGTCTGGTGCGGGATGGGAAAGCAAAGGAGAGAGCAGGTGTCCTTCCAGATGATGGATGCCGATGGTGGGAATGTTGAGTGCATAGGCCAGCGAACAGGCGACGCTTGCGCCCACCAGCAACGCGCCGGAAAGGCCGGGGCCCTGGGTGTAGGCGACGGCATCGATGTCGCTGAGCTGACATCCGGCTTGTGTGGTGATCTGGCGTATCAGCGGCAGTACATAACGCACATGATCGCGTGAAGCGAGCTCCGGCACGACACCGCCATATTCGTTGTGCATGGCAATCTGCGAGTGCAGTGCGTGCGCCAGCAAGCCGCGCTCGCTGTGGTACAGCGCGACCCCGGTTTCGTCGCAGGAGGATTCGATACCTAATATCAATTTCACGATGGCAACGCCTTAAATCAAACAGCTAAATGAAGCGTGCATTGTACGATTTTGCGCAGGCTGATTAAGTTTTGAAAAAAATAGTTCACAAAAGAATTGACGGAAAAAATTCGATCTATATAATGCGCCCCTCTTCGCGGCTACGGCTGCAAGTGAACAGGCAACACGAGGCAGTAATAAGCAGCATTAAAAGTAATTTCAGAAACGCAGTTGAGTAACAGGTTTTGAAATAATTTTTAAAAATAGGTTGACGAAAGTTTTTCGATCTATATAATGCGCACCTCTTCGCTGCTACGGCGGCAACTGCGAAAGCGGTCAAGTTCTTTAAAATTCAAATAAAACAACCGATTAGTGTGGGTATGTGGATTGAGGAGTTAATTGGCAAGCTTAGGCTTTGCTAGTTAATCTCAAG
>JBGPPE010000008.1:0-31973 GCA_041488395.1 Gallionellaceae bacterium
GCAATGTAGCCCAGCATGGTCGCCATATTGGGGTGGATCATGCCGGAGCCCTTGGACATGCCGGTAACGGTAACAGTCACGCCGCCCAGCTTGAGCTGGCGCGACACGGCCTTGGCCACGATGTCGGTGGTCATAATGGCCTGCGATGCATCGAACCAGTTGTCCGCCTTCAGGTTGGCGACACAGCCAGGCAAGCCGGCCACGATACGCTCCAGCGGCAACGGTTCCATGATGACACCAGTGGAAAACGGCAACACCTGCTCCGGCGCGCAGCCCAGCAGCTTGGCGACAGCGGCACAGGTGGCGCGTGAATTGGCCAAACCCGGCTCACCCGTGCCAGCATTGGCATTGCCGGTATTCACCACCAGCGCGCGGATGCCCTTGCCGGCGGCCAGATGTTCGCGCGCCACGATGACCGGGGCGGCGCAAAAGCGGTTTTGCGTAAACACGCCTGCCACCGTCGACTGTGCATCGATCTGCATCACCAGCAAATCCTTGCGATCGGGTTTCTTGATATTGGCTTCTGTGGTGCCCAGCAGCACACCGTTTACCGCCAGCAGCTCCGCTGCTACGGGTGAAGTTAAATTTACCGGCATATTCCTACCTTGTCAGTTTCGTTCTTAGTATCTGCCACCGGTGCGGTGGATATAGTTGGTCATTTCTACAGATTGCATGTTCATGCGTCGCACGATGCCGTGCACATGTCGTACCAGGCCGCGCATGATGTAGTACACGATGGCGGGGTTGGTGTTGAGCAGGTTCTCAAAGCGGGAGCGTTCCAGCAGCAGCATCTTGCAGTCTTTCTTGACCAGCACGGTCGCGCTGATCTGGGTAACGTCGCCGCCGACAAAGGTAATGATGCCGGCGATATCCCCGGGCTGCAGCAGGTGTAAGGTGACATTCTCTCCCGCCACCGTGGCAGTTGCCTCGACTTCACCTTCGGCCAAAACCATCAGGGTCTTGTTCAGACGCGTATCACCCGGCTGCAGCAGGTACTCTCCCGCCTTGTAGCTATGCACCGACATGATGTTAGCCAGCGCTTCAATTTCTGCATCGCGCAGCTCCTCTGTCAGATTGGAGTTGTGTAATGTTGCAAGGATCAGCTCGTGCTCAGTCATGGTGCTCTCCCAGGTTGTAAACTCAGGTTATCAACTCAACTTGCCGTGACACTGTTTGTATTTCTTGCCTGACCCGCATGGGCACGGATCGTTGCGGCCCACTTTCTCGCCGGAACGCACAAATGTCTTGATCGCTTCCTGCTCGGCCGCGCTACCTTCACCCTGCCCAAGCGCTTCTTCATAATCGGCGTGGTGGTATTGTACGTTGGCTGGTGCGTGCGGCGCTTCTGCCGCAGCAATATCTTCTTCGCTGCGGATTTGCACGTTCATCAGTGTTTGCGTGACATCGCGCTTGATCGACTCCAGCATGGTCGAGAACAGCTCGAACGCCTCGCGCTTGTATTCCTGCTTGGGGTTCTTTTGTGCATAGCCGCGCAGATGTATACCCTGGCGCAAGTGATCGAGCGCCGCAAGGTGCTCGCGCCAGTGCACATCCAGGCTTTGCAGCATGATCAGCCGCTCATAGCCATGCATCATGGCTGCCCCAACCCGATCCACCTTGGCCTGATATTGCTGCTGCGCTGCATCCATCACGCGCTGGCGCAAACCATTTTCGTCGAGCTGCCTGTCCTGCTCCAGCCATTGCTGCAATGGCAAATCCAGCTGCAAATCCGCCTGCAATGCCTTTTCCAGCGCAGGCACATCCCACTGCTCTTCCATGCTCTGGTGCGGAATGTACTCGTTCACGGTGTCGTCGAGCACACCATCGCGCATGGCGGATATCGTCTCGGAAATATCTTGTGTTTCCAGCAGTTCATTGCGCTGCTGGTAGATCACTTTGCGCTGATCGTTGGCCACGTCATCATATTCGAGGATCTGCTTGCGCATGTCGAAGTTGCGCGCCTCAACCTTGCGCTGCGCATTTTCAATCGCGCGCGTCACCCAGGGGTGTTCGATCGCCTCGCCCTCGGGCAGCTTGAATTTGTTCATGATGGCAGCCACGCGATCCGAAGCAAAGATGCGCAGCAGCGGATCTTCCAGCGACAGATAGAAACGGCTGGAACCCTGATCGCCCTGGCGGCCCGCACGGCCGCGCAGCTGGTTATCCACCCGGCGTGATTCGTGGCGCTCGGTACCGATGATGTGCAGACCGCCGCTGGCCAGCACCTGGTCATGCACCGGCTGCCATTCCGCACGCAACTGGGTAATGCGCTGAGCGCGCGTTGCGTCGTCCAGACTGTCATCCAGGCGAACCAGTTCAATCGGCTTTTCCACGTTGCCGCCCAGCACAATGTCGGTTCCGCGGCCGGCCATATTGGTCGCAATGGTGACCATCTTGGGCCGTCCCGCCTGTGCCACGATCTCGGCCTCACGCGCATGCTGCTTGGCGTTCAGCACCTGGTGCGGCAGCTTCTCCTTTTCCAGCAACCCTGACAACAGCTCGGAGGTTTCAATCGAGGTGGTTCCCACCAGCACCGGCTGACCGCGCTGGTAGCAGTCGCGGATGTCGGCGATGACGGCGGCATATTTCTCGCGCGTGGTCAGGTAAACCTGGTCCATCAGATCCTTGCGCACCGTCGGGCGATGCGGCGGCACGATCACGGTTTCCAGGTTGTATATCTGCTGGAACTCGTACGCCTCGGTATCGGCCGTACCGGTCATCCCGCTCAGGCGGTTGTACATGCGGAAATAATTCTGGAAAGTGATAGACGCGAGCGTCTGATTTTCTTTCTGGATCGCCACCCCTTCCTTGGCTTCCACGGCCTGGTGCAAACCATCCGACCAGCGCCGGCCGGACATCAGGCGCCCGGTAAACTCATCCACGATAACCACTTCGCCGTTCTGCACCACATAGTGCTGGTCGCGCAGGAACAGCACATGGGCGCGCAGTGCGGCATACAGGTTATGGATCAGGGTGATATTGGCCGGATCGTACAAGCTGCCTCCCGCATGCAGCAGGCCGGCCTTGGCCAGCAGCTCCTCGGCTCGCTCGTGGCCGGATTCAGTCAGCAGGATCTGCTGGTTTTTCTCATCCACGCTGTAATCACCGGGGCCATTTTCTTCCGCCTGGCGCACCAGGCTGGGCACCAGCTTGTTCATGCTGGTGTACACATCCAGATTGTCCTCGGCCTGCCCGGAGATAATCAGTGGAGTGCGCGCCTCGTCGATCAGGATGGAGTCCACTTCGTCCACGATGGCGAAGTTCAGCCCGCGCTGGAAGCGATCCTGTGCCTCGGTGGCCATATTGTCGCGCAGGTAGTCGAAGCCAAATTCGTTATTGGTGCCGTAGGTGATATCCGCGGCATAGGCAGTCTGTTTGTCGGCATGATCCATTTGCGACAGGATCACGCCCACCGACAAACCCAGGAAGCGGTACAAACGCCCCATCCACTCGGCATCGCGCTGGGCCAGATAGTCGTTCACGGTCACCACGTGCACGCCATTGCCCGATAGTGCATTCAGGTAGGCAGGCAGCGTTGCCATCAGTGTTTTGCCTTCGCCGGTGCGCATTTCCGCGATCTTGCCGTAATGCAGCACCATGCCACCGATCAGCTGCACGTCAAAGTGGCGCATCTGGAGTGCGCGCTTACCGCCTTCGCGCACCACCGCAAATGCCTCTGGCAGCAGTGCATCCAGCGTCTCGCCTTGCTGTACGCGCTGCTGGAATTCCGCCGTCTTGGCGCGCAGCCCGTCATCGCTCAGCGCCGCGACTTTTTCTTCCAGCCCATTGATTATTTGTACGGTCTGACGATATTGCTTAAGCAGGCGATCATTACGGCTACCAAATACACTTTTGAGCAAATTGGAAATCATTTCTAAATTTTCTTCTTTCCCGCGTTAATTTACTGTCAACTGAATGAAAAAGGGTGAGGTAGCACACCTCACCCTTAAGTTCAAAGCGGCACACTGCTTAACTCGCGGCGTTTTGCAGGAAACGCACGGGGTTCTGAGCCATGCCTTTATATCTCACTTCAAAGTGCAGGTGATTGCCGGTGGAACGACCGGTGCTCCCGACCTTGGCAATTTCCTGTCCGCGCTTTACCACCTGCCCAACCTTGACCAGCAGCCTGGAGGCATGCGCATAGCGCGTAATGATGTCGTTACCATGATCAATTTCGACCATATTACCATACTGCGGATGCAGGTCCGCATACACGACTATTCCGCCAGCAGCGGCTGTAATGGAGGTGCCCAGCGGCACCATGAAATCAACCCCTTCATGCATCGCATTTTTGCCGGTAAACGGATCCAGACGCCAGCCAAAGTTGGATGAATATACTGCCTCCTTCACCGGCGCAGCCGAGGGCAACAGCTTCTTGCTCAGCCTGTCCTGCATCAGCAGCGTTTCCAGGGCGGCCAGCTTATCGCTGCGGTCGCTCAGCAGTTCGGCCAGACTAGTCATCTGCTGGTTCATGCTGTTCAGCGAAACGTCCTGCTGTGCAGCAGGTACAAACGGACCGCCCTGGGCGGGCGCCTGATTGAAGTTGAATTCCGTTGGCTTCATACCGGTTAACTTGGCCAGGCGGCCGCCCAGCGTATCGAGGCGCAGCAGTTGTGCCTGCATCTGCCCCAGGCGCACCGCCATGGTGTCCAGGCTTTCGCGCATGTAGGCCTGCTGCTTCTGCTGCTCGACATTCTGCGCGCTGGCCAGCCAGGAGCGCAGCTCGTTACTTACCGTCCCCGGCTGAAAGCGTACGATGGCATACTGCGCAACCAGCACCGCCGCCAGAAACACCACAAGAAAGCACACTGCACCGACCAGCAGGTGTGTGCCGTTCAATGTGATATTGCGCGCTTTTGCCAAGCGATTGGAAACTAGAATAACATTCACGCTTCTTTACCTCCCGTTATTACCAATGCCGTGTCACAACGCCTGAATTCGCTTATCGCCTCCAGCCACACCCTGCGCCAGCTTGCCGGCAAGGCACAACAGCTGTTGGCGTTACAACATCATTATGAGCAGGTTGCCCCACCTTCTTTGCGGCGCGCAAGCCGCGTCATGCAGCTCAACCAGCAAACCCTGGTGATCGCCGCTTTTAATAGCGCGGTAGCGGCAAAATTGCGCCAAATGACGCCAGATCTGGTAAAACACCTGCAGCAACTCGGGCATGAGGTTACTGTAATTCAGGTGCGCGTGCAAGTTGGCTACCCGCCTCCCGTTCCCGCCGCAAACCGGCCGGCAATCGGTACTGCAGGCAAACGTCACCTGAATGATCTGGCCGAAACACTACCGGCGTCCTCCCTGAAAACCGCCCTGCAAAGTCTGATCCGCCGCAGCAAGAGCCGGTAACCAGACAATCAGCGGCGTGGTTTCAGTAGCGCAGCACACCCCAGCCCACCAGGGCATAGCGTTCCAGCACCGCCAATACAACAAATATTGTTCCAGCGAGAAACAGAACGCGCACCACTTGCCAGACGAAATTCAGGTAGCGCGTATTATTGGTAAGAAGGTAAAGAGCGCCGGACACGGCGATTAGCAAGGCGGAAATAATAAAGAGCAAGCGTATCAGCATCTAACCATTCCCGCCGCCCTCACCGGCCACGCGCAGACGTCACACGGCCTGCAACTGCAAACGCAGGAAATCCGGTGCTTCCTCGGCTTTATCAAAGGTAACGAATTCCCAGCTCGATTCATCCGCCAGCATGGCACGCAGCAAAGCATTGTTCAGCGCATGACCGGACTTGTAGCCGGAAAAGGCAGCTATCAGTGGGTGCCCCAAAAGATACAGATCGCCAATTGCATCCAGCACCTTGTGCTTGACGAACTCGTCATCCGAGCGCAATCCGTCCGGGTTAATCACACGATACTCATCCATCACGATGGCATTGTCCAGATTGCCTCCCAGTGCCAGGCCCTGCGCACGCATGTTTTCGACATCGTGCATAAAACCGAAGGTACGCGCGCGGCTCACCTCCTTGATGTAGGAGTGCTCACCCAGATCCACCGTGACATTCTGCTTGGTGCTGGCAAAAACCGGGTGGGAGAAATTGATGGTGAAATTCAGCTTGTAGCCATTGAAGGGGTCAAAGCGCACCCATTTGTCGCCGTCTTTGACTTCAACCGGTTTCTTGACCCTGATAAACCGCTTGGCCGCAGACTGCTCCACAATTCCGGCGGATTGCAGCAGGAAGATAAATGTCCCTGCACTGCCGTCCATGATCGGCACTTCCGGGCTGGTCAGATCAACAATCGCATTGTCGATGCCCAGGCCGGCAAACGCGGACATCAGGTGCTCTATCGTGGCCACGCGCGCGCCATCCGCCTCCAGGCAGGTAGACAAACGCGTATCGTGCACCAGCAGTGCATCGGCTTTCAGTTCAACTGCGGGCTCCATATCCACACGGCGAAATACAATACCGTTATCCACGGGCGCAGGGCGCAAGGTCAGGTAGACCTTTTCGCCGGTATGCAACCCAACCCCTGTTGCCTGTACCGAATTTTTGAGCGTGCGCTGCTTAACCATATCTAGTCCAGATCCAAGCCTGACAAAATCATGTTTTCTATTCTAACACAGCTTGTTAACACGTTCCGGCAACCCCAGACCGCCAGAACCGCCTGACATTTGCCTAGTCGGCCTGTTTGCGCAGGAACGACGGAATATCCAGCGTATCCACCCCCGATTGCTTCATCGCCTCCACGGTTGCCTCGCGGTGACGGTTGGTGCGCATCACTGCCGGCATTTCCAGTTCACGATAATCTACCGCCATGGCTCCCGCTGCGTCGTGGGTACCTGTGCGTTGCTGCTGCTCGTATGCCAGCACCGGCTTGGGCTGGCTGACGCGGCCTGGCGTACCCAGTCCGGTGGCCACGATAGTCACGCGCAGGGCATCGCCCATATTCTCGTCAAACACCTGCCCCACGATGACGGTTGCATCCTCCGCTGCCACACCGCGCACGCTGTTCATTACATCCTTGTACTCGCGCATGGTGAAGTTGGCGCTGGCAGTAATATTCACCAGCACACCGCGCGCACCGGACAAGTCGACATCTTCCAGCAAGGGGCTGGACATCGCGCTCTTGGCTGCCTTTTGTGCACGATCAGTCCCGGAAGCTGTAGCCGAGCCCATCATCGCCATGCCGTTTTCCGACATCAGCGTCTTCACGTCGGCAAAGTCCACATTGATCATGCCATCCACATTGATCACCTCGGCGATACCTGCCACAGCGCCCTGCAGCACGCCGTTGGAGGCGCGATAGGCCTCCAGCAGGGTAGTGTCCTCGCCCAGCACGGTCATCAATTTTTCGTTCGGCACTATGATCAGCGAGTCGACAAATTCGGACAGCGCTTCGATGCCGGCCTGCGCCAGCTGCATGCGCTTGCGCTCATGCTCGAATGGCTTGGTGACCACCGCCACCACCAGAATGTCCATTTCCTTGGCGATCTGCGCCACCACCGGGGCGGCACCGGTACCGGTGCCTCCACCCATGCCGGCGGTGATGAACACCATGTCCACACCCTTGAGCAACTCGGCGATGCGCTCACGATCTTCCTCTGCCGCGGCATAACCCACTTCGGGTCGCGCGCCTGCGCCCAGCCCCTTGGTCAGGGAACTGCCAATCTGCAGCTGGTTCAGCGCCTTGTTGCTGCGCAATGCCTGAGCATCGGTGTTAATGGCAACAAATTCCACGCCCTGCACCGACTGGTCGATCATGTGGTTGACTGCATTGCCGCCGCATCCACCTACGCCGATAACCTTGATCACAGCACCTTGTGGTTGTGCATCCATTATCTCAAACATATTTTTCTCCTTTTAAATTTCTACCAGCACCCTGATACCTGAACTCAAACCAAACCTAAAAATTTCCCTGAAACCATTCCTTCATCCGTGCCAACACATCGCTAAATGAACCTGAATTCATGCGCGCCACTTCCTGACGCTGGTGATGCTCCATGCCGTAAAGCAGCAAACCGACTGCGGTCGAGAAGCGCGGTGTCTTCACCACATCCGACAGGCCGCCGACATAGCGCGGCAGGCCCAGCCGAACCGGCATGTGGAATATTTCCTCGCCCAGCTCGACCATGCCCTGCATCGCGCTGCTGCCACCGGTAATCACGATGCCTGAGGACAGCAAATCCTCGAAACCGCTGCGGCGCAGCTCGGCCTGCACCAGCGAATACAACTCTTCCACGCGCGGCTCAATCACCTCGGCCAGCGTTTGCCGCGACAGCATGCGCGGACCGCGCTCGCCCACTCCCGGCACCTCGATTGCCGCGTCGTTGGCCAATTGCCGCAAGGCGCAGCCATATTTGATCTTGATGTCTTCCGCATCCTTGGTCGGCGTGCGCAACGCCATCGCGATATCGTTGGTGATCTGGTCACCGGCAATCGGAATCACCGCAGTATGGCGTATGGCGCCCCCGGTAAAGATCGCCACATCGGTAGTGCCGCCACCAATGTCCACCAGGCAAACGCCCAGGTCCTTCTCGTCTTCTTCCAGCACCGCCTTGCTCGATGCCAGCGGCTGCAGAATCATCTCCTGCATTTCCAGGCCGCAGCGGTGCACGCACTTCATGATGTTCTGCACCGCAGCGACAGCGCCGATAACGATGTGCACCTCCACTTCCAGCTTCATCCCGCTCATACCCAGCGGCTTCTTGATGCCCTCCTGGCCGTCGATGCAGAACTCCTGCTCCAGTATGTGCAAGATCTGCTGGTCGCTGGGCAGGCTGAGTGAGCTGGCGGTTTCCACCACCCGGTCGATGTCCGCCTGCGCAACTTCCTTGTCCTTGATCTTGATCATGCCCTTGCCGTTGGCGCTCTTGATGTGGCTGCCGGCAATTCCGGTAATGATTTCGGTGATCTTGCAGTCCGCCATCAGCTCGGCCGTTTCCAGCGAGCGCTGGATCGCCTCCACCGTGGCGTCGATATTCACCACCATGCCCTTCTTCATCCCGGAAGACTCATGCATGCCGACACCGATTACCTCCAGCGTTCCCTCCGGCTGAATTTCGCCCACGATAGTAACGATCTTCGAGGTGCCGATATCCAGCCCGACGATTAGGTTCTTGGTATCCCTGTTTATTCTCATCACTTCGCCCTCTAAACCCTTTTTCCCGAACCCTGCCCCGCCTGATTCCCCAGCCCTTCAGGCAGGAATGCCGCAAAGCCATTGCGATAACGCAAATCCACATGATTGACCGCGCGCGCCCGCGTAGCCAGACTGTACGGATACACTGCCACAAAGCGCGCCAGGCGCTGCTCAACCTGCTCCCGCCCCAGCTCGAGCAACATGCCATTGTCCAGCTTTACCTGCCAGGCAAAGCGCGGCGACAAACTGATCTGGGCAATATGCATTCCCAATGTATCAAGCTGCTTACTCAATGCACCGTACATTTCCGTCACCATCTGCGAACTGTCGGACTGGCCCGAAAACCCGGGCAACACCTCTTTGCTTTGCCCGGCAAACACCTCGCCGTAGGTGTTGACCAGCTCAGCATTATTCCAGCGCGCCAGCGCCACATGCTCTTCCAGGCTAACCTCCAGACGCCATGGAAATTTTCTGCGCACACTCACCTTGCGCACCCACGGCAACTGTTCAAATGCTCTGCGCGTCTGCTCCAGATCCACACTGAAAAAACCTCCCCTGACACCGCTCTTTACTACCTTGTTCAACTGCTCCATATCCACATGCAGCGGCTGCGAAGTGAGCTCCACGCTGCGCAATGGAAAAACCGGCAATTGCAGCACGTATCTGATGACACCATAGCCAACCAGCACCATGCTGAGCGCCAGCAGCGTATTGCTCACCATGCGCAGCACATGGGGTTTATCCCACATGTGCAAGCTCCAGCACCCTGACCACCAGCTGTTCGAAACTCATCCCGGCCTGACGCGCCGCCATCGGCACCAGGCTGTGGTCGGTCATGCCGGGCGAGGTGTTGATCTCCAGCAGATAGGGCTTGCCCTGTTCATCCACCAGAAAATCCACACGCCCCCAGCCGGCCCCGCCGATCAGGGCAAAACCCAGCTGTGCCAGACGCTGCATCTCTGCTTCCTGCGCAGCCGACAAGCCACTCGGGCACAGGTAGCGCGTGTCGTCGCGCAAATACTTGGCCTCGTAGTCATAAAACTCGTTGGCCGGTTCGATCTTGATCACCGGCAGGGCCTTGCCGCCGACGATAGCGGCGGTGTATTCACCACCACCGATAAATTTTTCGGCGATCACCAGCGCATCGTGTTTCGCTGCTTCGGCGTAGGCCGCTGGCAACTCGGCCACGCTCTTCACCTTGCTGATGCCCACGCTCGAACCCTCGTTGGCCGGCTTCACAAACAAAGGCAAACCCAGCTGCTGCACCACCGCATTCCAGTCACTGTCCTTGCTCAACATGGTGTATTCCGGCACCGGCAGATTGCCCGCCTGCCACACCAGCTTGGTGCGCCACTTATCCATCGCCAGCGCACTCGCCATCACCCCGCTGCCGGTGTAGGGAATACCCATCAGTTCCAGTGCACCCTGCACCGTGCCGTCTTCGCCAAAGCGCCCGTGCAGCGCAATAAACACGCGCTGGTAGCCCTGCTCCAGCAAGTTGTGCAAATCCTGTTTGGCCGGGTCAAACGCATGCGCATCCACGCCACTGCGCTGCAGCGCGGCCAGCACGGCCGCACCGCTCTTGAGTGATACTTCACGTTCCGCTGAACGACCGCCAAACAGCACGGCCACTTTTCCAAAATCTGTCACGCTGCCTCTCCTTCCGCCGCATCGCCCACGATGCGCACTTCGCACTGCAACTGGATACCTGTTTCTGTTAGTACCTTCGCCTGCACTGCCTTAATCAACTTCTCAATGTCTCTTGCCGTGGCCCCGCCCATATTGCTGATGAAATTGGCATGCTTCTCGGATACACGCGCCCCGCCTATCTGCAGGCCTTTCAGCCCGCATGCCTGGATCAGGCGTGCGGCATGATCGCCCGGCGGATTGCGGAACACCGAGCCCGCATTAGGCAAATTCAGCGGCTGCGAAGCGATGCGTTTGGCCAGCAGCTCCTTGATCTCCTTGCGCGACTGCTCGCCATCACCCGCCTGCAGCCTGAGCCAGGCACCGGCAAAAAATTCTTGCGCCTGCTCGCCGCGTTTTGTTACGTGACGATAGCCAACCTCATATTCCTGCGGCGTGCGCTCCATGATCTCGCCATTACGCGTAATCACCTGTACACGGGCCACCACATTCCACGTTTCACCGCCGTAGCAGCCTGCGTTCATCGCCAGCATGCCGCCGACCGTGCCGGGTATACCGGCAAAAAATTCCGCACCGCGCAGATTGTGGTTGGCCGCAAAGCGCGCCAGTTTCGCACCGGGTACGCCCGCCTGCGCATACACCGTGCCGTCCACCTCAAGCCGCAATTCTTTCAGTGCCGCGTGCAGCAGCAGCACCGTGCCGCGCAAGCCGCCATCGCGCACCAGCAGGTTGCTGCCCAACCCCACCGCCAGCAACGGTTCGCCTGCCGGCACGCTGCGCAAATACAGCTGCAGGTCGGCCAGGTCGGCGGGCTGATACATGCACTCCACCTCGCCACCTGCGCGCCAGCTGACATGCTTGCGCATGCTCTCGCCTTGCTGCAGCGTACCGCGCAAGCCACCAGCGATAAATTGGCGCGCCTCAGTCATGTTCATGCTTTCCCCGATGCGCCATGCTGTTCTCCGGCCAGGCTTTTTACCTGTGCCGGCACCCCGCCGATCGAGCCGGCACCCATGGTCACCACCACGTCGCCTGCCTGTGCCATATTCAGTATGGCTTGCGGCATTTCCTGTATGTTCTCGACAAACACGGCCTCGCTCTGCCCGGCCACGCGCAGCGCGCGCATCAACGCGCGGCCGTCTGCCGCCACGATCTGCGCTTCACCGGCGGCATATACCTCGGCCAGCAACAGCGCGTCGACTGTGCCGAGGATTTTCACGAAGTCCTCGAACAGATCCCGTGTGCGCGTATAGCGATGTGGCTGGAAAGCCAACACCAGGCGCCGCCCGGGAAAGGCACCGCGCACGGCAGCCAGCGTTGCCGCCATTTCCACCGGGTGATGGCCATAGTCGTCGATCAAAGTAAATGTCGCTTGCGACACGTTTGTCCCCTCGCCCGCTTGCGGGAGAGGGTTAGGGAGAGGGTTAGGGAGAGGGTTAGGGAGAGGGTTAGGGAGAGGGCTAGCCTTGGATGCTGGCAGCGGAATTTCCCCGTAGCGCTGGAAGCGTCGCCCCACGCCCTCGAATTCGGCCAGCGCGTCCACAATGGCCTTGCCGTCCACGCCCACTTCCAGCGCCACCGCAATGGCGGCCAGCGCGTTCTGCACATTGTGCAGACCGGGCAAATTCAGGGTGATCTCCAGATCCAGCGGCACCGTGTTATGACGGCACAAGGCGGTGAAACGCATCCGCCCGTCCTGGTGGCGCACGTTCACCGCACGGATCTGCGCATCTTCGGCAAAGCCGTAAGTCGTAATCGGCTTGCTGATGCGCGGCAAAATTTCGCGCACATGCGCATCGTCGACGCACAGCATGGCGCGGCCGTAGAACGGCAGGTGCTCGATGAAATCGACGAAGGCCTGCTGCAGACGGGCGAAGTCATGACCATAGGTTTCCATGTGGTCGGCATCGATGTTGGTCACGATCGCCAGGATCGGATGCAAATAGAGGAAGGAGGCATCCGATTCATCCGCCTCGGCCACCAGGAAATCGCCGCTGCCCAGCTTGGCGTTGGTGCCGCTGCTGTTAAGCTTGCCACCGATGACAAAGGTCGGATCCATGCCACCCCTGGCCAGCACGCTGGCAGTCAGGCTGGTGGTGGTGGTCTTGCCATGCGTACCCGCCACGGCTATGCCCTGCTTCAATCGCATCAGTTCCGCCAGCATCATCGCGCGCGGCACGATAGGAATATTGCGTGCGCGTGCCGCCACCACCTCGGGGTTTGCACTGCTCACTGCCGTCGACACCACTACCGCATCGGCATCGGTCAGGTTGCTTTCCGCGTGCCCCACATAGACTGTGGCACCCAGTGACTTCAGGCGCTGGGTGGCCACATTGTCGGCCAAATCCGAGCCGCTCACCTTGAAGCCCTGGTTGAGCAATACCTCGGCGATGCCATTCATGCCGACGCCACCGATACCGACGAAATGTATGTGTTTTACCTTGTGCTTCATGCTGCCAGCTCCTTGCATATTTGTGCCACGCGCTGTGCCGCGGCCGGCTGTGCCAGCGCGCGTGCTGCCTGCGCCATCGCCTGCGCGCGCTCGCGCGTCATTTCCTGCAACAATGTCGCCAATGCCTGCGGCTGCATCTCGGCCTGTGGCAGCAGAATCGCCGCCCCGCGCTCGCTCAGGAAGCGCGCATTACCGGTCTGGTGATCGTCCACCGCAAACGGGAACGGCACCAGTATGCTGGCCACGCCCGCTGCGGCCAGCTCGGCCACCGTCAGTGCGCCAGCGCGGCAGATCACCACGTCGGCCCAACCGTAGTAATGCGCCATGTTGTCGAGAAAGGGCTTTACTTCGCCTGTCACCCCGGCCTGGTTATACGCTTGCTGCACCGCCTCGAAATGCTGCTTGCCGCTCTGGTGTATTACCAGCACACCCGCCTTAGCCGGAAGCAGCGCCAGTGCCTGTGGCACGCAGTTATTGATTGCCTGCGCGCCGAGGCTGCCGCCTACCACCAGCACGTTCAGCTTGCCGCGGCGCGCAGCATAGCGCTGCGCTGGCTCGGGCAGCGCAGCAATACTGTCGCGCACCGGATTACCGCACCATTCAGCCTTCGCCAGCACCTCCGGAAAGCCGCTTAGAACGCGTGAGGACAAGCGCGCCAGCGCCCTGTTGCTCAGCCCCGCTACCGAGTTCTGCTCGTGTATCACCAGCGGTTTCCTTAACAGGAAGGCCATCACCCCGCCGGGGAAGGTGATGTAGCCGCCCATGCCCAGCACCACGTCGGGCCGGTAGCGAAACAGCGCCACTGCGCTTTGCCACAGCGCACGCAGCAGATTCAGCGGCAGCATCAATTTGCGCAACAGGCCCTTGCCGCGCAAACCGGAAAAGTTCACCCAGGCCACTGCATAGCCGTGTTTGGGCACCAGCTCGGCTTCCATGCTGTTGGGTGCGCCCAGCCAGGTGACCTGCCAGCCTTCGGCACGCAGGCAGTCGGCGACGGCCAGGGCTGGGAAGATGTGCCCTCCTGTCCCACCGGCCATTATTAAAATTGACCTAGCCATGGCACACCTCCGCACTGGGCACATTTTCAGTGGAGACTAATGCGCGTTTTTTGCGCGTTATGTCGGAGCTAAAAATATGACCGCCGGTGCCGCCGGCCATGATCATGATGGAACGCGCGCTCATACTGATTGCCCCCTCATCATCTTCCGATTTTGGCTACGGCCGTCCCGATGGGACTTAACTTGCTGACGCAAGTTAGCCTGCACCGAAACAGACGAATGATTCAGTTCAGCGTTCATACCGTTGCTCCGCGCATCTTTTGGGAGTTTTGGTTCCGGCATAACTTGCATGCGCAAGTTAGCCTTCACCGAAATCGCCGGATGATGTTTGGTTACGTTCATTGTTGCGAGGTCGAAATTCATGCTGCTTGGCCTCTCATCATCCGGCGATTTTCCCAATCAATCCTCAGCAGCATGGCGATGGCGACGCAATTCACCACCACACCGCTGCCGCCATAGCTCAGGAAAGGCAGAGTCAGTCCCTTGGTGGGCAGCACGCCCATGTTTACACCGATGTTGATCATCGCCTGCACACCCAGCCAGATGGCGATGCCCTGTGCAACCAGGGCGGCATACAGGCGATCCAGCATCACCGACTGGCGGCCGATGGCAAAGGCACGCACAATCAGCCAGCCAAACAGCAGGATCACCACGCTGACCCCGACAAAACCCAGCTCCTCGGCAATCACCGCCAGCAGAAAATCGGTGTGCGCTTCCGGCAGGTAGAACAATTTTTCCACGCTGGCGCCCAGACCGACACCCAGCCATTCACCGCGCCCAAATGCGATCAGCGCATGACTCAGCTGGTAGCCCTTGCCAAACGGGTCTGCCCACGGATCCATAAAGCTGGTTACACGCTGCAGGCGATAGGGTGAGGAAATAATCAGCGCGGCAAACGCCAACGGCAGCGCCACCAGCAGCGCGCCAAAAACCTTCAGATTAAAACCACCCAGCCACAGCGTGCCCATGGCGATGGCGCAGATCACCACAAACGCGCCCATGTCCGGCTCCAGCAACAGCAGCGCGCCCACCAGCGCCATCACGGCGAACATCGGCATGAATGCCTGGCTCAGGCTGTCTTTCACCGCCCCCTTGCGTACGGCGTAGTCGGCCGCATACAGCACGGCAAACAGCTTCATCAGTTCGGACGGCTGCAGGTTGAATACGAACAGCGACAGCCAGCGCCGGCTGCCGTTGACCACGCGCCCCACCCCGGGTATCAGCACCAGCAGCAGCAATGCCACCCCCAGCAAAAACAGATAGGGCGCAATTTTTTGCCAGGTCTGCAACGGTACCTGGAACACCACTGCGCCGGCAAACAGGCCTATGCAGATGTACATGCCATGGCGCATTAGATAATAGGACGGCTGGTAGCCGGTGTACTTGCCGGCTTCTGCGGTGGCGATCGAGGCCGAATACACCATCACCAGTCCGATGCATAGCAGCGCCGCGACTATCCAGGTCAGCACGGTGTCGTATTCCGCCATCACTTTGCGCTGGCTGTTCATCTGAAACATGCTCATCGCGGCCAGTTTCATGACGCCTCCGCCTGCAGACGCTGCACTGCGCTGATAAACATCTCGGCGCGATGCACATAGTTGCGATACATATCAAAGCTGGCGCAGGCGGGCGACATCAATACAGCATCACCCGCTTTGGCATTGTCGGCACTCAGGCGCACCGCCTCATCCATATCAACCGCATTGAGCAGCGGCACGCTGCAATCACTCAGTGCCATTGCAATCTTGTCGGCATCGCGTCCGATCAGCACCACTGCGCGCGCATGCTGTTCAACCGCCTCATGCAGCGGCGCGAAATCCTGCCCCTTGCCATCACCGCCCAGTATCACCACGGCTTTGCGCCCCAAACCTTTGAGCGCCGCCACGGTTGCGCCAACATTGGTGCCCTTGGAATCATCGTAATAGGTGACGCCATTGATTTCTGCGACCGGCTCCACGCGGTGCGGCAAGCCCCTGAAACTGCGCAATGCCCCCAGCAACGGCGCCAGCGGCAGATCGATGGCACGGCACAGCGCCAGTGCCGCCAGCGCATTGGCCACATTGTGCAGACCCGACACCTGCAATTCGGTTGCCTTGAGTACGCGACGTTTGCCCTCGGTCAGCCAGACAAAACCGTCTGCGGTTTCAATACCCCAGTCATCTACACCCTGTGCCGGCGTGTTCAAGCCGAAGGTGGCATGCGTCCTGCCGAGCAGCGCCATGCCTGCGCTCTCCGCATCATCGCGATTCAGCACCTGCACACCACCATCGCCGTCGCGCCGGAAGATGCGCGCCTTGGCGGCGATGTACTCGCCCATGTCGTCGTAGCGATCCAGGTGGTCTTCACTGATGTTCAGCACGGTTGCCGCATCGGCACTGAGCGAACTGGTGGTTTCCAGCTGAAAACTGGACAGCTCCAGCACCCACACATCGGGTTGCTTGCCCTGGCGCTGCAGCAACACATCCAGCACCGCAGGCGAAATATTGCCGGCCACTGCGGTATCCATCCCTGCCGCACGACACATCGCCCCCACCATGCTGGTGACTGTGGTCTTGCCGTTGGCACCGGTGATCGCAATGATCCTGGGCGCATTTTCCTGCGGCAGTGACTGCGCAAACAGCTCGATGTCGCCGGCCACCGGGATTTTGTTTGCAACTGCTTTTTGTACAAATGGATCGCGCATCGGTACGCCCGGGCTGATGGCGATCTGCTCGATACCCTCGAGCAATTCGCTGCGGAAGATGCCGCAGCGCACGTCCACTTGCGGGAATTGCGTGCGCAACACTTCCAGCCCGGGTGGGTGTTCGCGGCTGTCGGCCACGCGCACGCGCGCGCCCTGTGCGCTCAACCAGCGCACGAGCGAGAGCCCGGTCTCACCGAGACCCAGCACCAGCACCGATTTGTCAGCCCATTGCGTCATCTTGTTTCTTTGTTTTCCTTGCTTAGCGTAACTTCAACGTTGCTAATCCCAGCAACACCAGCAACATGGTAATAATCCAGAAGCGCACGGAAGGCGTTTGGTGTCGTCATAACGTTCGCTGCGCTCACATTAGCCTCCCCCAACGCTCCCGTAGTGCGCTTGTGCATACCCACACTCATCTCAATTTCAATGTTGCCAGTCCTAACAGCACCAGCAACATGGTAATAATCCAGAAGCGCACTACTACCTGCGTTTCTTTCCAGCCCTTCAGTTCATAGTGGTGGTGCAACGGTGCCATGCGGAAGATGCGCTTGCCGGTCAGCTTGAACGAGGCCACCTGCAGCATTACCGACACTGCTTCCATCACGAACACGCCGCCCATGATGAACAGCACCAGTTCCTGGCGGATAATGACCGCCACGACCCCCAGTGCAGCGCCCAGCGCCAGCGCGCCCACGTCGCCCATGAACACCTCGGCCGGATACGCGTTAAACCACAGAAACGCCAGCCCCGAGCCGGCAATGGCGCCACAGAACACGGCCAGCTCACCCGCACCAGGCACATGCGGAATACCCAGATATTTGGCAAATACCGCATGGCCTGCCACATAGGCGAATAGCGCCAGTGCGCTGCTCACCATCACCGTCGGCATGATCGCCAGGCCATCCAGGCCATCGGTCAGATTGACCGCATTGCTGGTGCCCACGATCACCAGATAGGCCAGCACGATAAAGGCCAGTGCCCCGAGCGGGAACGCCACTGTCTTGAAGAAGGGCACGATCAGTTCGGTATGCGCAGGCAAACTGGCGTGCTGCCACAGATAGACTGCCACCACCAGGGCGATGAGCGATTGCCAGAACATCTTGGCCCTGGCCGACAAGCCCTTGGGATTGCGATGCACCACCTTGCGGTAGTCATCCACCCAGCCGATGGCACCGAAACCCAGTGTGGTCAACAGCGCCAGCCAGACGTACTGGTTGCTCAGGTCACCCCACAGCAGGGTGGTAATGGCAATTGAAGTCAGTATCAGTGCACCGCCCATGGTCGGCGTTCCGGCCTTGACCAGATGAGTCTGCGGACCATCGCTGCGCACCGATTGCCCGATCTTGTAGGCGGTCAGCTTGCGTATCATGGCCGGGCCGACCATGAATGAAATCATCAGCGAGGTCATCGCGGCCAGCACGGCTCGCAACGTAATGTAGTTGAATACGCTGAATCCCCTGATGTCCTGTGACAACCATTGTGCCAGTGCCAATAACATGCTTTCCCCTTATTGCAGCGTGGTGCAATGGCGCACCACACGCTCCATTTTCATAAACCGCGATCCCTTGACCAGCACGGTGCTGTGTTCGTTCAGCTCCTGTTCCAGTGCCGCACACAAATCTTCGATGCGCTCGAAATGGCGCGCACCCGCACCAAATTCCTCCACGGCATAACTGCTCAAATCGCCCAATGCAAACAGCTTGTCCACCCCCATGTGGCGCGCCTCCGTGCCAATCTCGGCGTGCATGTGCGCGGCATCGGCGCCCAGCTCGCCCATATCGCCCAGCACCAGCAGTTTTTTCCCGGCAGCCTGTGTCAGCACTTTCAGCGCAGCGCGCAGTGAGGCAGGATTGGCGTTATAGGTGTCGTCGATCAGCGTGGCGCCATGCAATGCGCTCTTGCGCTGCAAACGCCCGGCCACACCGGCAAATTTCTCCAGGCCTGCGGCTATCGCCGGCAACGGCACATTCAGCGCAATGGCTGCAGCCGTTGCAGCCAGAGCGTTGCGTACGTTGTGCACGCCCGGCACCTGCAGGGTGGCCGAAAAGTTTCCTTGTGGCGTATGCACTTCCATCTGCGCAGCGTAGCCCTGTGGTTTCCACTGTGCGCGCACGTCCGGCTGCTGTTCCAGACCGAATTCGATGACCCGGTGGCTGCCTGCCAGTTCGCGCCACAGCGGCGCATGCTCTTCATCCGCATTGATCACGGCTACCCCCTGCGGCGACAGCCCGGCGAGTATTTCCCCCTTGGCCTGCGCCACGCCACGCACCGAGCCCAGCCCGGCCAAGTGCGCGCCGCTCGCGTTGTTGATAAGGGTTACATCCGGGCAGGCCAGGCGCGTCAGGTAATCGATTTCACCAGTGTGATTCATGCCCATCTCGATCACCGCATAGCGATGATTAGCGCGCAATTTGAGCAGGGTCAGCGGCATGCCGATGTCGTTGTTCAGGTTGCCCTGCGTCGCCAACACCGCATCGTCGCTGCCGGCTGCTGCGCGCAGCACCGCTGCCAGCATTTCCTTGACCGTGGTCTTGCCGTTGCTGCCGGTCACCCCCACCACCGGTATGCTGAACTGCTTGCGCCACCAGGCGGCAAGCTGCCCCATGGCCAGGCGTGTATCTTCCACCAGCAGCAAGGAGCAGGGGGCGTCCGTGCCGCGATAGCTGGCCGCATTGACCATGGCGGCGACCGCTCCGCTTGCAGCGGACATGGCGACGAACTGGCTGCCGTCAAAATTGGTTCCCTGCAGCGCGACAAACAGGTCGCCCTTGCTGATCGCGCGGCTGTCGCTGGACACCGCACGGAATTCGACATCCGCGCCTATCATCCGCGCACCCAGCACCTGCGCAGCCTGTGACAGCAGCATCATGCGCGCCCCTCCGCCCGCCACGCGCGCAAGGCGCGCCGGGCTTCCTCAATATCGCTGAACGCATGCTTCACGCCGTTAATCTCCTGATATTCCTCGTGCCCCTTGCCGGCCAGCAACACGGTGTCTCTTGCCTGCGCTTCGCCGATGGCCAGCGCAATCGCCGCGGCCCGCTCCTCAACCACCTGGTAGCCGCAGGCCTTGCCGGCGAGCCCCGCTTCAATGCCCGGCACGATCGCCGCAATGATTGCGCGCGGATCTTCGCTGCGCGGGTTGTCGCTGGTCACGATGCACACATCGGCCAGCTTCGCCACCACCTGCCCCATCATCGGGCGCTTGCCACGATCGCGGTCTCCGCCGCAGCCAAATACGCAGATCAGCTTGCCGCCGCTCGTGTCGGTTACCTCGCGCAAGGCCAGCAACACCTTTTCCAGGGCGTCCGGGGTGTGCGCGTAATCCACCACCACGGCCGGTTGCGCCCCGCCGCCCAGCGTTTCCATCCTGCCGGCCACGGCCTGCAGTTGCGCCAGTTCGCGCAAGGCATCTGTCAGCTCCACGCCGCTCACCAGCAGCACCGCCAGCGTGCCGAGCATGTTGGATGCGTTGAATTTGCCCAGCAGGCCGCTGCGCAATTCGCCGCCCCCCCAGCTGGAATGTACTTGCAGGGTAAAGCCGCGCGCGTCCAGATTGAGCTTGCCGCCAAACACCATGCGCATGCCCAGACGCTCGGCCTGCTGCAAGGCCTTGTCGGTCAGGCCATAACCGATGGCTTCCACCTCTGCATCCTGCAACTGCTCGGCCAGCTCGCTGCCGAAATCGTCATCCAGGTTGAGCACGGCATATTTGAGCGCCTGCCAGTCAAACAAACGGCGCTTGGCTGCTGCGTAGTGCGTCATGTCGCCGTGGTAATCGAGATGATCGCGACTGAGGTTGGTCAGCAAGGCCACATCGAATTGCACTGCATTCACCCTGCCCTGCTCCAGTGCATGCGATGACACTTCCATTGCCACCGCCAGCGCCTGCTGCCGCACATACTCGGCCAGCAGGGCATGCACGCGAAATGCATCAGGCGTGGTGTTGAGCGTGGCCTGCAACGCTCCCGGAAAACCGTTACCCAGCGTGCCGATCAGCGCACTCTTGCGCCGTAGCGCATTGAGAGATTGCGCAATCCAGTGACTGCAGGATGTTTTTCCGTTGGTACCGGTCACGCCCACCATCCACAGTTTTTCCGATGGATGTGCATAGACGTAATCTGCAATCGTTCCTGCATGTTTGCGCAGATCGCTTACCGCAAGATTAGGCACTTGCCACGCCTCATTCCAGACAAAATGCTGCGCTTCCCACGGATGCCCGGACACAAGTTTTTCGTAGATCACCGCATTGGCGCCCTGGGCAATGGCCTGCGCAATAAAATGGCGGCCATCTGCCTGGCCGCCCGGATAGGCCACAAAAGTGTCACCCGGTTTTACCTGGCGACTGTCGGTCACCAGCCGGGTGAGGCTCACACCCAGCGCACCCAGCAACTCCGCATGGAAGGCATTGGCGTGCGTCTGCCGATCAGTTGAGGCGCTCATGCGTCCTCCTTGATGATGTCTGCGGGTGGCTGCAACACGTTATTTAGCGGTGCGTCATTCGGCACATTCAGCAGGCGCAGCGCAGCGCCGGTGACGTTGCTGAATGCCGGTGCGGCAACCTGCCCGCCGTAGTATTCAGACCCGGCGGGCTCATTGATCATCACCGCCACGATCAGGCGCGGATTCGAGGCCGGTGCCATACCTACAAACGAGGCAACATAGCGATCAACATAGCGTCCATTTTCCAGCTTGTGCGCCGTGCCGGTTTTTCCTGCCACACGGTAGCCGGTCACCTGGGCCAGCGGCGCGGTGCCACCCGGCTTGACCACCATCTCCAGCATGTCGCGCACTGCATGTGCGGTTGCCGGCGAGAATACCGTGGTGCCGATGGTCGGCACCTCCTGTTTCAGCAGGGTGACCTGTTTCATTTCGCCGTCGTTGGCAAACACCGTATAGGCGCGCGCCAGTTGCAACAGATTGACCGAGATGCCGTTGCCGTAGGACATGGTGGCCTGCTCGATCGGGCGCCATTTCCTGTAGTCATGCAGCATGCCTGCAGCCTCGCCGGGGAAGCCGCTGCCGGTCGCCTCGCCAAACCCGCTTTCACTCAGGCTGTTCCAGAAATTTTTGGGCGGCATCATCAGGGCTATTTTTGCAGCGCCGACGTTGCTCGATTTCTGTATCACACCGGCCACGGTAAGTGATCTTTCCGGATGGGTATCGTGTATGGTGCGGCCGCCCACAGTGAAGGTTCCACCCCGGGTATTGATCACCGTTGCCGGCTTGATCAAGCCGTTTTCCAGTGCTGCCGCAATGGTGAAGGGCTTCATGGTTGAACCTGGCTCAAACAGATCGGTCACCGCACGATTGCGCATCACCGCGGCATTCGGTTTCTCGCGGTTGTTGGGGTTGTAACTGGGCCAGTTCGCCAGCGCGAGCACTTCGCCGCTCTTCGCATCCAGCACCACGATAGAACCGGCCTTGGCGTGGTGCAGCTCAACCGCGGCCTTGATTTCACGATAGGCAATCGACTGGATTTTGCTGTCCAGACTCAACACCACGTCGGTACCCGGTTTGGGCAAACGGATGCTGGCACCATCCTCGACGATATAACCGCGCCTGTCCTTGATCACGCGCTGGCTGCCGTTCTTGCCGCCCAGTTTGGCCTGCCAGCCAAATTCGATGCCTTCCTGGCCGTTGTCGTCCAGATCGGTAAAACCGAGCACATGCGAGGTCACCTCGCCAGCGGGATAATAGCGGCGATATTCGCGGCGCAACGCCAGCCCCGGCACACCCAGCTTGACGATTTTTTCTGCCTGCTCCGGCGGCAACTGGCGTTTCAGGTAGACGAATTCGCGCGAGGTATCCTCTAGCTTCTTTTTCAGCTCAGCCAAGTCCACGCCCATGATCAGGGCCAGCTGCCGGAGCTGTTGCGGCGTCACCACCACGTCCTGCGGGCTGGCCCAGATCGACTCGACCGGCGTGCTGATCGCCAGCGGATTACCCATGCGATCGGCAATCATGCCGCGGTGCGCATTGATATCAACCACACGGCCATAGCGCGCATCGCCTTCCTGCTTGAGGAAATCGTTGTGGATGCCCTGCAGGTAAACGGCGCGCAGCAACAGCGCAAACAGCCCCAGCAACAGCAGCACAAACAGCGCGCGCGACCGCCACTGCGGCAGCGCGGTCTGTCCTTGCGTCTTAGGGTTGCTGGCGTAATTCATGTCTGATTATTTGCTCACGCCTGATTGGTCCATGCGCACAAACTGAATCTGTGCGCCCTTGGGCAATTGCATCTGCAGCTGGCGACTGGCGATTTTCTCGACACGTGTCGGCATCGCCCAGGTGCTCTGCTCCAGCTGCAATTGTCCCCACTCCACTTCCATCTGCTGCGCCCGGTCTTTCTCTTTTTGCAATTCAACAAACAGTTTGCGCGCCTTGTGTTGTGAGGTCACAACACCTAGCGCGCACGCTATACACAAACATAACAACAACAAATTCAGCCTAGCCACTTTCACTCCCGCTACGCTCTGCCACGCGCAATACTGCGCTGCGTGCACGCGGGTTCGCTGCCACTTCCTGTTCCGACGGCATCACCGCCTTGCCGATTACCTTCAGCCTGCCCTGTGGAATCTCTGCAGCACGGATCGGCAAGCCGTGCGGAAATTTGTCGCCCTGCGCCATGTCGCGCATAAAGCGCTTCACGATGCGATCCTCCAGCGAGTGAAAACTGATCACAGCCAAGCGCCCTCCCATTGTCAGGTGATCAACACACTGCGGCAGGATATCCGCGAGTTCTTCGAGTTCGCGGTTGAGATAAATCCGTATAGCCTGAAAGGTGCGCGTTGCCGGATTTTTCCCAGGTTCGCGGGTGCGCACGGCCTGAGCCACCACTTCGCCAAGCTGCCTTGTGGTGAGTATTGGCTGTTCTTTGCGCGCCGCAACAAGCGCCCTTGCAATCTGCTTAGCAAACCGTTCTTCGCCATAGTCACGTATCACCTCCACAAGTAAACCTTCATCTGCCGACGCCAACCACTCTGCTGCCGTTTGCCCGTTACTGGTATCCATGCGCATATCCAGCGGCGCATCAAACCTGAAACTGAAGCCGCGTTGCGCATCGTCGAGCTGCGGCGACGACACACCCAGGTCGAGCAGCACTCCGTCCACCCTGTCGATAGCCAGGCCGCGCAACACCTCACCCAACTGCGCAAAGCCGCTATGCACCATCTGAAACCTTGCATCGCTGATTGCCTGCCCCGCCGCCACTGCCGCCGGATCCTTGTCCAGCGCAATCAAGCGTCCCTCTGCGCCCAGCTTCTGCAAGATCAAACGGCTGTGACCGCCGCGCCCGAAGGTGCCATCCACATAAATACCCGATGGCCTGATCTGCAGCGCATCTACCGCCTCACGCAACAGAACCGTTTCATGCACTGGTTTGGGCTCGTGTGGCTGCCCCACACTCACAAGGTGAACCCCTCTAATTCGGGCGGCAGATCACCCGCACTAAAGCCCGCCATCTTCTCGTGCAGCGCCTGCCAGCGCGCCTCGTCCCACAATTCAAATTTGTTGCCCTGGCCAACCAGCATCACGCGCTTGTCCAGCTTGGCATAATCGCGCAGCGTGGCCGACACCAGCACGCGGCCGGCGGCATCCATCACCACATCTTCGGCATAACCCACCAGGAAGCGCTGCAAGGCGCGGGTGCGCGGGTCAAATGAGGAAAGCTTCATCAATTTTTCGCGGATGGGCTGCCACTCGGGCTGCGGGTAGAGCAACAGACAGCCATCAGCATCGGCAGTCAGCACCAGCTGACCTGCACAATGCGCCAGCAGCATGTCGCGATACCGCGTCGGTATCGCCAACCTGCCCTTGCCATCCAAATTGAATTGTGTCGCTCCCTGGAACATGACACCCCTTTAAAATCCCACTTTTACCCACTTATCACCACTAGGCCCCACTATATTTGAAATAACGACGCCAAGTCAAGCGACAAATCAGCTTTTTTCTTTACGGGACAAGGGCTTAGCGCAGAATGTTAATGCAAAACAAATATGCTTAAAAAGCAATGAATTGCAATAACTAGCTAAAGTTGTTTGTGATGGAAGGCCTGGATAATTCGCTGCGCCGCCTCAGTTTGCGGCTTCGGGTAAGGCTCACAGCCCTTGAGGAAACAGTTTAAGCAGTAAGCGCAATTTTTGACGCGCCTTAGCTCCATAAAGCCCCATCAAACAAAGAAGGCCTGCAATGCGCAGGCCCTCCTGTTTAACACCGTCCCGCCCGCAAGCGGGCCAGATTTATTGCGGGCGCATGCGATCCGCCGCAACAAAGTATTTACGCGCATAGGCAACCAGTTGTGCATCGCTGGGGTGGTCAACGGTTTCCACACCGATCACCTTGTCAGCCATGTGCTGGTCGTGACTATGGATGTGTTTGATGAGTTGCAGTTTGGCACTGGCCGGCCCCACCACCAGCACCTCCTTGGCACCCTTCAGCGCCTCAACCACTTCGTGATAAAACTGCTGATCTTCGGGTGAGCGACCGATGCTCACAGTGCCACCCTTATCCGCCCCGCGCTTGTGGTGCAAATGTTGGTGCGGCTTTTTCGGGCGCACGATGGATGATTCAATGTCATCCGGGCTGATGTGCATGACATGCGCTTCGGCGTGGTCAATCCATACAACGGCGTGAAAGTGAGACATGGCATTCCTTTAGTGTGGTTGTAAATATCTTCTTGGTGCAGTTATGAGCTTCTTCAAGCGAAATCTCAAGCCCGCCAACAATATTTTTAACGGACGATAGCTTATCAAATGAGGTGAAGCTGGCCGGTAAGCCGGGTTCTGTCGTGGACAGTCATTCCTCTAGGCGTTTCGTTACCTGACGCTCAAGCAACCTACCCGCAAGCGACGCGAGCAACGTCATAGCCTGCTTATTTGGTCTTGCTCCGGATGGAGTTTACCGTGCCGTCCGTGTTACCACGTCCGCGGTGGGCTCTTACCCCGCCGTTTCACCCTCACCGTTTCCCGAAGGAACTTAGGCAGTTTATTTTCTGTGGCACTGTTCATCACCTCACGGTGTCCGGCCATTAACCGGCATCCTGCTCTGTGGAGCCCGGACTTTCCTCCCCGCACTTGCGTGCGCGGCGACTGTCTAGCCAGCTTCGATGCCAGTTTAACACGCGTGCCCACCACCCCGCGTCATTTCAGCATTCACCCTCTGCTCACCTTGTGCCGTCAAACAGCACTTCCAGGCGCAACAGCAGCATGGGGCTGGCATCAAAATTTTTGATTTTAGGGAAATGCAGTTGCGGGCTGATTTCAAAAAATACCCAGCTGCGGTGCAGGCGATAGCGCGCCAGCAGCAACAGAACATACTCTGTTGCTTCCAGCTCAGGCTGGCTCACCCCGACTACGCTGGCCTGATACAGCAAGCCAGTGCGATCATTCAGCGTGTGATAGATGGAAAAATCCTGGCGCAGATCGAAGTTATGCGGGTCGTTCATCCACGTTACCGTGCTGGTGGCACGGAACAGAACCGGCTCGCTGATGAAGCGCTCGAAATCGATCTGGGTGGTTTCACCCGCACCAATTGAGCTGAACCAGAACACCGTCTCGGCAGCCTTGGCGCGCCAACTTCCCAATGGCTTGCTGTAACTGGCCCGGCTGCGCACAAAAGGCTCCAGCGGCACGCGCACCTTGACGCCGGCATCTGCACTGAAGTGCCAGGGGCTATCGACCGGTGGCTTTTCAATGCGCAGCGCAGCAGACTGATTGTTGCTGGTCACTACGTCATTGGCGAGGACCGGGCGCTTGGGCGTATCGCTGCTGATGTTTTTCTCCGGATTGGATTCCAGCATCAGACTGAAGCGTCTTTCGGTGGAGGGCAGGTCGAGTTTCGCCTGGCCATCCAGCACCACACTGCCGCCGCTATCACCCGGCTCATATACCTTGGCCAGGTTTAGCTGCAATACGCTTTTGTTCGCCTCCTGAAAATAGCGCGGATCACCAAAGAAGCGGTCGATGTCGTTGGCAAAAGTAACAAATCGGCCAGACCAATAGTCGCGTGGCGCATCTGCAGGGCCCAGCAGCTCTGCAACCAGCGGCACCTCTGGTTGCAGCGTTATCCCGGCAGCAGGAGCCGACGCCGGCTGCAACGCCTCTCCGGCAGACGGAGCAGATGCTGGCTGCTCAGGCTGCGCCGCAGCATGCAGCTCCATTGAAAAACACAGTGCAAAGCAGCACACTGCGCCCATGAGCTGCGCTTGCAGCAGGCTAAAGCAACATTTCGCCGATGAGATTTCAGGCTGACAAGACATGCGCCTGATTGTATTACAGCTGACTCTTCATGCTTATTTGTTCAGCTTTTCCTGCAAAGCCTGGCCGGTTTTTTCCAGCGCCTGACCACCTTTTTCCAGCGTTTCTCCACTTACCTTCTTGAGCTTCTGGTTCAGCGAGCCGGTATCAAACGGATTCGAATAAAAAGGAACCTCGCGGCCGATATTCACCCCGAACCACATCCCGATTGCAACTCCGATAGCCATGCTAAGCAAGACGATTTTCAGTTGTTTCATCTATTCCTCCCGTCACTGATCAAATGGTGGTAAAAATTCTCACGCTTCCAGCACCTGCACACTCACGCCCAGCTCCTTCCACTGCCTGGCCTCATCCTGCAAGGCTGTGTCGGTCAGAGGATTCTGTGCCAGCCAGCCCGGAGTGAGCACGAGGTGAAACTTGGTGCCGCTGAAGCGCGTCTGCATCACCGGCACGGCAATGTTGCCGCGATTGCGGTAAAACAGCGCGGCCAGCCGCAGCGACATGGCCAGCGCAATATCTTCCGGCGCTTTGAGCATGCCGCGCATCTTGTCCAGGCTGCCGCGGTGCGCCAGCGCGATCATGCTCAGCCGCTCCTGCTCCTTCCTGGAGAAACCCGGCATGTCGGCATTTTTGAGGATGTAGGCCGTGTGTTTATGGTAGCCGCTGTGCGCGACGCTGATGCCGATTTCGTGCATGCTGGCCGCCCAGCCCAGCTGGCGCAGGCTGTCTTCGCCGGCCTGTTCATCGAAAAACTGGCGTGCCAGCTGGTCGGCAAGCAGCGCCACACGTTCGGCCTGCTGCACGTCAACATGGTAGCGGCGCATGAATTGTTTGGCAGTGACATCGCGCATGTCGTTATGGTGGAAGCGGCCCAGCTGGTCGTACAGCACGCCTTCGCGCAACGCGCCCAGCGCCGTATCCATTTTCTCGATACCCAGCTCACAGAACGCCGCATACATGATGGCAAAGCCGCCCGGCAGCACGGGTATGCGGTCCGCTTTGAGGCCGAGCAGTTCGAGACGATGCACATCGCCGACTTTCAGCAGCTGCTCGCGTAGCAGCTCCAGTCCCAAGCGGGTAATGCCGCTCTTGCTGTAGCCGTTCTGCTCCAGCACATCGCACAGCATGCGTGCACTGCCCGATGAGCCCAGCGCGTTGTGCCAATGGCCGTGCGAGAACTCCGCCACAATCGTCTGCAGTTCGTTGCGCGCGGCGAGCTCGGCCTGCTTGAGGCTGGACTTGGTGATTTTTCCATCGGGGAAATAGCGCAGGCTGTAACTGACACAGCCCATATACAGGCTTTCCAGCTTGAGTGGCTGCAGCCCATGGCCGACAATAAATTCGGTGGAGCCGCCGCCGATATCCATTACCAGCCGCTTCCCCTCAGACTGCGGCAAGCCATGCGCCACGCCGAGGTAGATCAGGCGCGCCTCTTCACGACCGGCAATGACTTCAATGGGAAAACCGAGCGCAGCTTCGGCCTTGGGCAGGAATTCAGCGGCATTTTTTGCCACACGCAGAGAGTTGGTAGCGACTGCGCGCACCGCACCGGCCGGCAAGCCGCGCAGTCTTTCGCCAAAGCGCTGCAAACAGGCCAGCGCGCGCTGCTGCGCCGCCTTGTCCAGGCGCTTGTCCTCACCCAGGCCGGCAGCCAGGCGCACCGATTCGCGCAAACCGTCAAGCATGTAGAGCTGGTTGTTTTCCACCCGCGCCACCTGCAGGCGGAAGCTGTTGGAGCCGAGATCAACCGCCGCGAGGATGGATTGCCGTTCCACAGCGCATTATTTCCGTTTCAATTGGGGGAGATCGCGCGGGTCACCTTTGCAGCAGGCTTATTTGCGCGCTTCGCGTTCGATTTCTTCCACGGTAACGTGGCGCACATCGCGCCCCTTCACCATATACACCACATACTCCGCCATGTTCTGCGCATGGTCACCGATGCGCTCAATCGCCTTGGCGATAAACAGGATTTCCAGCGCAGTGGAAATGGTGCGCGGGTCTTCCATCATGAAGGTGATGAGATAACGCATGATGGCGCGGAATTCTTCGTCCACCTGCTCATCCTGACGCACCACCTGCGCGGCAGCCGCCACATCCAGGCGCGCAAACGCATCCAGCGCCTTGTGCAGCATGTCCAGCGCCAGCTCGGCGGCGTGCTTGATCTCATGGTAGCGCGGCAGATTGAGGCGCTCTTTCTGCGACAGCAGGATCGCCATGCGCGCGATCTTCTGCGCTTCGTCGCCGATGCGCTCCAGATCGGTGATGGTCTTGATCACGGTCATCACCATGCGCAGGTCGCCCGCGGCCGGCTGGCGACGCACCAGAATGTGGTTGCAGCTCTCGTCGATCTCGACTTCCATTGCATTCACGCGATGATCGTCCTCGATCACGCGCTTCATCAGGTTTACATCGCCGCTGGTCAGGGATTCAATGGCCACGCGTATCTGGCTTTCCACCAGCCCGCCCATCTGCAGCACGCGCGCGCGCACTGCCTCCAGCTCGGCATCAAACTGTTTTGAAGTATGTTCGCTACTGGCCATTTGAATCCCTCATCTATTTTGATTGCGAATAATACCTGCCACCCATGACGCTTTAATTACACAGCACTGCCGACTGTCAGAGTCTGCACGCCCTTGTCAGTTCCCAGCAGCAGCACATCCGCGCCGCGACGTGCAAACAAACCGTTGGTCACCACGCCGGCAATATGGTTCAAGGTGGTTTCCAGCTCCACCGGATTCATGATTTGCAGGTTGTGCACGTCCAGAATGAGATTGCCGTTATCGGTGGTAAAACCTTCGCGCAATTTTGGCTGGCCGCCCAGCTTGACCAGCTCGCGCGCCACATAGCTGCGCGCCATGGGAATCACTTCCACCGGCAGCGGGAACTTGCCCAGCACATCGACCAGCTTGCTGGCGTCGCAGACGCAGATGAATTTCTTGCTGGCTGCGGCCACAATCTTTTCGCGTGTCAACGCGCCGCCGCCGCCCTTGATCATGTGCAGGTGACGCGTGATCTCGTCCGCGCCATCCACGTACACCGGCAGCTCGCCCGCATCGTTCAGCGACAGCACCTCGATGCCGTGACCCTGCAGGCGCTTGGCCGAAGCTTCGGAGCTGGCCACCGCGCCGCGGATTTTATGCTTGATCGTGGCCAGTTCGTCGATAAAGAAATTCGCAGTAGACCCGGTGCCCACACCCACGATGCAATCCGTTGGAACATAGGCGATCGCCGCCTTGGCCACCGCGCGCTTCAATTCATCTTGTGTCATCGCCATGCTCACTTTCAGTATTCAATAATCATTTAGTACAAGCCAGCGATTATTGCAGGAATTAACGAGTTTAGAAACCATACACAGACGAAAGTCTTTCTGGAAAAGGCCGATTCCTGCTAATCTTTACAAAAAACAACCCTGAAAACCGTCATCTATGCAAAGTTACCTGAAGCGCATACTCACGGCGCGCGTCTACGACGTCGCCGTGGAAAGCCCGCTGGAATACGCCCCCACCCTCTCATCCCGCATCGGCAACCAGATTTTGCTGAAGCGCGAAGACATGCAGCCGGTGTTCTCGTTCAAGCTGCGCGGCGCCTACAACAAAATGGCCCAGCTCACTCCGGCGCAGATCAAGCGCGGCGTCATCGCCGCCTCGGCCGGCAACCACGCGCAGGGCGTGGCACTGTCTGCGCGCAAACTCGGCTGCAAGGCCACTATCGTAATGCCGGTGACCACCCCGCAAGTCAAGATCGATGCGGTCAAGCACTTCGGCCAGGATGCGGTACAGATCGTGCTGCACGGCGACAGCTATAACGACGCCTACAGCCACTCCCTGCTGCTGCAGGGAAAACACAAGCTGACCTTCGTGCATCCGTTTGACGACCCCGATGTGATTGCCGGCCAGGGCACCATCGCCATGGAAATCCTGCGTCAGCACACCCAGCCCATCCACGCCATCTTCTGCGCCATCGGCGGCGGCGGCCTGATTTCCGGCGTGGCCGCCTCCGTCAAACAGGTGCGCCCGGATATCAAGGTGATCGGCGTGCAGACCAGCGACTCCGACGCCATGTACCGCTCGCTCAAGGCCAGGAAGCGCGTGACCCTCAGCGAGGTCGGCCTGTTCTCCGATGGCACCGCAGTGAAGCTGGTGGGCGAGGAAACCTTCCGCGTGTGCAAAAAATATGTGGACGAAGTGGTGCTGGTGAATACCGACGAAGTCTGCGCCGCGATCAAGGATGTGTTCCAGGACACCCGTTCCATCCTGGAGCCGGCGGGTGCGCTGGCCATCGCCGGCGCCAAGCTTTACGCCGCGCGCGAAAAGCTCTCCGGCCAGACGCTGATTCCCGTGCTGAGCGGCGCCAACATGAACTTTGACCGCCTGCGCTTCGTATCGGAACGCGCCGAAATCGGCGAGAGCCGCGAAGCCATCCTGGCCGTCACCATCCCGGAGACGCCCGGCAGCTTCCGCAAGTTCTGCTCCTTGCTGGGCAACCGCAACATCACCGAATTCAACTACCGCTACGCCAATCCCAGAATTGCGCACGTATTTGTCGGCGTACAGGTGAGCGGCCCGACCGAAACCGCCCGCCTGGTGGCTACGCTGAAGAAGAACAAGCTGGAAACGCTGGACCTCACCGACAACGAGATGGCCAAGCTGCACCTGCGCCACCTGGTGGGCGGGCGCGCGCCCGAGGCGGATGACGAGATCATCTTCCGCTTTGAATTCCCGGAGCGCCCCGGCGCACTGATGAATTTCCTCAACAGCATGGACCATAACTGGAACATCAGCCTGTTCCAC